>JAYTAP010000096.1:0-39704 GCA_043737475.1 Sphingomonas sp.
TTGTCGAGCTTGCGTTTATACTCGACTGCTTTGGCCCAGGTCGCTCGGTTGACAGCGACATTGCCCATCCGCGTGGCGGGCGGCTGATTACGTCCGCCATAAACGCGCTTCGGGTTTTCGCCGCAGGCCATTTTCAAGCCATAAGGCGCGCCGGGAAACTTCATGCCCTGCATTGTGCGTGCATAGACGTTCTTCAGTGTCACCGATCGCCCTCCGAACAGATTGGCGGACCCCGGCAAAATCTGCAGCGCTGTTACGCCGCCGTTGGCCAAAGCGCGGCTGAACCCAGGATCCTGCGGCCATACGCTGTGTTCGGCCCACACTTCGGCGCGCACGGGGCCGGTTGCCTCATTGCCGTCCGAATGCGCGGCGACTTGCGGGCTCGGGTAGTCCCCCAGATGCGAGTGAATGTCGATGATCCCGGGCGTCACCCATTTTCCCGCGCCGTCGATGACCGTGGTCCCGTCGGGCACCGCGGTATCGGAGCCACCGATTGCGGTCACTTTGCCGCCTGACATAAAAACGGTCCCGCGCTCGATCCGTCCGCCTTCGCCATCAAAGACCGTAGCATTGATGATCGCTGTCGGCGTGCTCGGATACGCTTTATAGGTCGAGGGAAACGGGTCGGCGTTCCATTTTGCTGTGGCTGGCTTG
This sequence comes from Sphingomonas sp., assembly GCA_043737475.1. GTDB lineage: Bacteria > Pseudomonadota > Alphaproteobacteria > Sphingomonadales > Sphingomonadaceae > Sphingomonas_O. The sequence continues at coordinate 655 of JAYTAP010000096.1, forward strand.
GGCGATGTAATGCCCGATTTTGGAGCAGTCGTGGTGCATCCGGCAAGCAACACACCGGCAATCAAAACAAAACGCATTACTTGGCCTCCGCCTTATCATCTTCGAGCGTATCGAGGTGCATCAACTTCTTGATGAACGGTGAAACCGCGAGCACGGCCACGGCAACACCAATCGTCCACCAGCCGATTGTCGCATAAACCGCCAGTGTCCCTTCCTTGGTCATTTCGCCACCCTCCCCGCTTGTCGCTTCACCGATCTTTCCGGCAACGAAATTGCCCACGGCCGTCATGTAAAACCACGCGCCCATGATGAGGCTGGCAAGATGCGATGGCGCAAGCCGGTTCATTGCGCTGAGCCCCACGGGAGACAAGCAGAGTTCTCCGGTCGTCTGCAGGAAGTAGATCAGGAACACGAACAGCACGGGCGTTGCGACACCCATGCCGACGGATTGCGCACCCCAAACGAACACGAGAAACGCGAGGCCGACCTGGAATAGCGCCAGCCCGAACTTGGCCGGGGCGGACGGTTCCTTGCCGCGCTTGCCGAGCCAGACCCAGAGCCACGCAAAGATCGGCCCGAGCAGTACGATATAGATTGGATTGATCGACTGAAACAGCGACGCCGGAACCCCCGCACGATCGACGAAGCGATCCGTGTAGAGATTGAGCGACCCGCCCGCTTGTTCAAACAGACCCCAGAAAACCGGGTTCAACGCGATTAGGAACAGGATAGCAAACATCCGGTCGCGCGCATGCGGTTCCAGCTTCATTGCGGCATAAAGGACGTAGAGCAGCAGGCTGACACCCGAAACGATCAGCAAATTCTGAATAACCGACTGATACTGGACCAGTGCCCAGATTATCGCGACCGAAGCGACGCCGATCCCGTAAAGCGACCATTCCCGGCGCTTGGACAGCGGGTTCGGCGCTTCGCCGTTGCCGAGCAACAATGGCTTGCCGAGAACGAAGACGACGAGGCCGAGCAACATGCCAATGCCTGCCAAACCAAAGCCATACCCCCAGCCATAGGTCTCACCGAGATATCCGACGAGGATCGTGCCGATCGCCGCACCAACGTTAATGCCGACATAGAAAATCGTGTAGGCACCGTCGCGACGGATATCGGTGCGCGGGTATAGTTGGCCCACGATCACCGAAATGTTCGCTTTCAGAAATCCCGAGCCGACGATGATGAAAGCGAGCGCCGCCCAGAAAATATTGATTGTCGCATCGGCTTGTCCGCCGGTTCCTTCGACTGCCATCAGGCCATGACCGATCGCGAGCATGATCCCGCCGAAGAGCACGGCCTTGCGTTGCCCCAGGTAGCGATCCGCCAGATACCCGCCGAGAACGGGGGTTATGTAAACCAGCGACGTGTAAGCGCCATAGATCAAATTGGCCTTGTCGTCAGCGAACAGCCAATGCTTGGTAAGATAGAAAATCAACAGCGCGCGCATGCCGTAATAGGAAAAACGCTCCCACATTTCGGCGAAAAACAGGACGTAAAGCCCTTTGGGGTGGCCAGCGAATTCAGGGTCGCGATTGACCGCGACATAAACGCCGCCCAGTAGCAAAAGCATAAGAAAGCCGAGCGCAATCGCCGGAATGATAGCCATGGAAACTCCCCGAATAGCCAAATGGCCTTTGTGGCCTGTTACCCTATAACCTAGCGGCGAAAATCGGGGTGTGAAGCCAGATTATGGCGCGTTTGGAATTGGTGGCGGGATCAAAGGTCGACCGGCGGCCCGCTGTTTCTTCAATTCCTCGACCGCAGCGGTAACCGCTGCTAGCCGTTTTTTGGGCGACGGGTGCGTTCCGTCGGCGAATATACCGGGGTTGGTTCGCTTTTCGAACCGTGTCCAGAACGGGATCACCGCGTCGACATCATACCCTGCCCGCGCCATCAGCCACACGCCCAGCCGGTCGGCTTCGTACTCGGCTTGCTTCGATCGCGTTTTAAGTGTGATGTGGCGCAGGACATTGTGCGCCAGTTCATGCGCCATGATCGTCGCAAGTTGATCGTCGTTCGCCGCAAAGTCGATCATGCCCGAAAATATCTGGACATAGCGGCCATCGGCTTGTGCGTTGATCCCGCGTCGCGACACGACTTGAAACCACGACGGGCACCCCGCTTGAGATGATAAAAACGTCCCGACTATGCCGTCTTTGCGACGGACATTGATCGTCGCACCGCCAAGCCGCATTCCCGTGTCAATCATCGACTCAAATTGCGCCATTCGTGCATAGGGGGTGCGTGAAACCTCAGCGTTGATCGGCTCGCCGTTGACTGAAGTTATAAGATCGCCAGGCTGCATTTTCGCCCAGTCTCCCGCACTTTCCGGCACGACAGCAACAATCGTCGGTCCGTCAGCGATCCCGAGCACGCGCCGTGCCGCGTCATGGTCGGCGGGTGCATATTGCGTAATATCCTGAATCACGAGGCCGGGCAGGCTCACCTGACCATCGCATAAACCTTGATCGGCGGGACCGATTCCCGCTCGCGCCAACCGGTAACCGATCGTGGCAACCCGGATGTCCTGAGCCGCCGCAGCGCGAACAGCCGCATCGGTCGGGGCCGAGAGGAGAGCAAGAAGTAACGCAAACATCGCGTCGATCTAAAGCCTGCCTTGCCGCTTGGCGAGGGCGCTGTTAGCGGCGAGGGCATGTTCAACGACACTTCCTCAACGCTTGATCTTCTTCGCACGCGACGGTCAGGCAAGCCGCGCGATCTGATCGAGCCCGGTCCAACCGATGTGCAGCTGCGCACGATCTTGGAAGCGGCGATCCGCGTCCCCGATCATGGCAAGCTCGCACCGTGGCGGTTTATCATAATCGGTCGAGAGAACCGCGATCGTCTTTCAGCATTGCTGACATCGGCTTACCGCGCCGAGAAACCCGAAGCAGGGCGACTGGAGATCGAAGCGATGGCGCAATTTGCGCTTTTTGCGCCGACACTGATCGTCGTGCTGTCGACGCCCGTCCACACCAGTAAAATCCCGGTCTGGGAACAGGAACTATCAGTCGGCGCGGCCTGCATGAACATGCTCACGGCAACGCATGCCAGCGGTTTCGTGGGCAGCTGGCAGACCGGCTGGCCCGCCTATGTCGACGCGGTGCGCGACGCGTTCGGCAACGTCGGCGACCGAATTGCAGGCTTCATCTTCATCGGCTCGTCGGCAAGGTCGCTCGAAGAACGGCCGCGTCCCGATTATGACAGCATTGTTAAAAACTGGGGCTGACAGTGTGAGTTACGTGGTGTATTAATACGGCATGACAGCGAACGATTCTCCTGAAATTCCCGTTTATCTGCGTCTGCGCGGCCTGTTGTCGGCAGCGATCCTCGAAGGCGCCTACAGCGAAGGGGACCAGTTACCCTCGGTGCGCGCCTTCGCCGGCGAGCATGGCGCAAATCCTCTTACCGTCGCCAAAGCCTATCAATCGTTGCAAGACGACGGCTATGTGGCGGTCAGACGTGGCGTCGGCATGTTCGTCGCAGAAGGCGCGTTCGCCCGTTTGCGCGACGACGAACGCAAACGCTTCTTGACGCAAAGTTGGCCACGCATCCGCGACCATATGAATCGTATCGGAATCGAACTTCATTCGCTCATCGACCACGAAACGGTGTAAGGGACCGTTCACCGCTCCTTGAGTATCGATTGCAACGACTACCATGATCTTCAAAAAGTTTTTCGCGCGCGCCGTCGACCCCGACCCGCAGGTTTATGCGTTGCCCGAAGGCGAGCGTGTCTACGCGATCGGCGACATTCACGGGCGGCGTGATTGCCTCGATGCGCTGATCGCGCTGATCGACGTTGACAATGCGGCGCGCGGCAAGGCCGATACCAAGCTGATTTTCCTTGGCGATCTTGTTGATCGTGGCGCCGATTCACGTGGTGTCGTCGAGCGGGCGATGCACATTGCCAAATCGCCAAAAACGGTTCTGCTCATGGGCAATCACGAAGAAATACTTATTCGCGCGTGGGAAGGCGACCGAAAGGCAGCTGGCCTTTTCCACCGCGTCGGCGGGCGCGAAACGCTGCTGAGTTACGGTGTAACGGAAGCCGAGTATGATGCGTGCGACCTTGGCGATCTCGCGGAACTGGTGGCACAACACATCCCGGTCGAGCATGTTACGTTCATGAAAAACTTCATCGACCAGTGGCGGTGTGGCGATTATCTGTTCGTTCATGCCGGCATTCGTCCGGGCGTTCCGCTTGACGAGCAAAGCGGGAGCGATATGCGTTGGATCCGCCGTGAATTTCTCGATGATCCGCGCGATCACGGCCTGATGATCGTGCACGGCCATTCGATTACCGAACATGTCGAGGAACGTAACAACCGTATCGGCATCGATACCGGCGCATTCGCCAGCGGCCGATTGACCGCGCTGGGTATCGAAGGCACTGAGCGATGGGTTCTGTCGACCTGACTGCGGCGATGCGTTTACCGGAGTGCAAGACTGGCTGGCTTAGAGCGCTTGCGTCGTCGGATCGAGAAAGGGGACCCAACGCAAATGCAGACCAAAGTCCTCGCTGTCTTCGGCACGCGCCCCGAAGCGATCAAGATGTTTCCGGTAATCGACGCGTTGCGGGCCGAGGGCATCGACTGCCGCGTGTGCGTAACCGCGCAGCACCGCGAAATGCTCGACCAGATTTTGCAATTGAGCGGGATCGTGCCCGATCATGACCTGAACATCATGCAGCCGGGACAAACGCTCGACGGGCTGACAGCGGCGCTGTTGACGAAGCTGGGAACCGTGTTCGATAGCGAGCAGCCCGATCGCGTGATCGTACAAGGCGACACCGCTACAGCAATGGTCGGAGCACTGGCGGCTTATTACCGGAAAATCCCGGTTTCGCATGTCGAGGCAGGCCTGCGCAGTGGCGATATCCATCATCCATGGCCAGAGGAAGTTAATCGCAAGATTGTTGCAACCATAGCCGATCAGCATTTTGCGCCGACTAAAACGTCGGCCGATGCTTTGAGACGCGAAGCAGTGCCCGAAAGCTCAATTTTCGAAACGGGCAATACCGTAATCGACGCGCTGATCGCAATTCGGGCGCGGCTGATTGCCGATCCGTCGTTATGTGTCGGAATCGACGCCATTATCGATCATTTCCAGGGCAAGAAAGTCATCACCGTCACAACCCATCGCCGCGAAAACTTTAAGGCGATGGCGGGCATAGCAGACGCGATTGCCCAGATTGCAGCGCGCGGCGACGTCGCCATTGTTTTCCCTGTCCACCCCAATCCCAGCGTTCGCGCCGCGATGGGTGCACTGGCAGGCATTGAAAATATCTCATTGATCGACCCGTTGGATTACCCCGCTTTCGTTCGCCTTCTCGACCGATGCACGCTTGTCCTGACCGACAGCGGCGGCGTTCAGGAAGAAGCGCCGACGTTCGGCAAGCCGGTGCTCGTCATGCGTGCGACGACCGAACGGCCCGAAGGCGTGATTGCCGGAACGGCCAAGCTGGTCGGGACAAACGCGGGCACCATTGTCAGCGAAGTATCCAGATTGCTCGATGACCGTTCGGCTTACGATGCAATGAGCCATGCCCATTCCCCATTTGGCGACGGCAAAGCCGCGTCACGGATCGCGAAAGTCATTGCCAGTGCCGGTTAGCGTCCACCCGTCCGTCTGCGTTATGGGATTGGGCTACATCGGTTTGCCGACTGCTGCCGTCGTTGCGCGATCGGGCGCGTCCGTGCTTGGTATCGACGTCCACCAGAGCGTTGTCGACACCGTCAATGCGGGCCAGGTTCATATCGAGGAAGTCGATCTCGATGCGCTCGTGCAGGGGGTCGTCGCGCGCGGCCTGTTGCGGGCATCAATTACGGTGGAGCCGTCGGATGTTTTCCTGATTGCCGTGCCCACGCCATTCGATATAAACCATGCCCCCGACATCGGCCACGTCCTCAGCGCGGCACGGGCGATTTGCCCGGTGCTGAATCCGGGTAACCTGATTATTCTCGAATCAACGTCCCCCGTCGGTACGACCGATGCCGTTCGCGACCTGATCGCGACGTTGCGCCCCGACTTGAAGTTACCCCGAGCAGGAAACGGCACAGCCGACTTAGCGATTGCTTATTGCCCCGAGCGTGTTCTTCCGGGCCGGATTCTCATCGAGTTGATCGACAATGATCGCTGTATTGGCGGCATCACGCCGCGTTGCGCCCGCAAGGCACTGGCATTCTACAAGAGCTTTGTGCGCGGCGCTTGCGTCACCACAAGCGCGCGGGTAGCCGAGATGGTCAAGCTTAGCGAAAATGCCTTTCGCGACGTCAACATCGCATTTGCCAACGAACTGTCGATGGTGAGCGACAAACTCGGCGTTGATATTTGGGAGGTCATCCGACTTGCCAATCGCCATCCGCGTGTCAACATTCTGTCACCAGGCCCCGGCGTCGGCGGGCATTGTATCGCGGTCGATCCGTGGTTCATCGTTCATAGCGCACCGGATATCACACCGCTGATCCGCACCGCCCGCGAAGTGAACGATGCAAAAATCGATTATGTCGTCGATCACGCCAGCCGATTGATCGCAGACAATTCGGGCCGCGTTGCCCTGTTTGGGTTGGCATTCAAGGCCAATGTCGACGATTTTCGCGAAAGTCCCGCGCTGAAGGTTGCTGTCGATCTGGCAAAGCGTTTCGGTGATCGGGTCGCAATCGTGGAGCCCTACACGACCGAACTCCCTTCGCTTTTCGATGGCACGAACGCCACACTGGTTGATATCGATGCCGCCTTGCTTGACTGCACGGTGATCATCGTTCTCGTCGATCATGATATCTTCAAATCGGTCCCGCCCGAGGAGCGCGATGGCAAGATCATCTACGACACGCGCGGCATCTGGAGCGATTGACCTTGCAGACCCAAATTGTGCCGTTTTCCGATCGGGCCACCGAAAGTGCGGTGCAGTTGATCAGGTCGGGGCAGCCCGTCGCCGTGCCGACGGAAACGGTTTATGGCCTTGCCGCCGACGCAACTTCGGCATCAGCCGTCGCGGCGATTTTTGCGGCAAAGGGTCGCCCGGCGTTCAACCCGCTGATCGTGCATGTGGCGTCGATGGATCAAGCGCTCGCAATCGGTACGTTCAGCGCGACGGCGTCAAGTCTTGCCGACCACCACTGGCCGGGGCCCTTGACGATCGTTGTTCCGCTGCGGACGGACGCGCGTATTGCTGCCGATGCGGTCGCAGGGCTCGCAACGATTGCCATTCGGATACCCGAACACAGAGTTATGCGCGCCTTGCTTGTTGCTACGGGCCTGCCGCTGGCGGCGCCCAGCGCAAATGCGAGCGGCACCATAAGCCCGACGCGTGCCGAGCATGTACTAAGGACGCTCGACGGCAAAATTCCGATGGTTATCGACGACGGACCGACGACTGGTGGTATCGAATCGACCATCGTCAAAGTTGAGGGAAGCACCGTCACACTGCTGCGGCACGGCCCGATTTTGATCGAGGGGGCCATGGAAATCGGCAAAGGTCACAGCATCGAGGCCCCAGGGCAGCTGACCGCGCACTATGCCCCTTCCAAGCCGCTACGACTGAATGCGCTGACCGTTGCCGGCGATGAGTGGCATGTCGGTTTCGGGTCGGTCGTCGGCACGATCAACCTCAGCGCGGCCGGAAACCTCGACGAAGCCGCGGCGACGCTGTTTGCCGCGCTGCACGCAGCGGACCTGTCCATGGCGTTACGCATCGCTGTTGCGCCTATTCCCGAAATCGGTGTGGGCCTTGCAATCAATGATCGGCTGCGTCGTGCAGCAGCGGGTGCGCGGTGAGAGTTCTCGTTACGGGTGCTGCCGGCTTTGTTGGCGCTGCCGTATCAACCGCGCTGCTGGCGCGCGGCGACCAAGTGGTCGGCATCGATAATCTCAACGATTATTATGACCCTGCGCTGAAAAAGGCGCGGCTCGCGAGACTGGAAGGATCGGGATTTACGTTCAGGCAACTCGACTTCGCTGACAACCTTGATCTGGGCGAGGAGTCTATCGACCGGATTATCCATCTCGGGGCGCAGGCGGGCGTCCGCTACTCGCTTGTCAATCCCATGGCGTACGCCCGGTCGAACATCGTCGGGCATCTCAATCTGCTCGAGCTTGCGCGCGAACGGGCCGTGCCAATGGTCTATGCATCGTCGTCATCAGTGTACGGTGGCAACACGAAGCTGCCGTTCGCTGTTGACGATCGTACCGACCACCCGGTTTCGCTCTATGCGGCGACAAAGCGAGCCGACGAGCTGATGAGCGAAACCTATGCGCATTTATATCGCATACCTTTGACCGGATTGCGTTTTTTCACGGTTTATGGTCCATGGGGAAGGCCCGACATGGCGCCGTGGCTGTTCACAAAGGCGATCCTCAGCGAAGTACCGATCAAGGTATTCAACAACGGCGAAATGAGCCGCGATTTTACCTATATCGATGACATCGTTGCAGGTATTCTAGCGTGCAACGACCGGTCGCCGGTAGATGATCACGTAAAAAAGCCCGGTGGCAGCGTCGCGCCGCACGCAATTTACAACATCGGCAACAACCGACCCGAAAAACTTATGCGCTTTATCGGCCTCATCGAAGAAGCCACGGGAAAATCGGCTATCTGCGATTTCCAACCGATGCAGCCAGGTGACGTTCCCGCGACCTATGCCGACATCGACGCCATTGCGCGCGACCACGGGTATAAGCCAACGACGCCACTCGACGTCGGCATTCCCACATTCGTGAATTGGTTCAAATCATATCACGGCATTTGACTTCACAGAACTCACGCTTTCGTGCCGTGCATGTTGATCTGATACCACCAGAGATGGTCAAATCGCTCGCCGAAAAACAGTGATACTAATTTTTTGCGTCTTGCGTTTTTGCCGCTCACTTCTGAAAGCGGCGCAAGTCGGTCGATCTTTACGCCAGCGCTTTCAAACATTTCTGCAAAGCTTGATGGCGTAAACCAGCGCAGGTGGGTCCGATCCATCATCCCTTCCTCTGCATAATCAAATCGACCGCGGATCAAACTTACAATGTTGCCAAACCATGAGATGTTGGGCGAACTTGCAAAAACGCGCCCGCCGGGCTTTACCCAGACACACGCGCGTTTAACGACATCATACGGGTCAGTCAGATGTTCCAAAACCTCGCTTGCGATGAGGACATCAAAATAATCCGGCGGAAATGGAAATGTCATCGTTTCGACATTGCCGATGTAGACTTTGCTTAAAACCTGCTCTGCTTTTTTTCCTTCGGATTTGAACATTTCAATTCCGACATACTCAACGCATTTATGTCGTTGCAAGGCCAACACGCCGGTCGCACCATTACCACAGCCAATCTCGAGTATTCTCAAACTACGATTGTCTGGAAGCATGTCCACATAGTCGACCCTTGGATTGCCGTAATATGATAACGGCTTTGAGCCATATAATTCGCTCAAGTCTTGATCTGCAGCCATCGCACATTCTCCGCATCACATAATTATATGAACAAGACTGAAGCGTGTCGACCATGACTATGCGCTGATCATACCGAAATCGCTTTCAATAGGTCCGCGTGCTTCTTGCGAAACTTTGCAAGTTTCGGCGCGACAACAATCTGGCAATAGGGGTTCGACGCGCCTTCGCGTTCGAAATATTCCTGGTGATAATCCTCGGCCACATACCATGTCGTGAGCGGTTCGATCGTCGTGGCGATGGGACGAGAATGGTCGGACTGAGCGCGCACTATCGCAGCGCGGGCTGCGGTTTCCTGTTCCGGCGAGTGTGGAAAAACCGCCGAACGGTATTGGGTTCCCACGTCGTTACCTTGACGGTTCAATTGCGTCGGATCGTGGATTTCGAAGAAAATGTCGAGCACGTCGTCAAGGCTGACGATAGCAGGATCGAACACGACCCGGATCGCCTCTGCATGACCAGTCGTGCCGCTGCACACTTGCTTGTACGTGGGATTTGCAACTTGCCCGCCTATGTAGCCGCTTTCGACCGACTGGACACCGGCCAACCCATCAAAAACGGCTTCGATACACCAGAAGCATCCGGCGGCGAGCGTTGCGGTTTCGGTGGTCATTGTAGTTCTCCGTTCCACCCCCAGATAGGTGCGCACGGTTACGCCGCCAACTCTTCGGCATTCAATGAATATAAAATAGCCGCACCCGCTGTTGCCGCCGCCGCTTTGCCGAGCGCCTCTGGCACAAGATGATCGAGGTAGTAGCGCACGATCACGCGCTTTGCCTTGTCGAAGCCGCTGTCCGATGTTGCTGCCTGACCCTGACGCGCCATCAGGCCGCCGCATGTCATCACCGAAACCATGTCCAGAAATGGATAGCTGCCCGCCAACCGATCTTCCACTGACGCCCCCAGCAAATACGCAGCTGCATTTGCAACCGCATCGGCGAGCTGCATCAAAGCCGTTTCGCCCCCGCCGTCGGCACGCACTTCGGCAATCAGGGCGTATAATCCAGCGCCACCGTCGCCGGTCAGCTTGCGCCCTACCAGATCGGCGGCCTGAATGCCGTTGGTCCCTTCGTAAATCGGAGCAATGCGAATGTCGCGATAGTGCTGGGCAGCACCGGTATCCTCGACGAAGCCCATTCCCCCGTGAACCTGCACGCCAAGGCTCGCGACTTCGCAGCCGACATCGGTGCCGTAAGCTTTGGCCAACGGCGTGAGCAGGTCGACACGCGCCTTGGCTCCTTCAACGCCTGCGTTCGCACGATCAACATAGCCTGCTGCAGAATAGACAAGTGCCCGCGCCGCCTGCGTCAACGCTTTCATGCGCAGAAGCATCCGCCGGACGTCGGGATGCTCGATAACGGCGGATCCGCCCTGAATGCGATCCTTGGCATAAGCGACTGCGGCTTGCGTCGCACGCTCGCCGATTTGGACACCTTGAAGACCAACGTTTAGCCGCGCGTTGTTCATCATCGTGAACATCGCGCGCATGCCGCCCATTTCGGGGCCGATCAGCCAGCCTTGGCAATCATCATTGTCGCCATAGGACAGAACGCACGTCGGCGAGGCATTGATGCCAAGCTTATGCTCGATCGAGACGCAGCGGACGTCATTGCTTTGCGTAAACGTGCCGTCGGCTGCAGGTCGGAATTTGGGCACGAGAAAAAGCGAAATACCCTTCGTTCCAGCGGGTGCGCCGGGTGTTCGTGCCAGGACAAGGTGGATTATGTTATCCGTCAGATCATGATCGCCGAACGTGATGTATATTTTCGTTCCCTTGATACTGAAACTGCCGTCTCCGCGCGGGGCGGCGGTGGTACGCAGCGCACCGACATCCGACCCTGCTTGGGGTTCGGTCAGGTTCATCGTGCCCGTCCATTCGCCACTGATAAGCTTGGGCAGATATGCCGCACGTTGCGCGTCAGTCCCATGCGTGTGGATTGCTTCGATTGCACCGACCGTAAGCATCGGACAAAGAGTGAACGCCATATTCGCCGTGCCGAGGTCTTCGAGAACCACCATCGCGAGACTGAACGGGAGACCCTGCCCGCCATAGGCTTCCGGCCCGTCAAGCGAACCCCAACCGCCTTCGACATACGCCTTGTACGCAGCCTTGAATCCCTCGGGCATTGTTACGGTTCCGTCCGTCCAATGCGCGCCGGAAGTGTCGCCGATCCTGTTCAGCGGCGCGAATTCCCCCAAGGCAAATGCACCCGCTCCTTCGAGGATGGCATCGACAAGGTCGCTGTCAACGCCAAGTGCGCCGATGCCCGCGGTCGTTTCGAGTACGAACCGCTGTTCGGTGATTGGGGGACGATACATATTAGGGAGCCTCTGGTCGTTATGGCTGCTAACCGATGAGCATTAGAAAATGGAACTTGAAACCGGAGCAGCTTGCGCAATGAGCACGAATTATCGAAACTCACCGAGCAGCACATGTTCTAAACAAACAAAAAAGGCGGCCCGAAGACCGCCTTTTCCGTGATGTCATATAAGCTTACTTGCTGGTCGGGTTGTCGTTGCCGTCGGCCGCGATCACGATGCCTGCAATAACTGCTGCGGCAGCCAACACTGCAATGATAATACTGCTGCCGCCACCCTTGGCAATGCGGCGCACCGGCGCACCAACGCGACCAGTCGCCACACCAGTTGGTGCCGAAAGCGACAGCTTGCTCGCGCTAGGCGCTGCTGCAGCAATGGTCGGTACGGCAACAAGCGACAGAGCCAAAACAGCCGTCGTCGCGATCTTTGCAATCTTCATAACTAACTCCCGTAAACTTTTTTACACTGATGTTCGGCGAACTCGCGCCAAGCTATGCCATCAAACCAGTTGTGCGGCAAGAGAAAATTTTATTGGTGAGCAATTTCGCGGTTTTTTGCACGCAATGCTACTAAGCGAACGAAGGACGATATACATGGTCACAACCCGAGTTGCTACAACCGAAAATCATTTGCACCCCACAAGGGCTTCAACTAGGCGGACTGCGCTAATTCGCAGCGGATGTTACTCAAGTGAAATTTAGCCTGATCGATCGGATGTTAGCTTTGCCGCGTCGCTGGAAACGCGCGATTGCGATGATAGTCGACTGCCTGATGTGCGTCATTACGGTCGCAGCGGCATATTATCTCCGCCTTGACTATTGGATTGTTCCCACCGGAATTCAGTGGCTATCCTACGCTGCTGCGCTCGCATTTGCGATCCCCGTATTCGTTTTTTTTGGTCTTTATCGGGCAATCTTTCGTTACGCGGCGGGTGGCGCGTGGGCGGCCATTTCGAAAGCGGCGCTCTTGTATGGTGCTGTTTATTGCACGATTTTTACTATCATCGGTTTTGCCGGCATTCCACGAACAATCGGCATAATTCAGCCCATCCTCCTATTTCTTGCGGTCGGTTCCTGCCGGATGATCGTGCGATATTGGCTGGGCGGCGGCTATCATCGGACGAAAATATTCGGGATCAGGAAGCGCGTACTTATTTACGGCGCAGGTTCGGCCGGTCGGCAGTTGGCCGCTGGCCTTGCGAACAGTGAGGAAATGCTCGTTGTTGGATTTGTCGACGACGACAGAACGCTAGAGAACAACATTTTAAATGGGTATAAAATCTATCCGACCACTGATCTTGGTAGTTTAATCGAGCGATTGAAGATTTCCGATTTATTGCTTGCGGTGCCATCGGCGACCAGACAGCGGCGTAATGAAATCCTCGAAGCTGTTCGCGGCACTTCAGCGACGATACGGACATTGCCTGGGCTCATGGATTTGGCACACGGCCGCATCACTGTGAGCGACTTGCAAAATTTGGACATTGAAGATCTTTTAGGACGCGACCCCGTGCCACCGGATCAGCGTCTGTTGACCAAGAATATTGTCGGCAAAACCGTGTTGGTGACGGGCGCAGGTGGTTCGATCGGCAGTGAACTGTGTCGGCAAATACTGGATTTGGAACCAGCCACGCTACTTCTGATCGAGAGCAACGAATATAATCTATATGCGATCCATGACGAGTTGTCAGGACGGCTTGGTGAAGTCTCCTTTGCGCAGGGCAATGTCATCCCTTTTCTCGCTTCTGTTCAAGATTCCAAAAGACTCGTGACGATTATGGCAACATGGCGGCCCGATACCGTCTATCACGCCGCGGCATACAAGCATGTGCCGTTGGTCGAACATAACCCGACGGAGGGTATCCGCAACAATGTGTTCGGGACATTGGTAACAGCCCAAGCGGCGATCGCGAACAAGGTAAGTGATTTCGTTCTGATCAGCACTGACAAGGCGGTGCGCCCGACCAATGTTATGGGCACATCGAAACGACTTGCCGAACTGATCCTTCAGGCATTGGCAACACAAACCAGCACAACCCGGTTCTCGATGGTCCGCTTCGGTAATGTTCTCGGGTCGAGCGGTTCCGTCGTCCCGCGCTTTCGTGACCAAATTCGACGCGGCGGCCCGGTCACCATTACTGATGAGGCAATCACGCGCTACTTTATGACAATCCCCGAAGCTGCCCAGCTCGTCATACAAGCTGGTGCCATGGCAACCGGTGGTGAGGTTTTCGTTCTGGACATGGGCGATCCGGTCCGGATCGTCGACTTGGCGGAACGCATGATCCAGCTTTCTGGTCTCAAGGTCCGGAACATGGAGAATCCCGACGGTGACGTGGCGATTGAGGTGATTGGCCTTCGCCCTGGCGAAAAACTATATGAAGAATTGCTGATCGGCGATAATCCATCGCCTACGGGGCACGTGCGCATCATGAAGGCAAACGAGAACATGATCGCCTGGCCGATTTTGCAAAAGCAACTCGTCGCTTTGGAACGCGCAGCTTCACAGAGCAGTATTTCCGAAATGTACGCTATCTTACGCAAGCTCGTACCAGAGTATAGTGGGGATGGCGAAGCTCTTGATTGGGTTGAACAAGCATATCTCGATAAGATCGGTTCCAGACTTCATGACTATGATTCTCGCGAAGTAGCCTGATGGCCATCGATGTGCAGAGGGTTTCTTGCGTCAATATGATCACAAAGCGGGCTATCAAAGACTTGAGGGAAAGAACACCAATAGAAACTAAAGTGACCGGTTTGGTGCGGATCGGAATCCGATGCCTTTAGTCTCTGTAGTCATTCCTATTTACAATGCTGAAAAATATATTTTTGCGACGCTCGAAAGCATAAAAGCGCAATCTTTTTCTGACTTCGACGTATCTGTGGTGGATGATTGTTCAACGGATGGTTCTTCGGCGATCATCAAACAGTTCTGTAGCCAAAACGAGCGCTTTACCTATCATTGTGCGCCACATAATTTCGGTGGTCCTGCCGGGCCACGCAACCTCGGTGTTTCAACCTCGACGGGAGCATTGATCGCATTCTGCGATGCTGATGACATTTGGCTCCCCCACAAATTGGAAGTTCAAGTTGCTGTCATGAATGAAACCGGTGCCGCGTTGGTTTGCGCCGCGATCCGCGATTTTACGGATGGCAGCTTGCTGCCTATATTCCACCCGCCAACGCCGCCGATCGAACATCATGATATTCGCCACGGACGGCTGCTTTTGAAAAACTGGATTGCCATGTCGAGTGTACTGATCAAGAGGTCGACACTAGTCGCGGCAGGACCATTCAATATCGAAAAGTCGCATGTCGCGGTGGAAGATTTTGACATGTGGCTGCGGGTGTCCGGTGCGGATGGACGCATTGTGAGAATTGCGGCACCGCTCGTGCATTACCGGAAGGTTCCGACGTCAATCTCTGCAAGCAAGTCAATGATGATACGAAAAGCGCTTAACGTCATTGGCGAAGAATACGAACGGCGTGGCAAGCGTCGGCTTTTCAATATCATTCGCCCGATACATTGGCTGTTATATGTGAGCACGTCGGGATGGATGCGCGCTATACGGCGCGAGCTTTAGTTTTTTAACGCACGCTTTGAGGAGCTATTGAATGCCGTCTGAGTACAGTTCGAAGCGAATTTTAGTTACGGGCGCGGCCGGCTTCTTGGGCAGCCATCTTTGCGATCGACTTGTCGAGCAAGGCCATGAGGTTCTTGGCATTGATAATTATTTCACAGGAAGACGGTCGAATATTGCCCATTTGCTGAGTCACACAAATTTTGAAATGCTTCGGCACGACGTGACAATGCCGTTGTTTGTTGAAGTCGATGAGATCTATAATTTGGCTTGCCCGGCATCGCCGATACATTATCAATTCGATCCCGTTCAAACGACGAAAACGAGCGTTCACGGAGCAATAAATATGCTCGGTCTGGCAAAGCGAACGGGCGCAAAAATACTTCAGGCTTCGACATCAGAGGTTTATGGCGATCCAGAGCAACATCCACAAACTGAGGAATATTGGGGCAACGTGAATCCGATCGGTCCGCGTTCATGTTACGATGAAGGAAAACGATGCGCCGAAACGTTGTTTTTCGATTATCGCCGACAGCATGGCCTCCGCATCAAGGTCATGCGAATATTCAATACCTACGGGCCACGGATGCACCCCGATGACGGTCGCGTTGTCTCGAACTTCATCATGCAGGCTTTGACCGCGAAGCCGATCACGATCTACGGCAATGGATTGCAGACGCGCTCTTTCTGTTATGTCGATGACCTGATCGACGGGATGATGCGCCTGATGAACACGCCCGACGATGTCACCGGCCCGATAAACATTGGCAATCCAGGCGAGTTTACGATCCGTCAGCTGGCCGAAAAAGTGAATGCGATGGTTGGAAACATGATGCCTCTCGAGTTTCACGACCTGCCCGTGAACGATCCGATGCAGCGTCGCCCCGACATTGATAAGGCCCAAAATGTTTTGAAATGGGCTCCAAACGTAGACCTCGAGCAAGGACTAGCCTACACGATCGATTACTTCCGGAAATTGTTAGGTGCAAAGGTTTTGGTGTGAAAAGTGTTTAGGCTATGCATCACCCGATGACATACTCGAAATCCCCGATATTATCGACTTTCTGGTTTTCGGCCATCTTTTCAATTGTCGCCGTGATTTATATCGGATTGATATTCAATTACTCCTCCATCGGTTTTTTCCTGTTAGTCATCGGCTCGGTTCTGATGGCCATAGTTGGCTATTCGATCGCTATGATCCCTCGTGTGCCACCGGTAAAGGCAATGTCGTCGACCGTCCGGTTCAATATCGTCGTCGGATTAGTTGCACTTTTGGGAATTGCTGCGATTTACTATGACCGGACTGTACTTCGCGGGATCGATTATAATCATATCGGAATCGCAGCAGCACGCGCCGAATTAAATCGAGTCGGAGAGCGGGGTGGACTGATCAGTAATTTTGGGAATTTGTTCTCGGTTGCTATTTATCTCCCACTGATAAATCTAGTATTTGATTGGGAAAAGTGGTCTCGTGGTCGCTATATCGTGTTCATTATTGTCATATTGGGACTTGCCGGTCTAACCTATCTTACCGCAGGCAGAACTGTCATTCTTGTCGCTATTGCTCTTGCTGCGGCTGCGATGTTTGGAAGAGGCGCAACAGGCATGCGTCGAATGCCAAGTTTTTTGACTACGGGCCGCCTGATTGCGAGTTTGGTCGCGATCCTCATCCTTTTCGGCATGATATTCGCTCTCCGCGCTGATGCTTTTGGCGCGGCAAATGCCGGGGATTATTTAAGTCAGCTTTGTATTCATCTTTCACAGCCGGCAATAGAGATCATGTCGCAGTGCTCATCAACGATTTACACCGGTGGGACAGCATGGATCAACGATATTATGAACTACGCTACGGCGGTCATATTATACGCGTTCCATGTTGCTTGGGTGAGCGATGCGATTATTACCGATGGTGATCAGGGCGTCGTGATCACATTTACAGGTATTCAGTCGCTCTTTCTCAGTCGTTTTGGGTATCAAGTCGCCATAACTGACTATGATGGTTACTTCATACCGGCAGCGTCCGGGCTGGTTCATGATTTCGGATATCCAATAATGATTTCCGTTTTTGCGTTTACTGGCTTTTTACTGGGCATTTGTCAGAGGGCTATGGAAAGTGGTCGTATATTTTTCGGCCGGATCGCCTTCTGTTATTTAAATAGTGCGCTGCTGCTTTCTTTATTGATTAGTCCGTTAAGCCTTCCCTTTTACATACTGTCGATCATGGCGATCGGGTTCATCGGGGCTCTTGCAAAGGTTTTTGCAATATTCGGAATGAATACGCATGATCGTGCCTCTTCGTGGCGCAGCGCTGTCTAAGCCGTGCGCACAAGCAAGATATATCGACACATAGGTGTTGCACAAATTTATCCTTGGCGACCTCACGGCGCTCAGCGCGATTTCCTCGTGCGGCTCGCTGTTGAAGCAGGCTATGCAGTGAGTGAACTCGTTTGCTCTGGTTCGCGGGTCAGCTGTTATGACAAGCAGTATCAAACGCTTGGTTGGGGCGGTTTGGAACATTGCGTAAAGTGTAGGCTGGGTGCCGGCAAAGCAGGGAGTGGTGTTAGTGCCTTCAAGCTGGATTGGTCGACCAAGACTCTGACCGTCGACGGCGAAGAAGCTGCGATGCTGTCGAACAGAGCGGCACTTATGCGTGCCGAGTTGACCGAAGATATTACGCAGGGGCCAGGTGCAACCGGACTCCTGCAGGCTTATCGCGTGGGCTATCACTCTACGTTGCGGTGGATTGCAGAATACGGTGTTGACCTCATCCTGCTGTTCAATGGCCGGATTGACATCTTGAGGGGGGTTATGGATGCCGCCCGATTTGCAGGCGTCGATTTCGCTTCCTACGAGCGCAGCTGGTTCGGCAACGGCCTGATGCTGATCCCCCATGAAAACTGTCTTGGGTTGAAACTGATGCAGGAGCTGGGTCAAACTGTGGGAAAGATGGACTTGTGTCACGCTGATATCAGCAAGGCCGAAAATGTCATCTGTCGACGGGTAGAACGACTTGGATCGAACGAGTGGCGCGATTTCCAAATTGGCCGCTCGGAGAAGGATAGCAGTAACGGGAACGGCTCGGCGCGCTCGCATGAGGTGTTGGTCCTGCCTTCGAGCATGTATGAAGTGTGGGGTCATCCTGATTGGAAAACCGGCTGGCGCGATAATTTTGAAGCAATGGAATGGTTACAAACACAAATTGGCGTCCCATGGGCTCGATGGACGATCCGGGGGCATCCCATTTGGAGCCAGCGCGTCGGAAAAAGCCTGGGCGAACATGCGTCGCGTCGATACCGCGAATTCTGCTCTGCTCGAAACATTCGTTACATTGAAGCGAGCTCTTCCGAGCATACGTCGGACCTGATCGATTCATCGGAACTCGTCGTCGTTAATGGCGGCAGCTCGGTTATCGATGCCGTCTGGCGAGGCAAGCCAGTGATCTCTCTGAGTGAATCGGCGTTTCGCCTGTCCGGCATCTGTCCGACCGCCCTATCCGCTGCCGATCACATCGATATCCCCAACGACGCCACAAGGCGGCAGCAGTTGATCCGGTTTATCCATGGTATGGACCGGCTCATGCCGACGTTCGTTGACCATCTCATATCTGTTTCCCCTGCCGAACAGGCACAATATGAAGGTGCAAATTTTGGGGACGTGATCGATCAGGTCCGCTGCAATTCGTTAATGCTAGCGACAAAGAACCAGGCGTCGGTCGGCGATCTTATCGCGTCGCAAGCTGGTGTTGTCGAGGGTGCGCGGCGACTGCTTCGTGTCGGTGATCGTTGAGCATGAGCCAAGCATGGCGAGCACGCGCGTTCATGACTTTTTCGCTTTTGCTCGCGGCCGGCTCGCTCATTCACGCAATGCGTGTGATTGTGCTATCGCTGCTCCTCGACAACCGTGATTTCGGTGCTGTTTCGACGATTCTGTTGATCTCGACACTTTTTGCAGAATTCGGGTCGCTTGGTCTTTCACAACTTATTTATAACCAGCGCCTGTTCACACCCGGCGTAATCGATCGTGCTTCAGTCAACGTCAGTCGCTTTCTATTAGCCGGACTAGCGGTTATTGGCATTATGTCAGTCCTCGCGGCGTCGATCATAGCAATCTCGACTGCATTCCACTTCGCGACTTTATTTTTAACGCTGCTGTGTGCAGCTGCTAACACAATGATCCTTGCTGCTTGTCGTGCATCAAAAAACAAGTTTACGCATCCAGTAGGCTTTATCTTGAAATCGATCGTTGTTCTTATCGACATTGCGATCCTAGGCATGGGAAGTATCGAAATTGCATCAATTGCTCTTTGGGGAGAGATAGTCGCAACGCCCATCCTGCTCATCTATATATTTAGGGGTAAGTTGATAATGCCAAAGCGGTCTATTGCTCGAAAGATACTGGTTCTTTTGATGATAAATCGGCGCATCGCAACGTGGGCAGTGGTATCGTCCATGTCGTCCTTGATATTTTTCAATCAAGAAAGGATTGCTGGGGCGCTTTTCGTGTCCCTTGAGCAAATGGGTGTCATCACTAAGATGATTCTGATAAAAATAATTGCGGCGCAATGTGCATTTATCTTTGGAACATATTTCCATCGCCATCTGATAGCGAGTGGACAACAGGAAAAAGTCGATTTGTTTGCGAAAATACGGAAATTCGAAATTCAAGGTTATATCATTCTATTTATTTTATGTATAATTTCAGCAGTCCCGGTAATATTTACATTCGGCGTTATGTATGGCATCGAAATGAATGTGGTAATAGCGACGTCCGTCACCATCTTAGCTGTATTGTTCTTTTTTAATCCATTTGCGGTGCTCCTCCAGTCTTCTGGTCGATTCGATTTGATTACTAGGTGTAATTGTATCGCGGTGGGATTGTTTTCAACAGTGATAGTTTTTGCTAAAGACACATCGCAGATCGTTGTTGCTTCCACCGGAGTATCGATAATTTGGTATATTCTGATACGACACGCAGCCAGAAAGCTAATCTAGGCTTCCTAAGGGTGCGCTGTGATAAGGGCGCGTAGCGCCGTGAGATCCCGCACTGACATCTTCTGGAATTTTTCGTCGAAATCGCCAATCGTTAGATCGGCGACATCAATGCAAAAGGGCGTCCCGACGATCGATCTAAAACCGGCGTTCGCAAACAATGTCATGTATTGGCTGTGGCGCAGCCGGTTCATAAACAAGAACCGGCTGTTATGTGATTCCCATCCGCGATCGCTGTATCGCAGAAAGTTCAGGCGGGACGCGCCGCTCCCGCGGGCAAAATGATCGCTGTAGTCGATGATATGCGCGGTCATGCCGTTCGATTTGAGACGCGATCGGGCTGCGGACAGGATTATCGGCAACGTGTCGGCCGGGATATGCTCGAGCGTGTCGACCGAATAGAAGCAGTCATAGCTGGCGTCGTCGATTTCCCTCAAATCTATGGGGGCCCGATAGTCCACTCCGAAAGCGCGCAGCTCTTCAAAGCTCGCGAAAACGGGAACGTCGTACTGCAATTTACGTCCCAGATACTGCGCCGAATGGTTTATCAGATCGAGCTGCGCCAGCCGTTCGACGTCGATCGTGACGACGGTACCAACGCCCGACATCCGCAGCGCAAGGGCAACAGCGAGGTCACGACCGGACCCGATTTCCAAAAACCGTGCGTCGGCTAAAGAGCCTGGGGAACCAACTGCGGCAAGGATGTCCTGCGCAGCGACGATAAGCTCGTCCAACACGGCATCCGACCGAGGCCACTCACGTGTGACGTAGCGCTGCAGCATGTGGTGCACTGTTCCCCCAAACGGCATTCTCGATAAGATACGAAATGCCGAGCTCTTTGTTTTCCAATGCATTGTTTCTCGTCCCGGCGAATAGAATTAGCGACCGACCCCGTCGACTGTGCAACGTGTTAGCTGGCAAATATGTCCCAGTTCGCTGCGGAGCCTTTAGCCACATCGCGCGTCACCCGCCGCCCCAACAGTTGTTCCAAATATTTGGGCGGCAAGCCTAACCCTGGTCGAATTGCCCTCAAGTTCTCTGCGCTCAGAACGTCGCCTGCTTTCATGTCTTCAACAACGTAAAGAGATCGGCGGAACTGCAGTGATTTTATGTCGGCGTCAGTAGGACCGTATCGAACGGATCCGAGCGCGACGGCTGCGCGTGCCGTCTCTTGCACCATCGCAGCCAATTCATCGGGTTCGGAAGAGAAGGCAGCATCGACCCCGCCCTCGTCGCGGCGAACCGTGAAATGTTTCTCGATAACAACGGCGCCAAAGGCCGTTGCAGCAACGGCGACACCAATGCCAAGTGTATGGTCAGAAAAGCCGACATGGCAATTAAACATCTCGGCCATATGCGGTAGGTTGGCAAGATTGCTCTCTGCGGGCGGTGCCGGGTAACTGCTCGTGCATTTGAGCAATACAAGTTGCTCGCAACCGGCTGCGCGCGCCGTACGCACCGCTTCATCGATCTCGGCGATGGTTGCCATGCCTGTCGAAATGATAACCGGTTTCCCGGTCGCCGAAACCTTCCTGATTAACGCCAGATCCGTATTTTCGAACG
Organism: Sphingomonas sp.; assembly: GCA_043737475.1. Lineage (GTDB taxonomy): Bacteria > Pseudomonadota > Alphaproteobacteria > Sphingomonadales > Sphingomonadaceae > Sphingomonas_O. The sequence continues at coordinate 22,554 of JAYTAP010000096.1, forward strand.
ACGCAATTTTATAGCATGGCACGTCAAGCGCTTCGAGGAAATCCACCGCCGTCGCGTCGAACGGGCTGCTGAAACCAATGACGCCGCGTTCGCGGCAGCGGTCAAAAATTGGCTTATGCCACTCCCAGGGCGTCATTGCCTTTTGGTACAGCGCGTAAAGCGACTCCCCCTCCCATAAGCTGCCAGGATCGGAAATGAAAAACTCGCGTTCCGCCAAATCGATCGTCATCGTGTCCGCAGTGTAGGTTTGGAGCTTGACGGCATGCGCCCCGGCGTCGGCGGCACGATCAACAAGCTCAAGTGCGCGGGCCAGCGATCCGTTATGGTTGCCCGACAACTCTGCAATGATAAGCGGCGGGTGGCCGATGCCAAGCCGATGCTGCCCTATCGTCAGCGGTTTAGGCTCAACCATCTGTTCTCCGTTCAAAGCTTATCACTGTTGTATGGTAGTTGGCCCCCTCAAAGAGCGCAATCGATGCGGCATTCTCGGGGCGAATACTGGCATGGAATCGTTTGATCTTGGGATGACGCGTCATCACCCACTGCTCCCCGTCGCGAAGAATAATGCTACCCAAGCCACGCCCGCTATTGCCGGGCGCAAGAAAGATCGAGACATTGGCGTCCGCTCCATCGAAATCGTAACGGACAACCCCCACGCCACCGCGCGCGTCTTCGGCGATTAGCATTACAGTATTAGCGTCGCTGATACGGCCGGTAAACCAAATGCAGTGGTGGTCCCACGGAATCACGGCGCTGTCGATTGCTGTTGATCGGATCTCGGGTGCGTTGCGCCACTCCCAAACCAATCGACTGTCGTGCTCATTTACAGGCCGCAAAACGATCTTGGTCGGCAATATGGCGCTGGCAATTCGGATGGCACCCAGACCGTCAACAGACGATGTCGCGGCCGACGACATTGATTGCCTCAAGGCAGGACTTGCCGATAATATCCCGATAATGCAGCTGGTGTCTGATACGAATTGTGGACCTGGTGCAACGGCAACCGCGCATCCAAGTGACTGAAGGGCGTCAACCGTATGAAATTGATTTTCTGCAACCGCCACCACGATTGACGGCAAGCCCAGACACGCGCGTTCCCAACTTGTCGAGCCACCAGCGCCGATGGCAAGATCGGATGCCATCATCAATTCCGCCATATTTTCTGCATCGACGTCAATTTGCAGGCTGTCATCGTCCGCTGCCTGCTGTTCCAACGCTTCCCGGTGCGGCGACATAGCTGTCACGACGGCATTGATCATGACATTTGGAAGAGCACGGCGAACGGCAGCAATTGCCAGTCCGGTGAAATTCGTCGTGTCAGCACCGCCAAAGCTGATAAATACTCGCGCGATTGGTTCAGGCGAGATGTGCCGCGCCGATCGTAAGGCCCGAAATTCCGGGCGCAGCAGCGCAAAGTTCGTGCCTAATAGCATGCGACAAGATGAGGGTACGAAGACGTGATAGCGGTCACTTGCGCCCGGTGCGACATCAATCAGAAAATCGCAGTCGTGGTGCCGATCGGCCAGATCATCGATGACCACCACAATACTGGCTACCGCGCGGAGTGCTTGCTCCCACGCCCGACCCAATTGATAATGATCAACGACGACAACATTAAAGGGCGCGTGTGAAGCGACGGCCTCCATTACCAGTTTGGCGTCAGATGCTTCTGAAAAGTTTCCGGCATACGGCAGGTCGAAAAATGTAAATCCTGCGGCGGAAACGAGGCCATTGAAGCTTTGCGGTGAATGGCTGCAAACAAACAGGCATTCGTGACCGCGATCACGCAACTCGATGGCCAGCGTGAGGCACCGGCGTAAATGGCCCGAACCGATTGCCGCATTACCATCCGCACGAATTAGGACTTTCGCGTGGCTATGTTGCGAATCTGGCATCAACTCTTTTTCAAAAGAAACCACGTGACGTCGTCTTGTGGAAAGTTCGGATCACGACGATAACAAAAGCCATAGTCTACCAATTCAAGATCAGAGAAGCGATCGAGCATTTCACCGGCGAAGTCACGTTTGAACAGGCGATCTTCGTGCCCACGATACGGTAATGCGACCGGGGACGGATTGAAATATTCGACCAAGCAGATGTATTTTCTGCTACTCTTGTACAGTAGATCATAAACACGCGATAAAACATCAGGATTTATATGGATTAGCACGCCTTTTATGAGCGCAAAATCCCACTCCGTGTCGGGTGAAAACTCGAGGATCGACTGCTCGCGGACATCGCAATGACCCCATTTGCGGAGCGCTTCTGCGGCATGCGCATTGATTTCCACGCCAGTGAGCGATGCACCGGCAATCAACGTGTGCAGTGCGCGAAGATTCAGGCCGATGTTCGGGCCGTATTCAATGACCGATTTTACGCCCCGTGTGCGATCAAGAACTTTAGCGAACAACGCCGTGTTGGCAGCAATCCAGTCAGCCCCGATGTTGCGATCGGAGTAATCATCACCAAACTCCCCAGCCCAGAATTGTTCCTGTTCGGTCCCGAAATCCACCATCTTCAGTCTCCTTAAATCTGTTTTTGCTCGATGCTGGCATTGATAAACTGCCAAGACGGATTAGCCCGCATCACCGTGATTATGTCACTCAGACGCGCTGCATCCGGATCGGCAAACGCGCAAAACACGTGTTGAAGAAGCTCAAAATCTTCGCCGGTGTCGAGCGTCAACCGATATTCAGAATAATCCTCAGGGCATTCGTGGTTCACGATTCGAAATCGGTCAGGATGCTGATACAGGAATGGTGTGACATGCTCGCGCTGTGATGCTGTCGTCGCTTCATTGCGCATGATTTCAAGTGCAGCCCTTGAGAAAAGCTCGGCATCGAGCCCACGCGGAAAAGTGCGGACAATACAGTTTGTCACGAAATCGACGTCGCCTAGGCGGAAACGGTCAACCATCTTTGCAAGCACATCGGGATCGATCAGCGGACAGTCAGCAGTAATCCGCATGATTGCGTCAGCTTGGCTTGCTTCGGCTGCCTTGGCAAAGCGTGACAACACGTCATTCTCATCGCCGCGCGTAACGCTCGCACCGAACGCAACCGCCCGATCCGCGAGAATATCGTCGATAGCTTGATCAGTCGTGGCAACAACAATTTCGTCGAACGCATTCGATGCTGAAACACGATCGATAACATGCCCGAGAACGAGCTTGTTTGCCAGCGGCAGCAAAACCTTGCCGGGAAGCCGACTTGAACCCATGCGAGCCTGTATGATTGCAACGACACGCATCGATCAGCCGAGCACGTGATGGCGAACCGGTATACCGGCAGCAGCGAGATGGGCTTTGGCCTCGAGCGGCGTCGCTTGCGTGAATAGATATATGCTTGCAGCCGACACGGCGGACGCGCCGACCTTGATCGCTTGTACCATATCATCATAATTACCGGCACCGCCGCTGGCGATAACGGGGATGGAGACCGCTGCGGCAATGTCGGCGATCGTCTGCAGGTCATAACCCTCCATCATGCTGTCGCGCTCGATCGACGTCACTTGGATCTCGCCGGCACCAAGGTTTTCGAGCTCCTTTGCCCACTCGACGGGCCCCCGTCCCGTCGCCACGGTTCCACAGCGCGTATAGCATTCGCGTCGACCGTCGGCGTGAGTGCGGTAATCGAGCGCTGCGACGATGCACTGCGCGCCATAGGATTCGGATGCTGCGCGAATAAGTTCGGGCGTGGCATAGGCGGCGCTGTTGATCGAAACCTTGTCGGCGCCAACCAGCAAAAGCTGCCGGATATCGTCGAGTTGCGTGATACCCCCGCCCACGGTCAACGGTACAAAACATTCCTGGGCAAGCATTGCAACCATGTCGATGTCAGGGCCGCGACCGGCAGGTGTTGCGGCGATATCCAGCAATATCAATTCGTCCACTTCGCGACGGTTGAATACCTTTACGGATTGCATCGGCGCACCGATCGCGCGCCAACTGTCGAATGCCGGCCCCTTGACGAGATTCACGTCTCGAATAAGCAAGGTTGGAATGACGCGGGTTTTGAGCATGATTTGGCTCTTATAGCGCCAGAAAGTTCTTCAACAGCCGAAAGCCGGCCCGGGAGCTCTTCTCGGGGTGAAACTGAACGCCAGCAACATTTCCCTGCCTGACCGCGCACACCAGTTCTCCAGCGTAAGGCGTCGTCGCTGCGATCGTGACACTATCTTTTGGAACAAAGTGGTAGCTGTGAACAAAATAAAAATCGGCCCCCGACGGTATGCCCTCAAACAATGGTTCGTTGCGATGGTGGACTTCATTCCATCCGACGTGCGGCACCCGCTCCAACGAATTCGACGGCATGACGCGCTCGACCCTTCCCGGAATCAGTCCGAGCCCTTGAGTTTTAATGCCTTCATCACTCTCGTCAGCGAGCAGCTGCATGCCAAGACAAAGGCCGAGCAATGGCAGGCCATCATCACACACTGCCGAGCGTAGCGCCTCAACCCATCCAGCTTCGCGTAAGCGGGCCATCGCCAAGGGGAACGCACTCACGCCCGGTAAAACAATACGATCTGCATCCCGAATGCCTGAAGGATCGTCGCTGACGACGACCCGCCCGCCGCACTCTTCGATAGCACGGCGGGCCGATGCGATATTACCCATGCCGTAGTCAACGATAAGCACGGTCATCTCAGACCCGCTCACACATTGTCGTCGTTCAGTTTGGTCAAGTTACCGAGACGATCCTTAAGCAGGGCTCCGCGACCGTCGGTTTTGAAAATCGCCTTGTTTGTAAAGCGATCACAAATGGAGACAAATTCCTCGACACCAATTCCCAAAGGCTCGATAATGTTCTCGATCGGAATGCCCAGATATGTCCATGGAAATTTGCCATCGTGGCGCTTAATCATTTGCATCGCGTCCTGCCGCGTGATCCTGTCTCTGCGCACATGCAGGCAAGCGATATCCGTAGCACGACCGAAACCGAATTTAAGAAATTTAAAATAGTCGTGGATGCCCGTCTGGAGATTATCCAGGTTTTCGTAATTGACGATCGATCCTTCCACCGTATTCTCGACGCTGGTGAACCCGAAGGCCTGCGAAATCAGTGCGTTCGAGTAACCATCCCACGGTAGATAATGGCCAAGAAAAACGCCCGTTACGCCAACCCGCGCAAGCTCTTGATCAGTGGGGTAGCTATAGGGAATGAGGTGGCGCGCTTCGATGCCGTCATTGCCCATAAGGTCGCTGACACGCATGCCCAGCAGACCGCCGAATTCCTCCAGCCAGCGACGCGTCAGAATGTTGTTTTCCGCTGCCGCTGCAGGCCCGCCATATTCGTTCTGCGAGTTTTCTCCCCAGACGATCAGAGGAACATTGTACTGGACGGCGGCCCGCACCGGAATCGTAAAAATGCCAACATGCTCGGGCCAGCTGATGTCGCCGACCTCGGTCAGGCCGATGTAATTTAGTTTCCGTCGCGTCACGGGGTTGGGACTGAACTCGACATAGTCAACGCCGAGGTTTTTGATATTTTCGATATTCTTGCGGCCAACTTCGGAAAGGTGACAGGTCGTTGCGGTGACGCAAAGTGGGTTCATACCCAATTGCAACATGCGAATGACTTGGTAGGTGCTGTCTTTGCCGCCGCTAACGGGAATAATGCAGTCCCATTGGCTGCCATCCTTACTACGGTATCGGTCGGTAATTTCCTTCAACTCTGCCGCGCGCGCCGTCCAATCGACAGCATCTCGATCCTCGAAGGACCGGCACGCGTTACATACGCCCTCATCATCGATCCGAAGGTCTGGCTTGGTATGCGGCATCACACAGCGGACGCAGTAACGCAGGTTCACAAAGCTTCTCCTGTTTCAGCTCAGCGCGCGTTTGAGGGCGGCGATCACATGATCCTGCTGCTCATCGGTCATGCTGGAATAAAGGGGTATTGAAAGTGCGCGGCTATAATAGCGCTCGCAGTCGGGAAAATCCCCGATCGCAAAGCCCAGTTTACGAAAATCGGGCTGGAGATGTATCGGTATATAATGGACGTTTGGCGAAATGCCCTCGGCACGCAGCGCTTCATAAAGAGCTAGTCTTGTTTTGCTTTTACAGCGCTCGTCTACTTCAATTACATACAGATGATGCGCGGACACATACTCCTTTGTCCGCAGCGGCAGATGGAGCGGCAATTGCGCAAGGCTCTCGTCATACCGCCGAACGAGATCGTCGCGCCGCGCGGCACGTTCGCTATGCCGCCCGAGTTGCGACAACCCGAGCGCAGCTTGAATATCCGTTAAGCGGTAATTGAAACCAAGCGAAATCTGCTCGTAATACCACGGTCCGTCGACCGGCCCTTCCATTTCATCGGGCTTGCGCGTTATGCCATGACTGCGTGCCATCCTGAGCTTGCCGGCAAGAACGTCGTCGTTTGTAAGACACATGCCCCCTTCCCCGGTTGTAATGATCTTCACGGGATGAAAGCTGAACACGGAGATGTCGGCAAAGCGGCCGATCGGGTCTCCGAAATATTGCGCGCCGACCGCATGTGAGCTGTCGGAAATAATCCGGAATCCGTAACGATCGGCCAAGTCGCGTATCGCGCGCATATCACAAGGGTAGCCGGCAAAATCGACGGGTATGACAATAAGAGGCAATTCGCCCATTCGTGCCGCACGCTCGAGCTTTTCAGCCAGACGGGTGACCGACATGTTACGTGTGCGCGGATCAATGTCGACAAAATCCACGGTTGCGCCACAATAGCGCGCGCAGTTTGCCGACGCGACAAAGCTGTTGGGTGACGTCCAGACTCGCGTGCCGGGCGCCGCGCCCAATACTTGACAAGCAATGTGCAGTGCCGCTGTCGCATTGGCGACTGCAACGCCGTGCGCGCTGTCATGGAGCGCCGCAAATCCCGCTTCGAACTGTTCGACTGCTGGGCCTTGCGTCAAGAATGGCGCGCGAAGGACGGCAACGACAGCGGCGATATCTGCCTCGCTGATATCCTGACAGCTATAGGGAATGACGTTTTTCATCGAAGACTAAAACGTCGGATCGACATGCTGTCGGATGAGGCCGCGAATTTCTTCGACAGTCAGAAAATGATCGTTGGTTCCGCTTTCATAATGAAACCCTGCCTCGACCCGTTTTGCTCCCCGATCCCGGCAATAGTGCTCGAGCGCGTCGGGCTCCCCTGGCGGCAAAATCGCATAATAATCGCCCAGATCGACCGTATTGGGACTGTCGCTCGACGTTATCATTTCCTCGTGAATCTTTTCGCCGGGCCGCAAGCCGATGATGTCATGCCGCGCAGATGGCGAGATCGCGACCGCGACGTCGGTCACGCGATACGATGGGATTTTAGGCACGAGCACCTCACCACCTTCGGCATTGGCAAGCGCCCACATGACGAGCGCAACGCCACCATCGAGTGATATGTTGAAGCGGGTCATTGCGGCGTCGGTGATCGGCAAGCTGGCTTGATCACGCCGGCCAAGGAAAAACGGGATCACCGATCCGCGACTGCCCATCACATTGCCGTATCGCACCACGCTAAAACGGATATCGCGCGCACCGCGGATGTTGTTCGCAGCAATAAACAGCTTGTCCGAACACAGTTTTGTTGCACCGTATAAATTTACAGGCGCTGCGGCTTTGTCCGTGGAGAGTGCAACAACCCGCGTTACGCCTGAATCCAGACAGGCCTCGATGATGTTCTGAGCACCGATCACGTTTGTCTTGATGCATTCAAACGGATTATACTCGGCGGCCGGAACCTGCTTCAATGCAGCCGCATGAATAACCGTATCCGTTCCCTCCATCGCACGCTTAACACGTTCGGCATCACGAACATCGCCAATGAAGTACCGCAAAAATGGGTAGCGCGCTTCCGGAAATTCCTGAGCCATTTCGAATTGTTTGAGTTCATCACGCGAAAATATGACCAACCGACGCGGTGTCGCACGTTCGACGACATGGCGGACAAAGGCCTTACCAAACGAACCAGTGCCGCCTGTCAAAAAAATAGACGAGTCATCGAGTTGAAACGCTGCCATAAACTCCCTTACGTCACGGTGCGACAGCGCCATATCCAAGCTGAATCGGGTTGTCGAGGTAAACGGCCCCGATCAATCAGCCCGTAAATTCTCAGATGTTGTAACGATGGCGAACAAGGGCACGTAGTTCGCTTTCCAGACCAACCAACTTGTCATCGATACGATTTACAGACTGGTCAAGAACGCTGGAGCGGAACAAGCGCCGCCCGATACCCGGCAGCACTGCTTCTACGGTTTTGGCAAACGGCTCCCATATCGAAAAAATACCGACCTTTTGACCGGTTTCCTCGCCAATCAGCTTGACTAGCAGAGGATAGTCAAACAACATAGGGTCCGCTGCCATTGTTGTACCCGAACGATGGTCAGAGGCGCTAGATACCAGCGTCCTAGCTGCGTCGGCATAGGTCAACATCGAACGACGTATCGTTTTGCCCTTCACCGCTGGCAACATTCGAAATGTTTGGGCGAGGGTCAAAAGCGGGGAGAGTAATCCCGGCTTCTGTCGGGAAAACATGAACGGCAGCCGCAGGCTTTCGATTGCAAAGTCAGCAGTTGCCAATCCTTGGATGGCAAGATCTCCCGCAACTTTGGAACGTCCATAGGCATTTGTCGGTCGATCGCGTGTCATCGCATCTATCAGCTCCGTCGTTCCAAAAGCCGAAAAGCTGCTGACCTGAACCATTTTTCGAAGGCCCGCTTCTCGGGCTGCCAGCGCGATCTTTCGCGGTAAGTCAATGTTGGCCGCATCGAGCATAACCTGATCCCCGGTAATGCGTCCGGCGGCATTGATCACAGCATCACACTCAACAAGCATTCCTGCCGGCGGTGTGCCGTCTTTGGCCAGAAACACATGATCGAAACCTTTTAATCCAGCCGCGTTGTTTCGCGTCGCTGCAACCGCGCGCTCGGGGCCTAATACCTGCATTACGGCGCGACCCAGTTCGCCATTCGCACCGACAATCAATATCCGCGATCGGCCCATCAGTGCTTACTACCTGCCGCCGCATCGCCCGAGCCTGAACCCGTGGCCGTTGCCCAGAGAATCGCCAAATCCCGCCGCAACGACCAAGGAATATCATAAATCTTGTCTGTTTCTGCCAGACGTTCGGGCGTCGACATATCCAGGCCGTCGATCTGCGAAACGCCTGTTATGCCGGGACGCAGGTTGAAAACGCCGTGACGGCGCCGGGCATCTGTAAGGTCATGCTGGTTCGGCAAGCCGGGCCGCGGACCGACGAGAGACATCGTTCCATTTAACACGTTCCAAATCTGTGGCAGTTCGTCGATTTTTAAACGCCGCAGTATTCGACCCGTCGACAGAATTTGATGCGCTGCGACACAATGCGATGCAACACTGGGCGTCGAGGCCTTCATCGTCCGAAGTTTCAGCAACCGGAATGGCCGCTCATATCGACCGAGACGGATCTGAAAAAACAAGGGCGATGCCCGCGCTTCAATCGCAATCGGCAACGCGAAAATCAAAAAAGCGGCGAAGACAATTGGAACCAATATGAGACAGAGCACAATGTCAAAAACACGTTTCATCAAACCGGTTTCTTCATCACTAACATTGGTATGGCGATTATAATCGCGACGGCGGACAAAGATCACAGTGTTTCACTTTAGTTTTTTCATCGTAACCGACCGGACAATGAAAACACTTTCTTGTAAAGCCGGACCCGCAGTCATGGCGAGCTCCATCGTTTGAGCTTCACATTTTTTAGGGATCGTTATCGCCGAGCGGAGATGCTTGGCGTCGGTAAAGTCTTTAGTCCAGATTACAGGTGACCCTTCAATACCCACGCATTTTAACACCCAAGTGCCAAAGGACGCGGGGGTGAGTTCCACGTCGCCGTAATCGACATCGATTTGGTATGTTCCCGGCGCAAGCATCAATAGCTTTGTCGCCACAACGCCGCGTACGCTTGCCGAACCAGACACTGAAAGATTGTAACGCGAGGAACCGTCCTTCTGGTCGATTTGGGGCAGAATGTAGGGCAACTCAGTCAGCCGCCAGTGCAATTTCGAGATTCGGCTATCGGGAGCAACCCGAACGAATTGGGTAGATTGCAAAAGATCGGGTTCGGCCACCCGATATCGCTCGTAAAACATGCGTGCAGGACCAAAATTTCCCGTAATAACAGACTGTTCGAAAAGATATTGCTTGAGGTCGTCAAAGTCGGGATTGTCTGGCTTCACTGACGCAGCGTTTGCGGCCTTGACCAAAGCATTTGATCGATCATCTTGTTCAAGCTTGAACCGGATGAACGCGCCGACCCAGGGTTGCGAGCTCTGCATAATTCCGGAAAATTCGCGATTTATCGACTGATCCTCAATCGCAGCAGACAGGATTGGAAACAGGGTCGCCCAAGATCCTTCATCCGTCGTCAGCGCATAGTTATAATGCTTCAATGTCTGTTTGACGTTGTCGGCTTGGACATTTTTTTCGATCAGCAAAAGCTGCGTCCCTACTTCCCGGCGGGACAAGCGATGAGAGAGCGCCAGCATTGCAGCACGACGCTGAGGGCTTATGGCCTGATCTGGCGCACTGGCTAACAAACGCAGCGCTCTGGGATTGAGCGCCTGCGCTTTCAGTGACGCGACAGCAAGACGTGACATCGCCGGGGACATCTCTGGTGTAACGCCACTAAGTGCTAGAATGTCTGCTGATGCCGCCAACGCAATCGGGTCATCGGCTTGAATGGCCAGCGCTGCGCGCGGATTTGCCAGCGCAACGACACGAACGAACGCCGTGCTGATCGAGCCGTAGCCGATTACTGCCGTCGCAAGGACGACAAGCACAACGCGAGCGCTGATCTTAATCATGTAACGCCTTCGGCCACTTCAATTCTTGTTATCCGCCCCGTAGCCATAGCCATAGCCATAGCCATAGCCCGCCTGACGCTCCTTGAGCTTTGTTAAAACGGCGCCGAAGACATGCGCGTGAACGCTCTGCAATCGCCCCAGCGAGGCTCTAATACCGCGAACCGCGACTCCTTCGGCTTCAATGACAAAAACACAGCCCTCGACTGCACGTGAAAGTAACGGAGCATCCGCCAGGCCGAGGATTGGAGGCGCATCAACGACCACATGATCATATTGTTCAAGAAGTAACTCAATTAACATAGACATGCGATCACTGCTGAGCAGTTCTGCTGCGCTCGGCGGCATCGGCCCTGCCGCCATTAGACTCAAATGCTTTACGGCCGTCGTTGTAATCAGCTGGCCCCAGTCGTTATCGCCGGCGAGAAAGTTACTCAGCCCCGCATTGTTCGAAAGATCGAGAAAACCGTGCATCGAAGGTGAACGCATGTCGGCATCGATGAGAATTACGTTTTTTCCTGTCCGGCCCAGAACCGTCGCCAGTGCCAAGCTTGTCGTACTTTTCCCCTCTGCGGGGCGTGTGCTCGTCACCATAAACGCGCGCGGGACGCCGTGATCCGTTGAAAACGCAAGATTGGACCGCACGCTTAAATATGCTTCCGAAACAATCGATTTTGCGTCGTCCAGCATCTTAAGTGCATCTTGCTCGTCGATATCGGGAATACTGCCCAACAGCGGCACATGAAGGAGACGCGAAACCTGGCCGGGATCCCGCAGGCCCTCATCGACCTGATCCAGGGCGAAGGTTGCTGCTGCTGCGAGCCCTAGCCCGCTCAGCAATGCCAACGCCATGTTGAGAGGCAAGCTTGGCTTGGAAGGCTTTTCGGGCACCTTGGCGACATCCACAATCGCAATGTTGTTTGCCCCGACGCCCGCAATACCGATTTCTTTGTAGCGCTGCAGCAGTGCATCGTATAACTGACGGTTGGTATCTGCCTCGCGCTGATAAATGTTGTACTGGATACTGTCGCGCTGCTGCCGGTCCAATCGTTCTTTCAGGTCGCTGACGCGCGACCGTAATTGACGTTCTCTTTGCGCTGCTTCGGCAAATTCAGCGGACCGACTGCTGGTTACGCGGTTTTCTTCTCCCGAGATGCTATTGTCGAGAGCAGCGATCTGTTGGGAAAGTGCGCGCGCCGCTGGATAACCAGGCTCGAACTGCACCATCAGCTTTGAATATTCGGCAGCAACTTCGGCGCGCTTTTGTCGTAATTGCGATATTGCAATATTAGTCAGCGCTTCGGTGGACGCGCCGCGCATACCGCCGCCGCGCGCTTTACTCTCGGCAATCACGCGGTCTGCGATTGCACGCGCGAGTGCATCGTTCAGCGCTTCGAGATCGGCAGACACCAATGTGCGCTCGCTCTGCGTTCTACCGTCCACCCCTTGCGTCCGGCTGAGCGCGATGATGCCCTTTTGGGATGCGTACCCCACGACGTCGCGCTCGGATTGTTCCAAGCGTGCTCTAAGATCCGCAAGACGCCCTTCGAGGAAGGTTCGCGCATCGGATGTCGAAGCAAAACGACGATCCATGCTGGCAGCCACGAACTGCGTCGTCCACGCATTGGCGATCTGTGCAGAAAGCTGAGGTGACGCGCTCGTGTAACTAATATCAATCAGGGAGGAGCCTCGGATCGGCGATATGCTTATATTTTTAAGCAGGAGGTCGACTGTTTGTTTCTCTCGCTTTGCCCGGGCAACACTGGAAATCGACGTCACGCTTTTAGTGAAAAATACCGATGCCCCTTCGGGCTTTGTACCATGCGACTCGAAAAAGGTATCGCCCGATGCCAGACGGAGCTGACGCGCAACGCGCTCGGCAAGCGACCGTGCCTCCAGCAAAGAATATTGTGTTTGATAGAACTCAAGATCCCGACCGGCATTCGCAGACTCAAGACCCTCGACTTTGGTGACACTTTTTTGGTCACGACTGATTTCGATCCTGGATTTTGCAGTGTATTGCGGGGTCATCAGCAGGGTCACGACGAGCCCCAGGATCAACGACGCCGCAATGAGACCGGCAATCACCCATTTCCAGCGCAACACGACATGCCAATACTGAATCAGCAATGGCGGCATAATCGCCACCGCGCCGGCGATTTGGGGGTAAGTGCCGACCGCACTGGTATCGGCACCGGAAACCTTCGTTAGCAACATCGATATCTCAATTCTTTTTGGCTGGTAACGATCAAAGGTTAGCGCAGCCCGACAATGATCGGTGTTACGACCGCAGGGATGACTTGTAGCACATCTTTGAAAATTCGGCGTGCTTTTGAGTCGCCGACAACAACGACGTCATTTGCGAATACCTCGGGGTCTTCGTAAGCGCCTCGTCGAATTGCACGCAAATCATAGAGTGCTGCCAGCTTTTGACCTTTGACCGTCCGAAATACGACGACGTCGTTCAGCTTGGCGAATTCCGATACTCCTTTTGCTGTCGCAACCGCGCGCATCAACGTCATCCTGCCTATTACGGGATAAAGACCAGGTTCCGTCACCTGGCCATCAACCGTGATGACCTGGCTCACCGTTTCTTTCAGGTTTACGGTGACTTGCGGATCGCGAACATAAGCGGTGCGCAACCGGTCTTGCAGTATGACTTCGACCTCGGCAGGCGTCTTTCCAGCGGCGCTGACAACACCGGCAAGCGGAAACGAGATTCGGCCGCTGGCGTCTGTTTGCACTTCCTTCTTGCTTAATTCCTCGATCCCGAAAACATCGATCGTGAGTTTGTCGAACGCGCCGATCAGATATGGCCGTTCCTGACCAATAAGGTCCGACCGATCCGGCATCGGCAGTACTGCTGTGTCGATTACGGTGATTTTGGGATCACCGCCCAATGCCTTGTTACCGGCACAGCCGCAGAGCAGGAGCACAACCGACATTAACTCTAAAACGCGCAATATATCTACCTCGACTGCCCGCGGAGGCCATTATCCAAAGATGTTAATCCCCGCCAGCCTTTTCGATGGCCCGTGCGTGTTCCCCCCGCAGCCAGATCAGCGCAACGACGGCAAGACAAGCAATCGATGGCGTCCTTAGCGGATAGTCAACGGCGCTCGCCAAGGCGAAGATAAAAAGGATGACCGCACCCAACCTTGCATAGCTGACACGGTGCGCACCAGCCGCTGGCGTCCTGAAAGCCGTATGGCTGGCTTTCAAAAAGCAAAAAACTGCGATGCCCAGTAATACAGCGCCGGGAACACCGGCCGTGACCCAAACTTCGAGCCAATCGTTATGCGCTCGGTTAACATAAGTGAGATTGAGCAAGGCGTCGGGTTCGTCGATTTGATAAACCTGGATGAATGAACCGATCCCCGAGCCGACCGGAAAGTATTTCATCGCCATTTGAGCAATGGGCTCCCAAACCTGCCACCGCAGTTCCTCGCGTTGATCCAAAGTGAGCAATCGCCTGAAAGCCTCCGCGCGCGACAAGACAATTGTTACCGCTGCCAGTGCCAGCACTCCAAACCCGATAGCGATAAGGAATGGGTTGAATTGCTTTGCCGACGGCTTGGTCACGAGCGACTGGGACGGTTTGCGATACAGCACAAAGGCAAATAGCAAGCCTAATATTCCTGTAAAAATCCCGGCGCGTGAGCCGGTCACAAGAATCAACGGTATCAGAAAGGCACCCCCTCCCAAGACCAGCCATTTCTTTACGGTACGCCGTTGTTCACTGCGAACGCCAAAACTTGCAAAGACAGCCAGTATAGGAAACAAACATGAAAGCAACACCGCCTGATGGTTACGATTTGCGAATAAGCCGACGGCAGCGCCGTTTGTTGTATATCTGTACAGATACAACGGCCCATCAGGTGCGCTCATCACCTGAAGCAACCCCCAAATGCCGCTCAGTAAGCCCAACGCCAAAACGACATTGAGCAACCGATATCGTTCCTCGGACGTCAATTGAACACCAAGCAGCAGCACAGCGAGGGGCACAAACAATGCGTAAAAGGCATTCCAAGCCAGCGGAGGAACGAGCGCGACGGGCCGCCATTGCGCCTCGGTGCCCGAAACGCGGTCAACCTCGATCATGAGGTCGCGTCCGGGCAATTGATGCCATAAATCCGGCGGCATCGGGATTAGATGAGCGATGACGAGCGCAAAAGTGGCTGCGGCCAGAGCAAAAATAGTGCGATATTGCTGCACATGCTCCCGCCGTAGCGACAGTAGCGCAATACCGCAGACAACGACGGCAAACGGACGGAGGATAATGAGAGACTGAGTATCAGGGCGCGACCCACCGCCTGTAAAAAATACGACCGTGAGATAGATGGCCAGCAACCAGAAAATCGGCAGTTTGGCCCATTGAAATTTCGGAAACAAAGTCATTTGAAACGGGTCATCAGACAAAATCCCAACGCGATAGTTCCGATGCGACTACGTCACTGCAGCCAAAGAGTCGGCGTCAACTAGCGCCGGATATGCGCTAGTCAACACAGGCGTCTCCTTAAAAAGAGCTGTTGACACTGCTTCGATCGTGTTCAGAAGGCACCATGAACAATCAGTTCGACCTTACCGCAGACCAGCGCGCAATCCAGGACATGGCGCGCAAGTTCACTGCCGACGCCATCACGCCGTACGCGGCGCACTGGGACGAGACGCATCATTTCCCGCGCGATGTTATCAAGGCCTCGGCCGCGCTTGGATTTGGCGCAATTTACGTGTCGGAGGAATCCAACGGCATCGGCCTCGGACGGCTCGAAGCCGCGCTGATCATGGAAGCCATGGCCTATGGTTGCGCGACGACGTCGTCGTTCATCTCGATCCATAATATGGCAGCATGGATGATCGATTGTTACGGTTCGGCGGAAATCAAGGGGAAATTCCTGCCCGATCTCGTCGGTATGGAAAAGATTGCGAGCTATTGCCTGACCGAGCCCGGCAGCGGCTCGGATGCGGCAGCCCTGAAAACGACGGCGCGGCTCGAGGGCGATCACTATATCGTCAACGGAACCAAACAGTTCATCAGCGGTGCGGGTGTCAACGACCTGTACGTAACAATGGTTCGCACCGGCGAAGACGGACCAAAAGGCATCTCGTGCCTCGTCCTCGAAAAAGGGATGGAAGGGCTGAGCTTCGGCGTGCCCGAACGCAAACTCGGCTGGAATGCATCGCCGACCGCACAGGTCATCATGGACAACGTCAAAGTGCCGGTCGCCAACCGCGTCGGTGCCGAAGGCGATGGCTTCCGCTTCGCCATGGCAGGTCTCGACGGCGGGCGGCTCAATATCGGCGCCTGCTCGCTCGGCGGCGCGCAACGCTGCCTCGATGAAGCGATTGCCTACACCAAGGATCGCCAGCAGTTCGGGCAACCAATCGCCGATTTTCAGAATACGCAGTTCATGCTCGCCGACATGGCAACCGACCTCGAAGCAGCGCGCGCATTGCTTTACATGGCAGCGGCCAAGGTGACTGCGAATGCGCCTGACAAGTCACGCTTTTCGGCAATGGCAAAGCGGCTGGCGACCGACACCGGGTCAAAGGTGGCCAATGATGCGCTGCAACTGTTTGGCGGCTACGGCTATCTGCAGGATTATCCGATCGAACGCTTCTGGCGCGATCTTCGGGTGCATTCGATCCTCGAGGGCACCAACCAGGTCATGCGCATGATCATCGGCCGCGATCTGGTGCGGCAGTGACGCCTGACCTGATCATTGCGACCGCAGGCAAAGTCGGCCGCATCCGGCTGAACCGTCCGTCGGCGATCCATGCACTGACAATGGACATGTGCCTTGGCATTATCGAAGCGCTGGCTGCGTTCGAAGCCGATGACGCAATTGAGGCGGTCATGTTCGATCATGCGGAGGGTCGCGGGTTCTGTGCCGGCGGGGACATACGGATGCTCGCGGAATCGGGTGCGGGGGACGGCAGCGCGGCGCGCGCGTTCTTCCACGCCGAATACCGGATGAACCACCGGCTGTTCACTTATGCCAAGCCCACCGTCGCGATCATGGACGGGATCACGATGGGCGGTGGGGTCGGGATTGCGCTTCCCTGCCGGTATCGCGTGGCGACCGAGAATACACGGTTTGCCATGCCCGAAACCGGAATTGGCCTGTTCCCCGATGTTGGCGGCGGCTGGTATCTGCCGCGGTTACCCGGGCAGGTCGGCAAGTTCCTCGGGCTGACCGGGGCACGTCTGGACGGTGCGGAGTGCCTGGCGCTCGGGCTGGCGACGCATTATATCTTGTCGGGCGATGTTGCAGCAGTTCTGACAGCGCTGTCCAACAACCATGACGACATAGCCACTACCTT
>JAYTAP010000097.1:0-15546 GCA_043737475.1 Sphingomonas sp.
CGTGGCGAGAAACGCATCTGCATGACGGTCGCGCCACCCTGCCTTGCGGGCCTCATGGCAGGCCTCAGCCGCTTCTCTGAACGACGGGGGCACTTCCTCATGCTTGTCGCGCGCTGCGTAAAGGTCGCCGCCAGCGCGCACGACCTTGCGCAATTCCGCCGACTTTGTCCGCGCGTCGGCAAGACTCGTATCGGACACCGCGCCCAGACCATAGTCGGTTCGCGTGCCTCGATGCTGGACCCGAAGAACCCACGACCGAGCGCCGGTTGCTGACACCACCAGATGCAATCCGGCACCGTCGGCATGACGCCCAGGCTTGGCACGTCGGACTTGCAGATCAGTAAGCAGTGACACGCCTGTTCGCTTCGTCATCACTATGCCCTCAAAAGCGTTACCACATCCAATACCACATATTACCGTGGCAGTGTGCGAACGTCAACGAATGACTGCGGAGAACAGATCGGGAAGAGCGGCGGATTTGTGAGGGGCTTTTGGACTACCGCGAACGCTGGCGGTTAGCGTGTTGGATGCCCCACAAGGACTCGAACCTCGATAAACGGTATCAGAAACCGGTGTCTTACCATTAGACGATGGGGCATCAGCGGGTTTCGCGATTAATAACCGAAAGGCGTTAAGTCAACGCAAACGCGTCAAGCTGCCTTGGTCTCGATGGCGCGCGCGCGCCGCCGCTGCACACTGCTGCCAAGGCCGATTGCCTCGCGATATTTTGCCACAGTCCGCCGCGCAAGATCAAATCCCTTTGCGCGCAAGAGATCGACCAGCGTGTCGTCCGACAGGATTGCATCGGCCGCTTCTTCGGCAATCAGCGTCTTGATCGCTGATTTCACGGCCAGCGCCGACGCCGCTTCGCCGCCTTCGCTCGAGGCCACGCCGCTGGTGAAAAAATATTTGAGCTCGAACACGCCGCGCGCGCAGCTGAGATATTTATTGCTGGTCACGCGGCTGATCGTCGATTCGTGCAAGCCGACAACATCGGCGACCGATTTCAGGGTGAGCGGCTTCAGATGACTGACGCCATGACGGAAAAAACCTTCCTGCTGCGTCACCAGTTCGGTTGCCACTTTGATGATTGTCTGTTGCCGCTGGTCAAGTGCTTTGACGAGCCAGTTTGCGCTCGCCAGACAATCACTCAGCCATGCCTTCGATGCCTTGTCCTGCGCGCCACTATTGAGCTCCGCATAATAGCGCCGGTCGAGCAGCACTTTAGGCAAGCTTGCGCTGTTGATCTCGACGCGCCAGCCCTTGGGCGTTTCATGCACATAAACATCGGGCGCGACCGCCTCGATCCGCCCACCGCCGAACCGCAAGCCCGGTTTGGGATCATAATTCCGGATTTCGCGGATCATGTCCGCCATATCCTCGTCATCGACCTGGCACAGGCGCTGCAACTGCGCGATCCGTCCAAGTGCCAGCAGTTCGAGATTATCGAGCAGCAGTGCCATGCACGGATCATAACGATCGGCTTCCTTGGCTTGCAGGATCAGGCATTCGGAAAGCGTCCGCGCGCCCACGCCGGTCGGCTCGAACGTCTGGATCACGCGCAAAACGCGCTCCACCTGCGCGAGCGAAACCCCCAACCGGTGCGCGGTGTCGAGCAGCGACACGGTCAGATAACCGGCATCGTCGATGGCATCGATAAGCTGTATGGCGATTGCCAGATCGGCACCCGACAGCGCTTCGCCGGCCTGATGGTTCAGATGATCGCACAGACTGTCGGCGGGACAGGCAAAGCTGTCGAAATCGATATCCTCGCCACTACCACTACCACCAGACATGCTATCCGTGGGGCCATCGTGATGAAACGTGTCCTGCGCGAAATCGGCATCCAGCGGTCCATCGCTGTCGCTCGCGCCTTTCAGAATAAGCTCGTCTGCAGTTTTAGGTTCGGGCGCGTCAAAACCATCGCCATCGTCGCCTGCTGCGGTGCGCACTTCCTCGGCACCGCCATCGAGCAGCGGGTTTTTCTCCATTTCCTCGGCAATGAACGCTTCGATCTCGAGATTGGACAGCGCGAGCAGCTTGATCGCCTGCTGCAATTGCGGCGTCATCACCAGCGACTGGCTTTGCCTCAGGTCAAGACGAGGCCCCAGACCCATTAGCTAAAGCGAGAAGCTCTCGCCCAGATACAGCCGCCGGACATTGTCATCGGCGACCAGATCGGCGGGCGACCCGGCAAACAGCACACGGCCGTCGTAAATGATGCAGGCGCGGTCAACGATTTCTAGGGTTTCACGGACATTGTGATCAGTGATCAGCACGCCGATCTGGCGCTTCTTCAGGTCGCGGATCAGGTCGCGGATGTCAGCGATCGAAATCGGGTCGATCCCCGCAAAGGGTTCGTCGAGCAGCATGATCGACGGGTCCGCTGCCAGCGCGCGGGCAATTTCGCAGCGCCGCCGTTCACCCCCCGACAGCGCCGTCGCCATCGAATCGCGCAACCCTTCAAGCGAGAACTCGTTCAACAATTGATCGAGCCGCGCCGCGCGCGTCGCCTTGTCGGGCTCGGCGAGTTCGAGCACCGACAAGATGTTCTGCGCGACTGTCATGCCGCGGAAAATCGATGTTTCCTGAGGCAGATAGCCGAGCCCCAGGATCGCGCGGCGATACATCGGCAGACCGGTAATGTCCGCCCCGTCGAGCATGATACGGCCTGAGTCAGGCTTCACCAACCCCATGATCGAATAGAAGCACGTCGTCTTGCCGGCACCATTGGGGCCGAGCAAGCCGTATACTTCGCCACGCCCAACGGTCAGTGAGATATCGTGCAGCACCGAGCGCCGGTCGTAGGATTTTGCAATCGAAACGACTTCCAGCCCGCTGCCTACCGTCGTGGCGCTATCGGGGCGGATCAGGGTGCTGACGTCGTTCATACTTGTTCCCGTGCTGGCAGGCTCTGGTTAACGAACTGTTACGACGGCGGCAATTGGCAAGCTTTGTGCATGGCGGATCAGGCCAGCCGATCAGTTGCCGCGCTGGGGCACCGAAAAGCGCCCGGTAACGCGTCCGCCAGCACCGCCCGAAACGCCGGGCCCGCCGCCGACTGCCGAACCATCGATCACCGAGCGCCCCGAATTCAGATCGATTACCAGCCGCCCGCCGCGCACGACATTGGCGCCCTGATTGAGCGTCACCCCGCCGATCATCGTGATCAGCCGCCGATTCAGGTCATAAATCGCGAAATTGCCCGTCGCGCGTTCGCTGGCGCTCTGCACCGTGACGCCGCCCGAAGCATCGAGCCGCTGGATCGTCGGCCCGCCGCCCGCACGCGAATACGCCACCGTCAGCCGTGCGGCGTCGAGCGCCAACCCGCCCTGACGAACTTTTACATTACCTGAAAAGACGGCACGATCGGCGCGGTCCTGCACTTCGATCCGGTCCGCATCGACATCGACGGGTGCGTTGGCGTTGTGCCCGCGCAGCGCCTGTGCGGAAGCAGGTGATGCCATGGCAATGGCCAGAAGAAGAACAGCGCGCATCATCGCCCTCTGGCGCGCCCTTGCGTGATGCGCAAGCGCGCGCGGCCTTCGAGCCGGACCGTCCGTGCATTGAGGTCGGCACGCATACTGTTGGCGCTAAAGGTGCCAAGCGGCATCGTGCCGGTAACCGCGCCGTCGCTGGCCAGTGTCCGCGCTTTCAGGTCGAGGCCCACGCCACTGGTCGTCATCCGGTAACCATCGGCCGAGTCGAACCTGATCATGCCGGGCACGCGGACAAGTTCGCTGTTCATGTCGTAGGTCGCGCTCGCCGTACGCAGCATGGCGGGACCATCGTCGAGTGTGATCCGCGCCGACAGATCGGAAAGCGCAACGATCGGTGACTTCGACGATTTCTGGACCGCGCTCCCGGCGTTCAGCACGAACGGGTGCCCCTTGGCATCCTCACCGCGGTAAACGGCTTGGGAAACGCGCATTCGCTCGCTCGCGATATCGACGTTGTCCTTGGCAAGCAGGAAACTGATCTCGCTGCGCTTGGCCAGCGGCGCAATGACGAGGACTGCCGCCAGCGCACCGATGATAATGGGCAATGCCAGCTTCGCCGCGCGGATCCACCGATCATGCCCGCTGCCCGGCTGCGCCCAGACAATGCGCTTGTCGCGATCGAGCGTGGCCGCTTCAGACATGCGCGAAAATGTCGACTTCGTCCCAGCCTGCCAGATCGATCATTGCGCGCGCGGGGAGAAAATCAAAACAGGCCTGCGCGAGCGCCGTCCGCTTTTCGCGCGCCAGACGCACGTCGAAAATCTCGCGCATCCGGTGCAGGTAACGCACATCGGACGCGGCATATTCCTTTTGCGCATCACTCAGTTCGTCCGCGCCCCAGTCCGACGATTGCTGCGCTTTCGACAATTCCAGCCCGAGCAATTCGCGCACCAGTTCCTTCAATCCATGCCGGTCGGTGTATGTCCGCGTGAGCCGCGACGCGATCTTGGTGCAGAACACCGGCCCGGCAACCACGCCAAGATACGCATGGATCGACGCCAGATCGAATCGCGCGAAGTGATAGAGCTTCAATCGCGCCGGATCAGCCAGAACCGCTTTCAGATTGGGCGCGGCATAATCGCTCGTCGCTGAAAAGCGCACGAGATGTTCATCGCCATTGCCGTCGGAAATCTGGACGAGGCACAGCCGGTCGCGCGCCGGATGCAAGCCCATCGTCTCGGTATCGACGGCGACTGCTCCTTCGCCAAGGGCACCTGCGGGCAAATCTTCCTGATGCAGATAAACGGTCATGAACATCCTTTGAATGGGGCACGTTTGCAATCGCACCCGCATTGCAAAGCTGCAAGCGGACAATCAGTATTTACCGGCAATGAACTGCGCTGCGATTATGGCTCGCCGCACTGGCTATTTTCGGCTATCGCGACTCGCATGGCGCATATTGGCATTGCGCCGGGAAGCATTTTGCCCGCGTCCGGTGCATGATGGTTCTTGGGATAAGCAGGCGGGCGATTTTGAAGAGAGTACGGGCACGGCATGAGTTTTAATAAAGGTGGCCGCGGTGATCGCGGCGGACGCGGACGCGACAAACGCGATGGTTTTGGCGATGAAGGCGGCAGCGGCGGTGGAGGCGGCGGCAGCAGTTACGGCGGCGGCGGCGGCTTTAGCGGCGGCGGCGATCGCTTCGGCGGCGGTGGTGGTGGCGGCGACCGGTTCGGTGGCGGCGGTGGTGACCGGTTCGGCGGCGGCGGTGGCGGTTTTCGCAGCGGCGGCGGAGGCGGCGGCTTTAGTGGCGGCGGTGGTGGTGCCCGTGGCGGCATGCCGGCACAGGTCGTTGGCGAAGGCACCGGCATCGTCAAGTTTTTCAACGGCCAGAAGGGCTTCGGCTTCGTCGTCCGCGATGATGGCGGCGAGGACGTTTTCGTACATATTTCAGCGGTCGAGCAGGCCGGGTTGACTGGATTGGCCGAAGGACAGCCTCTCGGCTTCACGCTTGTCGATCGCGGCGGAAAGGTTTCGGCGACCGATCTCAAGATCGATGGCGAGCCGATGCCCGTCACCGATCGTCCACCCCCGCGTGACCGCGACGCACCGCGCGAAGGCGGTGGTGGTTTCGGTGGTAGCAGTGGCGCACCCCAACGCACGCTGACCGGCGAAAAAGCCAGCGGCACCGTCAAGTTCTTCAACGCGATGAAGGGTTTTGGTTTTATCCAGCGCGATGACGGGCAACCCGATGCCTTCGTCCATATCTCGGCGGTTGAACGTGCCGGCATGACCAGCCTCAATGAAGGCGACAGGCTGGAATTCGAAATCGAAGTCGATCGTCGCGGCAAGCACGCAGCGGTAAATCTGGTTCCTGGCCAGCAATAAAGCGATTTATTTCGCAATTTCCACAGGGGTCCGGCGCCACAACGCGCCGGACCCCTTTGTTTTGCGCAAGTTCACGACCCGTTCAAATCATTTCGTCCACAAGCGCGTGACCTCGATATCGGAGACCGCAATGCTCTTCCGCTCTGCTCTATTGTTCGCCGCCGTCATTGCTCCCCCGGCGTCGGCGCAAACCGGCGACCTTGCGCTTGTTACCGCGCACCTGAAGTCTGTCACATCGATGACCGCGGCATTCACACAAACCGACCGCGCGGGCAAGGTGCTGAGCGGCAATCTCACGCTCAAACGCCCCGGCAAAATTCGCTTCCAGTATCAGCAGGGGATACCGCTTCTGATTGTGGGGGACGGCAAGGCGCTGACGTTCATCGATTATTCGGTCAAGCAAGTTTCGCGCTGGCCGATTGGCAACTCGCCGCTTGGGGTGCTGCTTGATCCAACCAAAGACCTGACCCGCTTTGCCAGGATCGTGCCTGCCGGCGACAGTCGCATCGTTCTCGCCGAAGCACGTGACCCGCGCCGGCCTGAATATGGCTCGATCACGCTTGCCTTTGCCCGCGATGCGGCTGCGCCGTCGGGGCTTCGTCTCCAGGGTTGGGTCGCGCTGGATGCGCAGAACAACCGCACCTCGGTGCGCCTGACCGACCAACGCTTCAATATCGCGGTCAGCGATAAAGCGTTCACATGGCGCGATCCTCGGCCGATTGGCCCACGCAAATAGCGGCATGTTCATATTCACGACAGCTTCGGTAGGATATTGAGAACCGGTGATCGCGGCTGGCGATGACGGGATTTTCCCCCCTGTTGCCCCGAACTGCCGCCGCGAAACGCCTGCGTGACGAACGCTGGTCGGCCCTCGCTCTGCGCCCCCGGAGCGGGGGCCTTTTCGTTTTTGAACGCGCGACGCTGGCGCGTTATCTTTACCGCCGCTAGGTCACACCACATGAAAATCGCGTCGTGGAATATCAATTCGGTCCGTGCCCGCCTTAGCCTCGTCGAACGCTTTCTGATCGAACAGTCGCCAGACATTCTCTGCCTTCAGGAAACCAAGGCGATGGACGCCGTCTTTCCTGTCGATATGTTCTTCCGGCTTGGCTACAATCACCAGATGCTGTGTGGCCAGCCGATGCACCACGGTGTCGCCATTCTCTCCAAAGTGCCCTTGATCGAGGACAACCGCAACGATTGGCAGGACAATGGCGAAGCACGGCATATCGGCGCGCGTCTGCCCAACGGCGTCCGGCTAGAGAACGTCTACATACCGGCAGGGGGCGATGTCCCCGACCGCGATCTTAATTCGAAGTTCGGCCAGAAGCTCGATTTCGTCGAACGCATGACGTGTTGGTCCAAAACACTTGCTGATCCCACCATTATTGTCGGCGACTTCAACATCGCGCCGCTCGAAAGTGATGTCTGGGGACACCGCGAGTTGTTGAACGTCGTCAGCCACACGCCCGTCGAAGTTGCGGCACTCGGGCGGCTTCAGGCAGCGGGCGACTGGGTCGATCTCGGTCGCCAGTTCGTGCCGGCGCCGCAGCGGCTTTATACCTGGTGGAGTTACCGCGCGAAGGACTGGGCCGCGTCCGATCGCGGGCGGCGGCTTGATCATATGTGGGCCACGCGCGATGTTGCGGCGCAGGCTGTGGCGCACATGGTGCATGAATCCTGTCGCAGCTGGGAGAAGCCATCGGATCATGTGCCGCTCGTCACCGAGTTTGCGTTCTGAGCGATCCCAAATCCGCCGCGCGCGCGATCGATGCGTTGCGCCGGGGCTGGCCGGTCGCGGTCGGACGATTGCTTCTGCTTGCGGTCGAAACAGCGGACGATGCGCGGCTTGCGACCTTCGATCCGGATCGCACGGCCAATGTGCTTCTTGCCGGATCGCGTGCTGAGACGCTGAAACTGACGAATCAGCGGGCGGCAGGCGACTGTCGGGGGCCGGTTGTCGTCGCGCGGGCGCCGTGGCTTGATCTCCCTGCGGCCCGCGCGCTTGCCGATCCCGCTACAGACCTCGCCAATCCGTTCCAGGGGCCGTTTCGACTTATTGAAAACAAACAGCTAATTGATACTTGTGCAGCTCTCGAACTTGCCCGGCTTACCGGCATTCTTCCTGCCTTCTTCATGCGTGAGGTTGGTAAAGTCGAGGCGACGACATCGCCTGAAGACATCGCGGCCTATGACGATGCCGAACGCCTTGCGATCGTCGCCCGCGCGTTCCTGCCTGTCGCCGCATCGGAGGAGGCCGAGATCGTCGCCTTCCGCAGCCCCGAAACAATCGAAGAGCATGTCGCGCTGATCATCGGGACCCCAAATACCACTCCACCGCTTGTCCGCCTGCACAGCGAGTGCCTGACCGGCGATGTGCTGGGCAGCCTCAAGTGCGACTGCGGCCCGCAACTGCACGCAGCCCTGCATGAGATCGCCACAAGCGGCTGGGGCATCCTGCTTTACTTGCGCCAGGAGGGCCGCGGGATCGGGCTGATCAACAAGCTGCGCGCCTATCAGCTTCAGGATCAGGGCTATGACACGGTCGATGCCAATCTGCGCTTGGGCTTTGCGGTCGATGCCCGCGACTTCGGCGTGGCGGCGCGGATGCTGACGCTGATGGGGCAATCAAGCATCCGGCTGCTGACCAACAATCCGGCCAAAGTCGCGGGTCTCGAAGGCTCGGGCATCACGGTCGTCGAACGCGTGCCGCATCGCTTGCCGCCCAACGTCCATAACGAGCGGTATTTGGCAACCAAGCGCGACCGCACCGGGCACCAGCTTTAAGCGAGCCCAAGTCTAGCCGAGGATCGCCGCAATTTCGTCAAAGCTGTGCACAACCTGACGCGCGCCCATAGCTTCCAGCCTGGCCGCATGACCGTCGCGGCAATGCAGCCCGACAGCGAGCCCGACGACATGCGCGCCGGATGCGACCGCGCCCGTAACACCGACAATCGAGTCTTCGATGATCAGCGTGCGCCCGATGTCAGCGCCGATAGCAGCCGCCGCATGCAGGTAGATATCGGGCGCGGGCTTACCGCGTATGACATGCTCACGGCCCGAATAGATATGATCGCCGAAGGCCGCGCGCAGGCCTATGTGGTCGAGATGCCGGGCGATCCACGCCGTCGTGCTCGACGATGCGATCGCGCGCGGCAGCGCGGCGGGAAGAGCGCGGACGAAGTCGATCGCGCCGGCGACGGCATCGACGCCATCGCGCATGACGCGATCGTCTTCAACCTGGCGCGCCGCATGAAACGCCTGCGGAACCGGGCCACCGATCCAT
Organism: Sphingomonas sp.; assembly: GCA_043737475.1. Classification (GTDB taxonomy): domain Bacteria; phylum Pseudomonadota; class Alphaproteobacteria; order Sphingomonadales; family Sphingomonadaceae; genus Sphingomonas_O. The sequence continues at coordinate 9,115 of JAYTAP010000097.1, forward strand.
CCCGACACCGCACCTTGAAAGTCGCTTCCGCCTAAACCCGTGAAAGTGTCCAGCGCCTCATCAACCGTCGTCGGATAACCAAGCCCCGTCAACGTCGCGGCAACTTGCTGCCCGCTGATATATTCGCTTTCGATCAGGACACCGTCGAAGTCGAAAATGATCGCATCGAATTTCATGCCCGTTCACCAAACAGCGCCGTCCCGATGCGGATCTGCGTGGCACCAAGCATGATGGCGGTTTCATAATCGCCAGACATACCCATGCTGAGCTGACCGAGACCATGATCGCGCGCGAGTTTGGCAAGTAGCGCAAAGAATGGCGCCGGCTCGACGCCTGCAGGGGGCACAGTCATAAGGCCGACAATGTCGAGGCCCGCTCCACGTGCGGCGGTGAGAAGCGCGGGCACGTCAGTGATCGGACAGCCGCCCTTCTGGTCCTCGTCGCCGATGTTGACCTGAAGAAAACATGCCGGTCGCCGCCCCGATTTGTCCTGCGCCTTGGCAAGCGCAGCGATCAGCGAGGACCGATCGACCGAATAGATGGCGTCGAACAAGGCCACTGCCTCTTCGGCCTTGTTCGATTGCAACTGGCCGACGAGATGCAGGCGGATGCCAGGCGTTTGCGCGATAAGCGCGGGCCATTTCGATTGTGCTTCCTGAACGCGATTCTCGCCGAAATCGATTTGACCGGCAGCAATCAGCGGCGCAACTTCCGACGGCGTCCTTGTCTTGGACACTGCGATCAGCGTCGTCGCATCGCACGGTCGCCCCGCCAGTTTCGACGCCTTGGCGATGGCAGCGTGAACACTTGCAAGTCTGGTTTCGGGATCAGTCATCGGCGCGCTATAGGCAGCGCGATGCGACACCGCCACCCGCTCCCAAAAATCTGGTTGATGACCGATCCGCGGCTGGGCGATCTTCGCAGTGTGATCCGTGCACTGCCAAAAGGCGCCGGAATCATCTTTCGCCATTATGAGTTGCCGACGCGTACGCGACGCCTGTTGTTCAGACGCGTTAAGAAACTGGCGAGAGCGCGGCGGCACCTTGTTTTGCTTGCTGACCGGCCCGCACTTGCGCGCCATTGGGGGGCTGACGGTGCCCACGACCGATCAGTGCATCGATCGCAGGGCATCCGAACGGTCGCGGTGCACAATGCGCGCGAAGCGGTGCTTGCAAAGCGGGTTAAGGCCGATCTGATTTTCATATCGCCGGTTTACGCGACGCGATCGCATCCCGACGCGCGGGTGATCGGCATGCGCGGCACGCTCCGCATTGCCGGGCACCAGCGTGGACGCACGATCGCGCTGGGTGGTATGACGGCAAAACGGATGCGAACGCTAACACAACACGGCATTCACGGCTGGGCCGGAATCGACGCCTTTAGAATTTGAATGCCGTGCCGATATAGACGGCCTGGCTGTCGCGCCGCTTGTCGGCAACGACGAGACCAAGGCGGTCGCGGTCTGTCGCGCGGAATTTCAGGCCGGCTGTCACGTCGATATTTCGTGTCAACGAATAAGACCCGCTCATGCCGATAGAAACGCCGCCGTCGCCGGCAATCGCCTTTGGTGTGTTCGGCGTTGCACGATCGCTACCCACAGCCAGACGGGTCGTGAAATCCTTGACGCGGTAGCTCACGCCGAGATCGACAGATTCGCGACCGCCAACCGTGCCCAAATCAACTTTTTCGACGTCGCCCGAAAAAGCAAATCGCTTCCAGCCGACAGCAACACCGAGGTTATAGGCCACCGGCATGATGCTCGTCGTGGGCGCATTGACAAGTGCCATCCGCTCACCGCCGCCATCGCGTCGCGTCGTCTGCGCACGAACCGCAACGGTGACCGAACGATTCAACCGGACACTGGCCGAGGCAGGCGTAAACCGCATCCCACTGGACGAAATGCCACTGCGTGCGAGGAGCGCCGACAAGCGGGCATCCGTCGTCGCTGGCGTGAAAGCACCAAGGCCGCCACGCGCGCCCAATGACAGACGCGGTTTAGCCGTGCGCAAATCGCCCGACGCACTCATCGCAGGCGACAATGCAAGCGCGAGCACGGAACATGCCCCCGCCGCTGCCCCGATAATAATGCGTCGATTGCTCACGAATCAGCTTTCCTTGACCAATACAGACGATCTTAGTGTCTGGACCCTGGACTACCAGCCCCTGCATCGTTTTGCCGGTTGCTGTGGCATATCGCACACAGCTTGATGCCTTGCAGGGCGGGCAACACCGGCTATAACGCGGCAACTGCGCAGCAAGCGCGTTTGTTTCAAGGAATGCCATGTCACGCCGCCTTTATACCGTCTTTGCGATTGCGCTGATCACGACAACGGCTGCGTGTGGCAAAAAAGAACGGCCTGGGCGTATCGCCGACCTTGCGGCATCAAAAGTGACGACGATCGGCATCAATGCCTATCTGTGGCGTGCGGCGCTCGACACGGTTTCGTTCATGCCGATCGTCCAGACGGATTCGAACGGCGGCGTGATCGTGACCGACTGGTATGTGAACCCGACCAGCCCCGGCGAGCGGATGAAGCTTGCTGTCACCATTCTCGATCAGGATTTGCGCGCGGACGCCGTGCGTGTTGCCGCATCGCGTCAGATTTTGACGGGCGGACAATGGGCCGATGCGCCGGTGCAGGCCGCGACCGTCCAGAAGCTCGAGGATATCATCCTTACCAAAGCGCGCGACCTGAGGCGCAGCGCCGTCGCGGGCTGACCTGCACGTGACAGAGCGGTTCAACCCCCACGCTGCGGACGCGCGCTGGCAACAGATTTGGGATGAACGCGGCACGTTTACGGCGAATGCCGATTCGTCCGACAAGCGCGCTTATGTCCTCGAAATGTTTCCCTATCCGTCAGGGCGCATTCACATGGGCCATGTTCGCAACTATGCGATGGGCGACGTGCTGGCGCGCTACAAGAAAATGACCGGCCACGCCGTGCTTCATCCGATGGGGTGGGACGCGTTCGGCATGCCCGCCGAAAATGCAGCGATGGAAAAAGGCGTGCATCCCGGCGAGTGGACCCGCGCGAACATCGCGGCGATGCGCGCGCAGCTGAAGCGGCTGGGCCTTGCGATCGACTGGACGCGCGAGCTTTCGACCTGCGAACCCGATTATTACGGGCATGAGCAAGCGCTATTCCTCGATCTGTACAAGGCGGGGCTGGTGTATCGGCGCGAATCGTCGGTGAACTGGGATCCGGTCGACATGACGGTACTCGCCAACGAGCAAGTGATCGACGGGCGCGGTTGGCGTTCGGGTGCGCTCGTCGAAAAGCGCAAGCTGAACCAGTGGTTTTTGCGGATTACCGATTTTGCCGAGGATTTGCTCGAAGGGCTGAAGGGGCTCGACCAGTGGCCCGACAAAGTGCGGCTGATGCAGGAAAACTGGATCGGCAAATCGGTCGGCATGCGAGCCTCGTTTGCGCTGAGCGATGGCAGCGACAGCATCGACGTGTTCACCACGCGGCCCGACACAATTTTTGGCGCGAGTTTCGTCGCGATTGCCTGCGATCATCCGCTGGCGCAGCAACTGGCGGCAAACCGTTATGCGCTCGAGCAGTTTATCGAGCAGTGCAAGCTGGGCGGGACGACGGCGGCAGAAATTGAAACCGCCGAAAAGCTGGGGTTCGATACCGGGCTGACGGTCGATCATCCCTTGGATGCGACATTGCGTCTCCCGGTGTTTGTCGCGAATTTCGTGCTGATGGATTATGGCACGGGCGCCGTGATGGGCGTTCCCGCGCATGACCAGCGCGATCTTGATTTTGCGCGCAAATATGAGCTGCCGGTGCGCCGCGTGGTTTCTGATGGCGAACATGTCGAGGCCTACTTCCGTGGTAACGAAGCGTATAGCGGGCTGGGCACCATCGTAAATTCGGGCTTTTTGGACGGCGTGGATGTCAAAACCGCCAAAGCCGCCGTCATTGCGCGTGGCGAGGCCGAGGGCTGGGGCGAAGGGCAGACGCAATATCGGCTGCGCGACTGGGGTGTGTCGCGGCAACGCTATTGGGGAACGCCGATCCCGATCATCCATTGCGACTTCTGCGGCGTGATGCCCGTCCCGCGCTCGCAATTGCCGCTGGTGCTGCCTGAAGATGTGACGTTCGACATCCCCGGCAATCCGCTCGACCGGCATCCGACGTGGAAAGCTGTCCCCTGCCCCAATTGCCGCGAACCGGCGCGACGCGAAACTGACACGCTCGATACATTCGTCAATTCGTCATGGTATTTCATCCGCTTTGCGAGCCAGCCCGACGATGCGCCATTCGACCGCGCGGAGGCCGAAAAGTGGCTACCGGTCGGACAATATATCGGCGGCGTCGAGCATGCGATTTTGCATCTGCTGTACGCGCGGTTCTGGACACGCGCGCTAAGCCATATCGGCATGATCGATGTGAAAGAGCCGTTTGCTTCGCTGTTCACCCAGGGAATGGTGACGCATGAAACTTACAGAATCACTATGCCCAACCCGATAGTTGAAGGTGTCGAGATTCAGGTAGTTACACCGTTTCAGTATCTCGCACCTCACGAAGTTGAACGGCGAAACGGCAAGGTGTTTATGGTTGGTAGCGAGCTGGAAGCTCAGGTCGGCCGCATCGAAAAGATGTCGAAGTCGAAGAAAAATGTCGTCGATCCCGATGATATCGTCGACCAATATGGTGCCGACGCGGTGCGCTGGTTCATGCTGTCCGACAGCCCGCCCGAGCGCGATCTCGAATGGTCGGAAAGCGGTATCGAGGGCTGCTGGCGTTTTATTCAACGGCTGTGGCGGCTGGTCGGTCAGACCGGCGATGCGTCGGGATCAGATACCGCGCTCGACCGCAAGACCCATCAGGCGATTGCCGGGATCAGCGCCGATATCGACGCGCTGGCGTTCAACAAGGCGATTGCCAAGATTTACGAACTCGCGAGCGCCATCGAAAAAGCCTCGCCCAGCGCCAGCCGCAATGCCGCCATCCGCAATATCGTCCTGCTCGCCGCGCCGATGGTGCCGCATCTGGCGGAGCAGGCATGGGAAGCATTGGGCGGCACCGGCCTGATTGCCAATGCACCGTGGCCGCAGGTCGATCCGGCATTATTGGTCGAAAACGAAGTCACCATCGCGGTGCAGGTCAGAGGCAAATTGCGCGACACGCTGAGCGTGGCCAAAGGCCTGCCCCAGGACGAGTTACAGGCGCTTGCGCTGGCCAGCCAAAAGGTCCAGCATGCGATCGATGGTGCGGATATCCGCAAGGTAATCGTCGTGCCCGACAGGTTGGTCAATATCGTGTTATGAAGTCCGAAACCGCCTTAACAACACCGCGTCATGCTGAACTCGTTTCAGCATCTTACTTTTTTGTTGGACAGGGCAAAATTAAGACCCTGAAACACATTCAGGGTGACGGAAGCGGTGAACGATGACTCGGTTTTTCCCCCTGATCTTTGGCAGTGCATTCCTCGCCTCCTGCGGTTTGCAACCACTCTACAGCGGCGGCTCAACCGGCGTCGTGGCGACCACGTTAAATTCGGTTTCGGTCGATCCTATCGAGGGCAAATCGGGCTGGCTGGTGCGCAATGCGCTTAAAGACCGGCTGGGCGCACCCGATGGCGGCGGTGCGCGGTACCGGTTGGTCGTGGCACTCGATGACCAGATCGAAGGGCTTGGCGTCCGCGCCGACGATACCGTCACACGCGAACGGCGGACGTTGCGCGCGCGCTATCAGTTGGTCGATAACACCACCGGCGCCACCCTGGTCGACGCGACCGCCGGGTCGGATGCAGGGATCGACGTAGTCAGTTCGGAATATGCGACGATTGCCGGTGAAAACAGCGCAATCGAAAACCTGTCGCAACGTGTTGCGGACCAGATCGTTACCCGTCTGTCGCTGTACGCGCGACAAATCAACCCAAGCGAATGAGCCCCAAAGAGCGGGCATTTGTCAGCGCGATGACCACGCGGCCCGACATCCGGTTTTTCCTGATTTTCGGTCAGGACGAATCGGCGGCAGCTGACATTTCTGCACAAATGGCGGCTTCATTAGGGCCGGGTGCCGAGCGTATCGATCTCGACAGCGACCAGATCCGGGGCGATCCCGCGCTGCTTGCCGACGAGGCTTCGGCCTTGTCTCTGTTCGGCGACAAACGGTATGTCCGGCTGAATTTCCGCCGTGAAGAAGGGTTGCCTGCGGTCGAAAATCTGCTGGCAATGCCGGTCAACGGTAATCCAGTGATCGCCGTCGCGGGCAACCTGACCAAGGCAAGCAAGCTGCGCAAACTCGCCGAGAGTTCGCCGCGGGCGATGGCGTATATCTGTTACATGCCCGAAGAAGGCGATGCCGCTGCTGCGATCATGGCCAATGCCGCGACGCAGGGGCTGAAGCTCGACCGCGCGCTGGCATCGCGCATCTCGCGCTACACCGGCCAGGACCGCAAGCTCGGGGCCGCCG
>JAYTAP010000098.1:0-2522 GCA_043737475.1 Sphingomonas sp.
GTCGAAGCTGGCGCCGATCGCGCGACACACCCAGCTAGGCGATGCAGCCCGTTCGAGCATAACCGACAGCGCCGACCGACCATCGTCGAATTCGTGACGCAGCAGACCTATGACCGCATCGACATCGTCAACGGCACGGTGCGGCGTATGAAAGAAGCCGCAAGTATTCAGAAGTGGGCCGAGCTTCGTTCCTTCGAAGCCATTCTCGGACCAAGGTATCTCAGCCATACTGCAAGCCCATGCTTGCCCATTGATTGCAGGAATCCGCCTTTCGATTCTCGGCCTGTCAAAAGCGGCGTGGTGCGCGATGCAGACACTGGCACTACCGATCAGCCGAGTCACCTCTTCGTCATCAATAGACTGACCCGCAACGTCGGCATCGCGCAAGCCTGTGATCCGTGTGATCTCATCGGGTATGGGCCGCCCCGGATCTTCGCGCCATGAATAAGCCCGGTCGATGTTCGTAATGACACCGGTTGCGTCATACTTGAACCGCCGCAGACCCAATTCGATTATAGGATCATGATCGATATCCAGTCCCATCGTTTCGACATCAATGGCCAGACCAACACCGCGTCCCGGCGATCGGGCTTCAATGTCGCCAAGCCCAGTCGGACCCTCTTTGATGACAAGCCGACGAAGCACCTTAAAGTCTTCAGGGTTCGAGGCGGCCAAGCTCACCAGCGTCGCCATGTCTTCGTTCTGCTGCATGTCGTCCTCCTTAATTATGGGCACATGTCACAGCCGCGTATCGCGCGAAAAATCGTCAAATCCCGAATTGCGACGATGTATGAGCGTTGCTGCCGACGCTTAGTGTCGGCCCGACCGCCGCTCAAATCTCGAAACGGCGCTCGAAGTTCACGTTGAGGTTCATCGTGTTGTTGCCGTCCGGGCAACGTTCAGCCTCTGACAGTAGCCGCGCAACGACGCGCGGCAACAGCGGGTGCTTAGGATCGAATCCAACGCGCACCTGTGCATGCGCAGCAACTGGTCCGCCAAAGCGGTCGAGTAGCCGCTCGAACATTTCGTCGTACCCGTTGGCGAGCGATGCATGGAAGGCTATCAAATCGATGCCGTCACACTGATAAACAACCGTTGCTGAATAAAGGCGCCGCTTGTCCTCCCGATCAAAAGTTCCTTCCGGGCTATCGACGTTTTCGACATTAAGCGACCGTAGGCAGCGCATGGTCGCCGGAATCGACTCTAAGTCGGGATCGCATCCCCCGGAAACCTTTGCGCGCGATGGCTGCGGGTGTTTGCCATTCTCACCGTCGTTGTTGTCAAGGAGGCCGTCGATCTCGCCCGGTTCGGCATCCATACCCATGCCAAGGCCATGGAGTAAAAGGGCGCGTGAGAAATTGTCTCGGTCTAGGCAGGCCTCGATCGCAGCACTGCCACCAAACAGGCGGCGCGGCGTCAGCATCCATGCCATCGGATCACAGTCTGTTTTCTCGCACTGAAAACGAGCGCCTACCTCCGACGCAATAAGCGCTACACGGCATAAAGACCGCCGCGTCGCCGCAACAGCAACGTCGTCGGCGAGGTCTGCGTCAAGCGGGTCCTCGTAGCGAGCCAGCGATCTTCCAGTCGCAACGCACTCCGCCGATCGCCTTGCCGGGCGGGACGCGATTGCCGCCGCCCTTGTTTTCGTTTTGCTCGTTCCTGCGATTGCTAATGTAGCCATGATGCGTTCTCCATGTTTGACACGACCACCGGCCGTTCCCGAAGCAAAAGCGCTATCGGACACACTGCATCTAAGTGCACATCTATAATACTTCAATAGTTCTGGATATATTGATATGTTGTGAGGCTGTCTCATTATGCAATTTGCTCAGCCTGTTTCCAGCGATAACTGCCCTACCCCGCTTACAATATTGGCAGTTTCTCGCGGTGTCCGGCATTACAGTGTCAGAAAGCCCTATGAAAACCAATCTTGAACATTTTCCGGCCAACAAGCAGCGCGAACTGGAGCGCTTTATGGCGATCATCTTCGAAAAGTTCGACGTTGCCCAATCGCTCGCCAAGCATGAATGGAAGAAGAAGAAACGGATCGAGAAGATCATCCTTTATGGCAGTCACGCGCGAGGAGGATGACTTCATGAACCGCACACGGCCAGAGTCTATCACTCGGAATTCGATCTGCTCATCATTGTCAACGACAAGCGGCTCTCCGACGGGGTCGGTTAATGGTCTAAGCTCAATGACCGGCTTATTCGCGAGCCTGCCGTCGATAAGATTTTGCACACGCCAGTCAACTTCATTGTGCACACCTTGCAGGAGGTGAACGATAGTCTTGCGCATACCCTCGCCCTCAGGCAAGCGCTTCTTCACGGGCCACCACGACAATCGCCGATGGGTGGCCGTATCAGGGCGCATCAGTCTGGGAATGGGAGCCCCACCCGCGTAGGCTTCGCATCGTCGATACCGATCTCGTCGCGTTCGACAGGTTTGTGGGCTGGAGAGGCGATAAATGCGTCGAGTTCACTGGCGCAAGAGGATACAACGTAGAGGTCCGTCCTAGC
>JAYTAP010000099.1:0-39036 GCA_043737475.1 Sphingomonas sp.
GCCATCCGGGGCCGCGAAACCTTCGTCGAAGGCGGCGGGACTGATCTTGTGACGGTGCCGTGCCTGAATGCGAGCGAGACGGGCGTCGCCATGCTCCGAACATTACTTGCGCGCGAACTTGAAGGCTGGGTTTCGCCTGCCTAAGCTGCTCCAAGATAAGGAGAGAGCAATTGGCACGAATCGCAATCGTCACCGGAGGCACGCGCGGCATTGGCGAGGCAATCAGCCTTGCGCTGAAAGATATGGGGATCACCGTCGCTGCAAATTACGCGGGCAACGATGAAAAGGCGAAATCCTTTTCGGGCCGCACGGGGATTGCCGTATACCGCTGGGATGTCGGCGACCATCAGGCCTGTATAGACGGGTGCGCGGCCGTCGAAACCGACTTCGGCCCGATCGACATTGTCGTCAACAATGCCGGGATCACGCGCGATGGCGTGCTTGCGCGAATGAGCTTCGAAGACTGGAACGATGTCATGCGCGTCAACCTTGGCGGATGCTTCAACATGGCAAAAGCGACATTTGGCGGGATGACGGCGCGGGGGTGGGGGCGCATCGTCAATATCGGATCGATCAACGGGCAAGCCGGTCAATATGGGCAGGTCAATTATGCCGCCGCGAAATCGGGCATTCACGGCTTTACCAAAGCACTTGCGCAGGAAGGCGCGAAAAAGGGCGTGACGGTGAATGCCATCGCACCGGGCTATATCGACACGGACATGGTCGCCGCTGTCCCTGCTGAAGTGCTGGTGAAAATCGTTGCAAAAATTCCGGTCGGCCGACTGGGGCAAGCAAGCGAAATCGCTCGCGGCGTTGCATTTTTCTGCTCCGAAGAGGGCGGCTTCGTGACCGGGTCGACATTGTCGATCAACGGCGGGCAGCACATGTATTGAGGATAGCGACCACGCCCTATCACCCGCCTGTCAAACGATCCGTGACGATCGCTGGGCATGAGACGTCGGTCAGTCTGGAGCCTCTATTCTGGGAACGATTGAGCGCTGCGGCGACCGCACGGAATCTGCCGCTCAATGCTCTAATCGCGCAGATCGATGCCGAACGGATCGTGGCGCCGCTGCCGCCCAATCTGGGCAGTGCTTTACGGGTCTGGGTGCTGGCCAATTATAATAACGGTTTCGGATGACTTCACGGGTTGCATTCCCTGCCGCGTGGGCCCCATCATGGCGTTGTGCTTAGACAATATGAACTGGTGGAGCGGGTCAAAAGCTATGACCCGGATGCGGACGAGGCGCTGCTGAACCGTGCCTATGTTTTCTCGATGCAGATGCACGGCAGCCAATTGCGCGCGTCGGGCGATCCGTATTTCAGCCACCCGATCGAAGTTGCGGGCATTTTGACCGATCTGCATCTCGACGACGAGACGATCGCGACGGCAATCCTGCACGACACCATCGAAGACACGTTGACCACGCAGGATGAGATCGTCGCGAAATTCGGGCCTTCGGTTGGCCGCCTCGTCGACGGTGTGACCAAACTGTCGAAAATCGAGGCGCAGACCGAGAATGAGCGTGCGGCCGAGAACCTGCGCAAATTCCTGCTGGCGATGTCTGACGATATTCGCGTTCTTCTCGTCAAGCTGGCGGACCGGCTGCACAATATGCGCACGCTGCATTTCATCGGCGATCCGGCCAAGCGGCGGCGCATCGCCAAGGAAACGATGGATATCTACGCCCCGCTTGCCGAGCGGATCGGCATGTATGAATTCATGAACGAAATGCAGACGCTGGCGTTTCGCGAAATGGAACCCGATGCTTATGCATCGATCACCAAGCGCCTTGATCAGTTGCACGACGGCGGCGGTGATCAGATTGCTCGCATCGGCTCTGGCCTGAAACTGATGCTCAGCCGCGCAGGTGTCGATGCCGATATCTCGGGGCGCGAAAAGCACCCCTATTCGATCTGGAAAAAGATGGCGGAGCGCCACATCAGTTTCGAACAATTGTCCGACGTGATGGCGTTTCGCGCTATCGTGCCCGATACGGAAGCCTGTTACACAGCGCTTGGCCTGATCCACCGACGCTGGCCGATGGTCCCGGGGCGGTTCAAGGATTACGTTTCGACGCCCAAACGCAACGGTTATCGGTCGTTGCATACGTCGGTCATCCATTCGGAAAAGATGCGGATCGAAATCCAGATCCGGTCGTCGGAAATGCATGCGCAGGCCGAATATGGGCTGGCATCGCACTGGACTTATAAACAGGGGCAGAAGCGTCCCGATGTCCCCTCGCGCTGGATCGACGATCTTGTCGAAATTCTCGATAATGCCGATACCGCTGAAGAGTTGCTCGAGCATACCCGGATGGCGATGTATCAGGATCGCATTTTCGCGTTCACGCCGAAGGGTGAATTGTTCCAGCTGCCCAAGGGCGCGACGCCCGTCGATTTTGCATATGCCGTGCATACCAAGCTCGGCAACGAAGCTGTGGGTGCCAAAGTCAACGGGCGCGTCGTGCCGCTGCGCACGCAGATTGAAAATGGCGATCAAGTGCAAATCCTGAAGTCGAAAGCGCAGGAACCGCAACCGGCCTGGCTGAATTTTGTCGCAACCGGTAAGGCACGTGCCGCGATCCGCCGGTTCGTGCGGACCAAGGAACTGGGCGAAAACGTCGCGCTGGGCCGCAAGATTTACGATGAAATCGTCACACGTCTGCCAGCGCAACTCGGCACCGGCGCAATGGCAGCGGCGCTTAAGCGATTGAAGCTAGCCGACGAATCTGCACTGATGGAAGCCGTCGCGCGTCAAAAACTGACCGATGCCCAAGTAATGGAAGCATTGATGCCGGGGTCGGGCGGTGCCGACGTCGCCGCGCTCCCGCCGCAGCGCGAGGCCATTTCGATCAAAGGACTGACGCCGGGTGTCGCGTTCGATCTGGCCGATTGCTGCCATCCGGTGCCTGGCGACCGGATTGTGGGGCTGCGTCGCGAAGACGAAGCGATTGTCGTGCACGCTATCGATTGTGCCGAACTGGCCGACGGTGTCGATGCCGACTGGGTCGATCTGGCGTGGGGCGATGGATCCGACGGCGCGGCGGCGCGGCTGTGCATTGTTCTGAAAAATGAGCCGGGTGCGCTCGGCGTCATGGCAGGCATTTTCGGGGGTCATCAGGCCAATATCCTGAACCTGAAGCTGGAAAACCGCGACGCCAGTTTCCACACGTTCCGCGTCGATCTCGAAGTCCATGATGTCCAGCACCTGATGCGTATCATCGCAGCGTTACGCGCGGCCGACGTCGTCAGCTCGGCCGAACGGATTTGAGTCATCGTCGTGCAACAGTGCGGTTGCAGCGCAGTACCGAAGGAGTTCGCGCATGATCCGTTTTGACCGCCGCCAACTGATTACAACGGCTGCTTTCGGGATCGGGGGGCTTTTGTTGCCGGGTGGTGGAGCGGTTGCGCAGGCCATGCTTGGCGCGACAGGCTTCACACACAATGTCGCATCGGGAGAACCGGGCCCGGAGTCGGTTCTGCTGTGGACACGCTTTGTCGGAGCAACGGGCGGTCTATCGAAAGTGCGCGTGGAGATTTCGGAAAGCCGCGACTTTGCCAAAATCGCGGGAGGCGGCGAAATGGTGACCGGGCCATGGCGCGATCATACGGTCAAGATCACCGTCGATGGTCTCGCGCCGGGGCGGTGGCACTGGTTCCGTTTTATCGGCCCCGATGGCAGCGTTTCGCCGATCGGACGGACCAAGACATTGCCCGTGGGTAAAGCTGCGCGCTTCAATATTGCGGTGTTCTCATGCTCGAACCTCGGCTTCGGCGAATTCAACGCTTATGGCCATGCTGCCGCGCGCGACGACATCGACATGACGCTGCACATGGGCGATTACATTTATGAATACAGCCGGGGCGGTTATGACGGCGGAGACGAATTTGCAAAGCGCATGTTCCCCGCTACTGAAATCCTGACGCTGGCGGATTACCGCATGCGCTACGCCAGCTACCGCGCCGATTTGCAACTTCAGGCGCTTCATGCTGCATTTCCCATGATCGCGAATACCGACGATCATGAAGGTAGCAACGACATGTGGGAGGGTGGTGCGCAAAACCACCAGCCCGATGAAGGCGACTGGACCAACCGCAAGAACGTCGCGATGCAGGTCTGGCGTGAATGGCTGCCGGTCGGCGAGCAGCCGTGGAAAGCCTATGAGATCGGCGATCTGGCAACCTATTACCGCACGGATACGCGCGCAATCGGGCGGTCAAAGCCATATAGTCATGGCGAACTCATGCGTGCGCCGGATCCTGCAAAGGCCTTTGCCGAATTCCATGACGGCGCATGGCGCGACCCGGCAATGACGATGATGGGCAGCGAGCAGGAAAGCTGGCTTTACCGGGCGTTCGCCCGCGATAAGACGCGGTGGAGTGTCGTCGGTTCGGGCACCAACATGGGCCGCGTCTATTTTCCCGAAAGTGCCCTTGCGACGGTGTCGCCGACATCGCCGCAACGCAATCGCGACTATGTCATGCAGGGCGTGACAGCGGCAAGAGCAGGTCTCCCGCAGAATTTCGACAACTGGGGCGGCTATCCGGCGGCGCGTTCACGGTTGCTGTCGGCGGCGCAGCGGCATGATCGTGACCTGATCGTCGTGACCGGTGACAGCCACAACGGCTGGGCATTCGATCTGCCCGAAGGCGGCAAGCCTGCCGGCGTCGAATTTGGTGGGCATAGCGTCTCGTCGCCGGGCTTCGAGAATTCGACCAAGGGGATTGATCCCAAGCTGGTTGCAGCCTCACTGATGAGTGGGCGGGCAGGCGGCTCGGATGCAACCGAACTGCGCTGGGTCGATACGTCGAACCGCGGTTACATGCATTTGTCGCTGACCCCGCAGGCCGCAACGAACGAATGGGTTTTCATGGATACGGTCTTGCGCGTGTCGGGAGCGACCAAAACATCGCACAAGATGCGCGTAAGGCCGGGACGGCGTGTTGTTGAAGCTGTCTCGTAATCTGGTTGGATTTTGCGCAGGCGACGCTAAATATGTCGCATGAATAACGATCCCGTTGTGATTTGTTCGTACGCCCGCACGCCGATGGGCGGTTTTCAGGGTGCACTGGGCAGCGTGTCCGCAACCACGCTCGGTGCCACGGCGGTAAAGGCGGCCGTTGAGCGCGCAGGCGTCGCACATGATGCGATCGATCAGATCATCATGGGCTGTGTGCTTCCTGCAGGCTTGGGGCAAGCACCTGCGCGGCAGGCAGCCCTCGGGGCAGGTTTGCCGCAATCGGTCGCAGCGACAACCGTCAACAAGATGTGCGGCAGTGGCATGCAGGCAGCAATCATGGCGCATGATGCGCTCGCGGCGGGATCGGCTGACGTGATTATCGCAGGCGGCATGGAATCGATGTCGAATGCGCCGTATTTGCTGACCAAGCATCGCAGCGGCGCACGGATCGGGCATGATGCCGTCAAGGATTCGATGTATCTCGATGGGCTTGAGGATGCCTATGATCCGGGCAAGTTGATGGGTGCCTTTGCCGAAGACAGCGCGCGCGATTACCAGTTTACCCGCGAGGCGCAGGATGCCTACGCCTTGCGGTCTTTGGCGCGCGCGGTCGAAGCGATGCGCAGCGGTGCTTTCGATGGCGAAGTCGTCGCTGTCGAAATCCCCGAACGCGGCGGCACGACAATGGTCGAGCGCGACGAGCAGCCCGGCAATGCCAAACCCGACAAAATCCCGACGCTGAAACCGGCATTTGCCAGGGACGGGACGATTACGGCTGCCAATGCATCCTCGATTTCGGACGGCGCGGCAGCAATTGTCATGACGCGTCAGAGCGTGGCGACTGCACAAGGGCTGCCGGTCGTTGCACGGATCGTGGCCCATGCCGGCCATGCCCACGCACCGTCTTTGTTTACCACAGCCCCGGTGCCGGCGATCCGCAAAGTGCTGGAAAAGGCGGGCTGGAATGTCGACGATGTTGACTTGTTCGAAATCAATGAGGCATTTGCGGTCGTCGCAATGATTGCGGCAAAGGACTTGGGCATTCCCGACGAAAAGCTCAATGTGAACGGTGGCGCGACGGCGCTCGGCCACCCCATCGGCGCGTCGGGCGCGCGAATTCTGGCAACGCTGATCGCCGCATTGCAGGCGCGCGGGCTGAAGCGCGGCGTGGCGGCGCTTTGCATCGGGGGTGGTGAAGCCACGGCAGTGGCGGTAGAACTGCCATAAGCGACGACATTGCCTCGTCCGAACGCGCCGCTTTGGTGGCTGCATTGAAGCGCGTGGCTGAGGGTGATCGCGCGGCATTGCAGGACGTGTACCGGCGGACGTCGGCGAAACTTTACGGGATTGCGCTGCGTATCTTTCCCGACGGGGATGACGCTGAGGACGTTTTGCAAGACGCTTTCATCAATATTTGGCAGAAAGCGGGTACGTTCGATCCGGCACGTGCAAGCCCGATTACTTGGCTCGTTGCATTGACGCGGAATCGCGCGATCGACCGGTTGCGGGCAAGGGGGAAGCGCATCATGGCACCGCTCGAACTGGCTGACGAAATTGCCGATGACCGTCCCGATGCCGAACAATGCCTGATGGCACATGAAGCAGACGCGCGGATCGTTGCGTGTATCCAGACGCTGGCGACCGACGATGCAGCGTTGATCCGGACTGCATTTTTCGATGGTGCAACCTATGCCGATATCGCGGAACGCGCATCGACTCCGCTGGGCACAGTCAAAAGCCGCATCCGTCGTGCACTCATCAAATTGAAGGCTTGTCTCGCGTGACCGACGAAGACGACATCCTTGCCGCCGAATTCGCGCTGGGTCTGCTTGACGATGCAGAGGCTGCCGCTGTGCAGGCGCGCGCGCGGACCGACGGGCCATTGTCGCTGCGTATCGCGTGGTGGCGCGACCAGCTGGCGCCGCTTGTAAGTGAAGTGGCGACACCGGCCCCCGCGGGCGTCTGGAAGAAAATCGAAGCGCAACTGCCGGGCAACGACAATGTCGACACGGCGCGTCCTTGGAAATGGGCGACAAGCGCGATGAGCTTGGTGGCGGCAGCGCTGCTGCTGTTCATTGCGATACGGCCGTTGCCTGCACCGATGATTGTCGAGCCCGCAATTCCAATGCCCGTGATGGCAGCGCTATCCGGGAAAAGTGACGTCGTCGCCGTCAGTTACGACGCGACACTGGGCAGGTTGATGGTAGCCCCTACCATTCTTGATTCCGGCAAAGGGGATGCAGAACTTTGGATCATTCCGGACGACGGAAAACCTCGGTCTTTAGGTGTGGTCAACGCAAAACAGCCTGCGCAATATTTTGTTCCGGAAGCAGTTCGATCGTTTATCCGTCCCGGCGCAACTTTTGCAATCTCGCAGGAAGCAAAAGGGGGCTCGCCGTCTGGCCAGCCCGCAGGCGCGATCGTTGCGACAGGGAAAATATTTCGGACCTAAACGCGTCCATGCGTGTTATTGCTGCGTAGCTTGAGCCAGCGACCGCCAGACGCGGTTGCATTCAGGCATTTCGGAGACTCCCCCAATGAAGAAATTTGCGCTTGGTGCATTGATTGCCCTGACGACCCTTGCCACGCCAGCATTGGCGAACGCCCACATGGACGGGGCGGCAAAGCACAAGAAAATGAAGTCGACGAAGCATAAACGTCATGCGATGAAGGCCCCGATGGTTGGCGGCGCGGCGATGTATTCGACGAAGACGATTGTCGAAAATGCATCGGCTGCAAACAACCTGACCACGTTAGTGGCGGCAGTTAAAGCAGCTGGGCTGGTGGAAACACTTTCTGGTCCGGGACCGTTCACGGTTTTTGCACCGACCGATGCTGCCTTTGCAAAGCTCCCTGCCGGCACTGTCGAAACGCTGGTGAAGCCTGAGAACAAGGCGACTCTTACCTCGATCCTGACCTATCACGTGCTCCCGGGCAAGTTGATGAGCACTGACATCGCAGCCGCAATCAAGGCCGGTGGTGGCAAGGCCATGGTTACGACGGTCAATGGCGGACAGCTGACCGCAAGCATGATGGGCGGAAAGCTAATGCTGACCGATGCCAAGGGCGGCATGTCGATGGTATCGATGGCCGACGTTAAGCAGTCGAACGGTGTGGTCCATGTGATCGACACGGTCGTAATGCCCTAATGGATTGCCCCTCCCTCGGCGCATGACGTGCCGAAGGAGGGGCTTTCCCCTTGAATTTTGCCGAATCCACTGCTAACGGCACCAACTTCCGACACGGCACAAGCGCGCGTCGCGTTTATTTTTGACTCCGGAGCTGACGACTTTATGCAAATCATGGTGCGCGATAATAACGTCGATCAAGCGCTGCGCGCGCTCAAGAAAAAGCTGCAGCGCGAGGGCGTCTACCGTGAAATGAAGTTGCGTCGGCATTATGAAAAGCCGTCGGAAAAGCGGGCGCGCGAACGTGCCGCCGCAGTCCGCCGCGCCCGAAAGATGGATCGCAAGCGCCTTGAGCGCGACGGCGTAAAATAAACCCATGTCCGACGTTACGGCTGTACCGCTCCGCCCGATCAAAAAGGGTTCGTTGACGCGACTGTGGCTCGGCGTCGGGGCAGCTTGCCTTGCTGCAGGAGCGATGGCTTGGGCGGGGACGTCGACGGTATCGAACACTGGCTGTAGTATTGCCGACTTCAAGGGCGCAAAGCCGGTGGCAACACCATCGGGCCTGCTGTTTCAGACGATCACGCCTGGCAAGGGCAACAAGCCGACCGATACCGATGTGGCACTTGTCGATTACAAAGGTACGCTGAAAGACGGCACACAGTTCGACGCAAACGAACGCGCGCCGCTGCCTGTTGCGGGTATGATCCCGGGGTTCACCGAAGCGCTGAAGCTGATGCAGGCTGGTGGCAAATATCGCTTCTGTATTCCGTCCGCGCTGGCTTATGGCCCGGCCGGACAGGGGCCGATCCCAGCAAACGCCAACTTGTTTTTCGACGTGACGCTGCTCGATTTCCGTAGCCAGGCCGAAATTCAGGCGATGCAGCAGCAGATGCAGGCGCAGGGGCAGTTGCCGCCGGGTGCAGCGCCACCACCGCCACCTCCGGGTCAGTAGACCCTAAACATCAAGGTTCGCCACGTTCAAGGCATTGTCTTGAATGAACTCGCGACGGGGTTCGACGACATCGCCCATCAGACGCGTAAAGATTTCGTCGGCCATTTCGGCTTGCGTCACTTCGACGCGGAGCATCGCGCGGTTCTGGGGGTCGAGCGTGGTTTCCCAGAGCTGCTCGGCGTTCATTTCACCGAGCCCCTTGTAGCGCTGAATACTTAGCCCCTTGCGCCCAGCGGCGAGGATGGCGTCGAGCAAGTCGCTCGGCCGCGTGATGAATGCGCCTTTGGTGCCGATCGGCGCAACATCTTCTTCGGTATCGACAGCCACCTCGGGTTCCACTGCTGCTGCGGCCGTTTTCGCAACCGTCACCAGCCGCGCAGTGCCCACGTAGCTTTCCACTTGCTCGGCCATCAGCGTGTGCAGCCGCCGCGCTTCCTGACTGAACAGGAACGCGCTTTCGATAATGTGATGATCGGTCACACCACGCCACAGTCGCTCGAGATGGTAACCGCCCTCTGCGGCGATCCGGGCGGTCCATTTTGCCTCGGGATCGGCGCGGTCGAGCCAACCGGCAGCACGTTCGGCGGCGGCCTGCCGCGCGTCGACAGGCAGCTCGGGATCGAGCGCGCCCATCAGCGCAAAGGCTTCGATAATCGTCGGATCATATTTGCGCGGCACGTAGCGCATCAGCGCACGCATCCGCCGGGCATGTTCGACGAGTTCGAGGAGATCAGCTCCCGCTCGCGCGCCGCCCGCGCCTTCGAGCCGGGTCGAGGCGACACCGGCTTCGACCAGATAAGTGTCGAGCTTGCTGTCATCCTTCAGATACATTTCACTCCGCCCCCGCGACGCCTTGTAGAGCGGCGGCTGCGCAATGAAGAGGTGACCATTGTCGATGACGTGGCGCATATGGCGGTAGAAGAAGGTCAGCAGCAGTGTGCGGATATGCGCGCCGTCGACATCGGCGTCGGTCATGATGACAATCTTGTGATAGCGTAGCTTCTCGATGTTGAAATCGTCGTGTATGCCGGTGCCCATCGCCTGGATGAGCGTGCCGATTTCCTTCGACGACAGCATCCGGTCGAGCCGCGCGCGTTCAACGTTGAGGATCTTGCCACGCAACGGCAGGATTGCCTGAAAGTGTCGGTCGCGGCCCTGCTTGGCAGAACCGCCGGCGCTGTCGCCTTCGACGAGGAAGAGCTCGGATTTGGCAGGATCTTTTTCCTGACAATCGGCGAGTTTGCCCGGGAGCGAGGCAATGCCCATGACTGATTTGCGGCTGGCTTCGCGTGCCTTTTTCGCGGCTTCGCGCGCGGCAGCGGCGTCGATGGTTTTCTGGATAATCGCGCGGGCGTGCGCGGGATTTTCCTCGAGCCATTCGGCCATCTTGTCGGCCATCAGGCTTTCGAGCGGCTGGCGGACTTCAGAGGAAACCAGCTTGTCCTTGGTCTGCGATGAGAACTTGGGATCGGGCAGCTTGACGGAGACAATCGCGGTCAGTCCTTCGCGCATATCGTCGCCAGTCAGCGTGACCTTTTCCTTTTTCATCAATCCCGATTTTTCGGCGTAATTGTTGAGCGTGCGCGTGAGTGCGGCGCGGAAGGCCGACAGATGCGTGCCGCCGTCGCGTTGCGGAATGTTGTTCGTGAACGGCAGGACATTTTCGTAGTAACTTTCGTTCCATTCGAGCGCGACATCGATGCCGACGCCATCGCGCTGTCCGTGAACGGCGATCGGATCGGGGAACAGCGGGTTTTTCGCCCGATCGAGATACTTCACGAACGCAGCAATCCCGCCTTCGTAATAGAGCTCGACTTCGCGGCGCTCGACATGGCGCGCGTCGATCAGGAACAGGCGGACGCCCGAATTGAGAAACGCCAGTTCGCGATAACGATGTTCGAGCTTTTCGAAATCGAATTCGATGATCTTGAATGTAGCGGGGGATGGCAGGAACGTGACCTTTGTGCCCTTCTTCCCGTCAGGTGCGGGACCGATCAGTTTTAACGGCGCAACCGCATCACCGAACGCAAAACGCATGTAATGCTCCTGCCCGTCTCGCCAGATCGTCAGGTCGAGGAATTCGGACAGCGCATTCACAACGGAAACGCCAACGCCGTGAAGCCCGCCCGACACCTTGTAGGCATTGTCGTCCGACGTGTTCTCGAACTTCCCGCCCGCGTGCAGCTGTGTCATGATCACTTCGGCAGCGCTCACACCTTCCTCGGTGTGCATGCCGGTCGGGATACCGCGACCATTATCCTCGACCGAAACCGATCCGTCGGCATTCAGCGTAATGAAAATGCGGTCGCAATGACCGGCAAGCGCTTCGTCGATCGCATTGTCGCTGACTTCGAACACCATATGGTGCAGCCCCGACCCGTCGTCGGTATCGCCGATATACATGCCGGGGCGCTTACGGACGGCATCCAACCCCTTAAGAACCTTGATAGAATCAGCATCATAGGCGTTGGCGTTCGGGGTATTGTCGGGGACGGTATCTTCTGGCGGTGTTTGGGGTGTTTCTGTCATGATAAGCCTATAGGGAAACTGTCACAAATACCCAAGGGAAATGCGCCCGATATGCCCGCGCGGAATGGGGGATTGCATTGCCGTGCAAAGCCGTGAATGACAGTTCCTAAGTCGCGTAAAAATCAGGAGTAAACTGCAAGATGTTGCAGTCCCGGAACTTTGCGCCTTCGTCCGATCTGGCGCCTTACCTGCGTAACCATTTTGTCTTCCGCGCGGCGTTGCCTGCGGAGATGGAACTTATTGACCCGTTGCTGTCTGAAACGGCAATGTTCCGGGTGATCCTGCAAGGCGACTGGGCCGCTGAATTCAAGCCGGGCATCTGGCAGGTGGAGGTCCCGACAATCCTGTTCGGCAACAATGCACGGTGTTTCAATGTCAGGGTGCGCGGACCGTTTGTCGTGGCGGGCACGGCAATCCGCCCGAGTGGCTGGCCCGCTCTGTGCGACCGAAAGGCAAGCGAGTTCGCCGACGGCATGTTTTCCGCCCGCGCGACGTGGGGCACCGATACCGATGTGCTTATGGACGCTGCAATCGCGGCCACGGACGACGATGCGATTATCGGTGCACTCGAATATTTCTGGCGGGAACAACTGGCCAAGCTCGGAAATCCGCCCGGCGACAAAACGATGGCGGCATTCGAAGAGATTGCCAACAGCGACAGCACGATGCGCGTCGTCGATGCCGCCGAACGTCTGGGGTTATCGCCGCGCGCGCTGGAGCGGCGCTGCTGCGCGACATTCGGGCTCACACCCAAAGCTGTCCTGCGCCGCAGCCGCTTTCTCGATATGGCCGCTGCGGTGCGCGGGATCAGCGATCCCGGCGAGGAAGGGCGCGCAGCGCTGCGCTTTTCCGATCAGTCGCATATCAACCGCGAGTTCCGCTATTTCATCAACATGACGCCGGGCGCGTTCGAGAGGACAGCGACACCGTTGCTGAATGCTGTGCTCAAGCTCCGGCAGGACCGCATTACCTGATTTTCTTAAAGACTCATGGATGAAACATCCGTCGCGCTTGCGTGTTTATGAGCATGCTCTGGCACCGTATTTCTTCGATTATCATGTCGCTGCTCCTCATCGCGCCGACAACAAGCCCTGCAGCGACGACAGTCTACCGCGATCCGGGTCGCTTCTTTGCTGCATTGGCCGCTACCGTCGTGCGGACCGAGGATTATGAAACGACCACACTCGGAACGATCATCTCGCCGGGCACAGCGCTCAACGGCATTACCTACGGCTTTTCCGACGGTCGATCAGGACGAATCGGGAATGATTTCAATAATATTGGCTCGCGCGGACTTTATCCCGCAGGGGTTCCGAACTTCTTCGATGCCGGGCAGAGTTTTTCGGTGACATTCGCAGCGCCGGTCCGCGCGGTTGGTGGCTATTTCAATGTGGCTCGGTCGGCGTCGAATGTCCTCAAGCTTACGGCGGCCGGAGCGACAGCTGATGGTGGCGGACCCGATGACGCTGCCGACCTGACGACTTTCTATTTTCTCGGTATCATTTCGACGGCCTCTTTTGTGACAGCGACGTTCGGGGCTGAACCGAACGCCGCATCGGGCTTTAATTTCGATAATCTTGTGTATTCGGTCGCACCCAGCACACACATCCCGCCAAGCACACCGGCTGTTCCGGAAAATGCGACTTGGCTGATGATGCTGACCGGGTTTGCTGTCGTCGGTGCCGCACAGCGGCGGATGCGACGGGCGTCGTCTGTCCCTGTTGCTGGATGATCAGGCCTGATCGAGGGAGCCGTTGCCGACGTGCACACGCGTTGCGCTCCCCGATGCCTCTTTGAACAGCCCGGCTTCGGTGCCTGTCATCCAGACCTGACCGCCGCTGTGACTGAGGCGGTCGAATAGTGCGGCGCGGCGCGACGGGTCGAGGTGGGCTGCAACTTCATCGAGCAGCAGGATCGGGCGGCGCCTGGTTTCACCGGCGACGAGATCGGCATGCGCAAGGACGATGCCGAGCAGCAGCGCTTTCTGTTCGCCGGTCGAGGATTGTGCCGCTGGTTGCGACTTTTCGGTGAAGGTCACGAGCAAATCGTCAGTATGAGGTCCAAGCAGCGTTCGTCCGGCGGCGGCATGGATGCTCCGACCGCTGGCGAGCCGCCCGGCACTCACCCGCCCAACGCTTTGGATTGCGAGCTTGAAGTTGGGAAAATTAGCGGAGCTTTGCGCCTCGGTAATCGAAATGGCGGCGGCCATGCGCGCGCGTTCGATCTCAGAACCGTGCGCTTCCATCGCGGTCTCGAGAAGTGTCAGCCAGTCCTCATCGGGGCGCTCGTCGGCGAGGAGGCGGTTGCGTTGGCGCATGGCAGCTTCGTAGCGGGTGCTGTGGTGCGCGTGGCCGGGGTTCAGCGCAAGGACGAGGCGGTCAAGGAAGCGGCGACGCTCACCGGGCGTGCCGCTGAACAGGCGGTCCTGCGCGGGTGTGAGCCAGACGATCGAGAGCCATTCGGACAGCGCGGTGGCCGAGGCAGTTGCGCTGTTGATGCGGACGATGCGGCGTTCGGGTGCGGCGGGGATCGTGCCGGTGCCAAGGTCAATGTCGTCGAGTTGCGCACTGATCGAGAAGCCGCCTGCGCCGTCTTTGCGGGCCATTTCGCTCAACGGTGCACCACGCAAGCCGCGGCCAGGCGCGAGGAGCGAGACGGCTTCGAGGATGTTGGTCTTGCCCGCGCCATTGTCGCCGGTCAGCACGACGAAGCCGGGGCCGGGTTCGATCGTCGCGGTCGCATAGGAGCGGAAATCGGTCAGGGTCAGGCGGGTGAGCGGCACTGCGCTGCCTTATCGGGGTCGGGCGCGGCTGTCGAAGGGGTGTTCAAAAGTTAGTCAAAAGTTAGTCCAAGAATGGCGATTTTCCGGCGATGTGGTCGAACGGCCGTCCGATGAGGCGGGCGCGCAGATAATAAGCCGACCGCCGCGTCATGCCGACCGTCTGCGCCGCGATGCTAACCGATGCGGTTTCGACGAGTGCTTCGAGGAAAGCGATCATGCGCTCCCGGGGCCAGCCGTCGTGGCGAGTGGTGTCGGGGGGTGGTGATGCTTTCCATAAGGGTTGAGGGGACGACGGCGGTCGAGGCAGCAGTCGTGACGGGGCGTTTGGTTGGGTTTGTCATTTGGCTCATATAACCAAATGGGATTGTGTAGGACAGAGTGTAACTTGCATTTGACAATCGTCTGCGATTGTGTAGTATAAGTTACATGTTCGACGTTCGCCGCACGGCCGAGTTTATCGACTGGCTGACGGCATTGAGCGATGTTCAAGCGCGCGCCCGGATCGCCAAGCGCATCGACCGGATTGCGGCGGGCAATCTGGGCGATGCGAAATCGGTCGGTGATGGGGTAAGCGAATTGCGGTTCGCGTTCGGTCCCGGATACCGCGTGTATTTCACGATGCGGGGTGCGGTGATCGTGATCCTGTTGTGCGGTGGCGACAAGGGGTCGCAGCAGCGCGACATCGAGCGGGCAAAGGCAATGGTGAAGGAGCTTTGACGATGCGTATCGAAACCAAGGCATGGGACGCCGCCGATGTGCTGAACACGCCGGCGGATATTGCGGCGTATCTCGATGCGTATCTGGAGGACGGCACGCCCGAAGAATTGCTGCGCGCGCTGAGCACGATTGCGCGTTCGCGCGGAATGACAGATTTGGCACGGCAGACGGGGGTCAGTCGCGAGGCGCTCTATCGTGCGCTCAGCGAAAGCGGGAACCCGACGCTCGATACGCTGATGCGGGTGATGAAAGCGCTGGGGGTGAGGCTGGCGGTGGCGGCTTGAGCGGGTGTCCTCTACCTTCGCGGGGGAGGCGACTCGCGCGGCAGCGCGAGCGGGTGATAAGCGAGATGTTTTCCCTTAAACCCCTCACCCCGCTCAGCTTCGCTGAGTCGCCCTCTCCCGCAAGGGGAGAGGGGAGAATTGGTTCAGGCTGCGTCGGTGCTTCCCAGTTTAACATCAGCAATAAGTCGTCTCGTGAGAGAGTGAAAAAGGTGCGCCAGATCGAGTAGCATCTTGTCATCCTCGGCGCTCGAATAGGGCGACACCAATTTTCCGTGCATCACGTCGTTACGTAGCTTCTCCCAAGCTCCGACCTGATCTTTCGTAACCCATTTTTCTGCCTCAAGTTGCCGAAGACTTTGGACAGCCGACATCTTCAGCATCCTAGAAGCCGCGCGCTTCGCTGGCTCTTTAAGGCTTTGATCGCCTGTCCATAAATCAATGTAGCTCTTAAACGCGGCAACTGATTTTTGGAGTTGACCAAGCGCTTCGGAGTCAATGTCAGTGCGCGGTTGACTGGCGAAGCCAAGGAGTTCGACAAGTGCTTCAATCGCGCTTGCATATGTGAGAGCCCAAACCCAACGAGAACCATGCGCAGCTTGGATAACCTCGCCATACAATTCAGTAAGTCTGTTGGCTTCAAAGTTGCGAGACCCGTCCTTGTCGACTGCAGTCGCAATATAAGTGAGGAGCCGTCGATAAGTCTCCCAAAACCCCACGTTATCAATGAGTTCATTGTCGCCCTGCCAAAGGGCGCAAGCGTTTGAAGCCCTTGACCAAGGCGGAGAGGGTCGAACCCAGCTCATCGACCATGTTTCGGATTGGCGGGAGACGAAGCGAGGGTAGATTTGTTGACCAAATAATATTCTTAATGGCTCGCCCAACCAATTTTCTGTGTTAGTTAGTTGCAGCACCGCAGTCGCCGGTGCCAGCACAAGAAGAAGGTCAGCCTCGTCGTCCAGCGTGAGAATAATCTCGTCGTCACCTATAGCCAAGCGGACTTCGGGTAGCCCGCCGACAATGGGTCGTGGGAAGAATCTACGTAAAATTATTCGAACCCGATTCTCCGGCGGCAGAATAAAGGCCACTTCAGTGCCGGGATCGAACTCGCCGTTCTGATGGAATGAGACTGCATCAATCACCCCGCGAAAGACCCAATTGCCACCGTCCTCAGGAATGTGCACTTTGGGTATTGTCCAACCACCCGCCAACTCCACTCCGTCGCCGGTTGTGGCCGTCAGGCGTTCGCGCAATAGACCGTTATAGGGGTCAGCCTCAATGCGATTAAGAGAACGCAGGGCATGACCGATGTCTTCCGGCAAGCCACGCAATGTGTATCCGAATGAGGTCGTGGTCCGGACGGTAATCTCCCCCTCACCGACGACAACAGGAGGTTCGTGATCGCCGGCAAGGAGCGTCATTTGTGAACATGGAATCACCGCGCCCACATCTGAGAAGCGCCTGAGGCGCTCAATATTTGCCGTCACTGCCTAAATCGCCCGCCCGTCGGTATCCATCAGCACATCGCGCCGCCCGACATGATCCGGCCGCGACACCACGCCATCCGCTTCCATCCGTTCGATCAACCGCGCCGCGCTGTTATACCCCACGCGCAACTGCCGCTGGAGCCAACTGGTCGACGCCTTCTGTGACTCCGCGACCAGTTGGCGTGCTTTGCGGTAGAGTTGATCTTCGGCGCTGTCTTCGCCGGTGGGGGCGCCGTCCATCGCGTAGCCGCCGTCTTCGGGTTCTTCGGTGACCGACTGGATATATTCAGGGCTGCCCTGTCCGCGCCAATGGTCGGCAACGGCTTTGACTTCCTCGTCACTGACGAAGGGGCCGTGGACTCGGACGATCTGTTTGCCGCCGGGCATGTAGAGCATGTCGCCTTTGCCGAGCAGCTGTTCGGCACCCTGTTCGCCGAGGATGGTGCGGCTGTCGATCTTGCTCGTCACCTGGAAACTGATGCGGGTGGGCAGGTTGGCCTTGATGACGCCAGTGATGACGTCGACGCTGGGGCGCTGTGTTGCCATGATAAGGTGGATGCCCGCCGCGCGTGCTTTCTGGGCAAGGCGCTGGATGAGGAATTCGACTTCTTTGCCCGCAGTCATCATCAGGTCGGCGAGTTCGTCGACGATTACGACAATCTGAGGCAGTGGTTCGTATTCGAGCTTTTCTTCCTCGTAGATCGGCTGTCCGGTGTCCATGTCGTAACCGGTCTGGACACGGCGGCCGAGGTCTGCGCCTTTTGCCTTTGCGCTGCGGACTTTTTCGTTGAAGCTGGCAAGACCGCGGACGCCGACGCTGGCCATCATGCGGTAGCGTTCCTCCATCTGCTCGACTGCCCATTTGAGCGCGCGAATCGCCTTTGCGGGTTCGGTGACGACGGGCGCGAGGAGGTGGGGGATGTCGTCATAGGTGCTGAGTTCGAGCATTTTCGGGTCGATCATGATCATGCGGCACTGATCGGGGGTCAGGCGATAGAGCAGCGAGACGATCATGGCGTTGAGGCCGACTGACTTGCCCGAGCCGGTCGTGCCCGCGACGAGGAGATGCGGCATGGGGGCGAGATCGGCGATGACGGGATCGCCGGCGATATTCTTGCCGAGGATGATCGGGAGCGAGCCTGCGCCATCCTCGAAGGCCTGGCTCGCGATCATTTCGTGGAGGACGACGCTCTCACGCCGGGCATTGGGGAGTTCGATGCCGATGACGCTGCGCCCCGGGATGGTAGCGACGCGGGCGGAGAGCGCGGACATGTTGCGCGCGATGTCGTCGGCCAGCTGGATGACGCGGCTGGCCTTGATGCCGGCTTCGGGTTCGAGTTCGTACATGGTGACGACGGGGCCGGGGCGGACTTCGGTGATGGTGCCCTTGACCTTGAAATCGTCGAGAACGGTTTCGAGGAGGCGGGCGTTACGCTCCAGCCCCGCCTTGTCGATCACCGGGCCAGTCGAGGGCGGGGCGGGGGTCAGCAGGTCAAGCGAGGGGAGCACGTAGCGGTCCTTCAGCGCAAGGCTGGTCTGCTGGTTCTTGCCTTTGGCATTGGCGGGGGCCGAGTTGCGATCGGCAATGATTGGGCGCGGGCGGGGTTCGCTTGGGGTTGCAGCGCGCGGGGCGGGGGCAGAGATGCGCGGTGGTTTGGCGGGGCGTTCGGGTGCATCGGACTCGCGGCGGCGGAAAAGGAACGCGCGTTCGGCATCGTCGAGATCGAGGCTGCGGGCCCAGATGATAACGCCGGTAATCGCGATGATTGCCGCAAGGACGAAATTGACGATACTCTGGATTTGCGCGTCGGAGATGAAAGCAAGACCCCATTTGAGCGCGCCCGCGCCCGACAGGCCGATGACGCCGCCGAGCCCTGCGGGAAGGCCGAACACGGCATCGCCACGGAAGAGCGCAAGGCCGACGCCGATGAGCGCAATGCCGAGGCTCGCCCACAGCGTGCGCCGCCGCCAGCCGCTGACGGGGACGTCGCGCCACATCCGGATCGCCGTTATCAGCATGATCGGGATCAGTAGGATGATGGCCGGACCCGCAAGCCACAGCATGATGTCCGACGTCCACGCGCCCAATCCGCCGACCCAGTTGTTGGCGGGGCCAGCAGCAGCGGTATTCATGGCAGGGTCGCTGGGGCGGTAGCTGACAAGCGCCAGCGTCACGAGCAACGACGCGATGACTAGAACGATCGACCCGGCCAGCGCCCCGCTGCGCACAGCTCCTCGCTTCACCGCCTCACGCCATATCGGTGTTTCATTTGACTTCGCCCGACTTGCCATCGACCCGACCCCTTTTCGTGATGAGAATCGCAGAGTGGGGAGTCGGGGTCAAGAGTCGCGCCGTTTCAAACCTTCTTCAACCGCCGGACCAGTGCGCTCGTATCCTGCCGCCCGCCGCCCATGGCCTGCACCTCGGCGTAGAATTGGTCGACGAGCGCGGCGACCGGCAGCGTTGCCCCGTTGGCGCGGGCTTCTTCGAAGGCGAGGCCCAAGTCCTTGCGCATCCAATCAACAGCGAAACCGAAGTCATATTCGTCGTTGACCATTGTCGCCCAGCGGTTGGTCATCTGCCAGCTGCCCGCCGCCCCGCCGCTGATCGATTCGAACACGCGGTCGAGGTCGAGATCAGCGGCCTGCGCGAAGCGCATGGCTTCGGACAGCGACTGGATGGTTCCGGCAAACGCGATTTGATTGCACATTTTCGTGGTCTGTCCGGCACCCGGCGGGCCGACGTGGACGATGCGGCTGGAATAGGCATCCATGAAGGGCGAGGCAGCAGCGATACCTTTTTCGGTGCCGCCGCACATCAGGGTAAGGGTGCCGTTGACCGCGCCGACTTGCCCGCCGGTAACAGGGGCATCGACGCTGTGCAGCCCCATGCCCTTGGCTTCGACGGCGAGCTGTCGTGCGATTTTGGCCGAGACTGTAGTGTGGTCGATGAAGACGGCGCCTTTGGTCATGGCGCGGAATGCACCGTCGCGGCCGAGCGTGACCGAGGCAAGATCGTCGTCATTGCCGACGCAGGTAATGACGGCTTCGGCGTCCGCTGCGGCTTCGGCGGGGCTGTCAACGACCGTTCCTTTATGTTCGGTAACCCATTTGTCGGCCTTGGCGCGGGTGCGGTTGTAGACAGTGAGGTCATGCCCTGCGGCCGCGAGGTGCTTGGCCATTTGCCCGCCCATCACGCCGAGCCCGATAAATGCCAGTTTTGCCATGGTGGAGTCTTAGTGCGCGTTTGCGGCGAGCGCTACTCCGCGATAGGGGCATTTGACTCACGCGAAGGCGCAAAGGCGCGAAGGAAAGGCAATAAGGGGTGGCTGACGTCGAAGTTCTCGCAACCGCAGTCATTGATTGCGGCTATCATCTCCATCGTCGGCTTGGTCCAGGGCTGCTTGAAACGGTATATGAAGCTGTCTTGGCCGAGCACATCGGACATCGTGGATTTGCGGTCGAGCGGCAAAAGTCAGTTCCTATCGAAATCGACGGGATTAATTTCAACGAGGGATTTCGCATCGACCTTCTTATTGAAGGAACACTCGTTGTCGAATTAAAGTCAGTGGAACGGGCGTCGCCTGTTCACGCCAAACAAGTCCTGACGTATCTCCGTCTGCTTGACTTGCCTTTGGGCCTTCTGATGAACTTTGGCGCAGAAACATTCCGCGATGGGCTTAAGCGCGTGATCAATAGCCACAAACCCTTCGCGCCTTCGCGGCTTCGCGTGAGGCCCGAGGATCTCGATACGTTGACGGAACCCCATTTATGAACGCGATGCGGCCACATCCCGTCAGTCTCTCAGACATCGAAGCGGCGGCGGCGCGGATTGCGGGGAATGTCGTGCGCACGCCGACGTTGCATTCGATTACATTGTCGGCGCTGACGGGGGCGCAGGTTTATCTAAAGTTCGAAAACTTGCAGTTCACGGCGGCTTACAAAGAGCGCGGGGCGTTGAACAAGTTGTTGTTGATGCCCGAGGCCGCCCGCGCAAAGGGCGTGATTGCCGCGTCGGCTGGCAATCATGCGCAGGCGCTGGCGTATCATGGCGCGCGGCTCGGCGTGCCGGTGACCATCGTCATGCCGATCCCGACGCCGACCGTGAAAATAACGCAGACCGAAGGACATGGTGCGACTGTTGTCCTGCATGGCGAGACTTTCGACGCAGCGTATGACTTTGCGCGCACGCTCGAGGTCGAACGCGGCCTGACGTTCGTCCATCCGTTCGACGATGTCGACATCGTGGCGGGGCAGGGGACAATTGCGCTCGAGATGCTGGTCGATGCGCCGCAGATCGATGTCTTTGCAGTGCCGATCGGCGGGGGCGGGCTGCTGTCGGGCGTCGGAACGGCGGCAAAAGCGCTGAAGCCGGGGATCGAGATCGTCGGGGTTCAGGCCGAAATGTTTCCCTCGATGTATTCGCTGATGAACGGTCTCGACATGCCGAGCGAAGGCGAAACGCTGGCCGAGGGGATCGCAGTCAAATATCCCGGGCTGATCACGCGCGAGATGGTACGGACGCTGGCCGACGACATCGTACTGGTCAGCGAACGCGATCTGGAAAAGGCGGTCAGCCTGCTGTTGCAGATCGAAAAGACTGTGGTCGAAGGGGCTGGATCGGCGGGACTGGCCGCGCTGCTTGCGCATCCCGACCGGTTCCGGGGCAAGACCGTCGGCGTGATCCTCTGCGGGGGCAATATCGATACGCGGTTGCTGGCCAATGTGCTGCTGCGCGATCTGGCGCGGTCCGGACGGCTGGCGCGGCTGCGCATCCGGCTGCAGGACCGGCCGGGCGCGTTGTTCCATGTGGCGCAGGTGTTCCACGAGCAAGCGGTGAACATTATCGAAGTGTATCACCAGCGGGTGTTCACGTCGCTGCCCGCCAAAGGACTTATCACCGATATCGAATGCGAAACGCGCGGGCCCGAACATCTGGCGCGGCTGATGACGGCATTATGCGATGCAGGCTATGAAGTGAGCCCGGTCGAGCTTGCTTAATCGTTAACTCTCTTTCGTGGTAAATCCGCTTTTCATCGCGGACAAGGCGCTTCATAGTCAGCCACGTGACCGCACAATTCCGCTTTCCCCGCTTCTATGTGACGACGCCGACGGCGTGCCCTTATCTGCCCGGGCGCACCGAGCGGAAAGTGTTCACCGAATTGTCGGGCCCCAATGCCGTCGAGCTGAACGATGCGCTCGGACGCATCGGTTTTCGGCGCAGCCAGGGGGTCGCCTATCGCCCATCGTGCCTCGATTGCCAGTCGTGTGTCGCGGTTCGCGTTGTCACCAGGGAATTTGTGCCGAACGCCACGCAGAAGAAGCTGATCAAGCGCCATGCCGATCTCGAGGTTTCGGCGTGTCGGGCATGGTCGACCGACGAGCAGTATGAATTGCTGCGGCGCTATCTCGGCGCGCGGCATCCGGGCGGCGGGATGGTCGAAATGGACGAGCTCGATTATGCCGACATGGTCGAACAATCGCCGGTCGACAGCTATGTTGTCGAGTATCGCGAACCGTCGGTCGATGGGCGCCCCGGGCGGCTGGTTGGCGCGTGCCTCACCGATCG
Organism: Sphingomonas sp.; assembly: GCA_043737475.1. Taxonomy (GTDB): domain Bacteria; phylum Pseudomonadota; class Alphaproteobacteria; order Sphingomonadales; family Sphingomonadaceae; genus Sphingomonas_O. The sequence continues at coordinate 22,413 of JAYTAP010000099.1, forward strand.
CCAGCATGATGGATTGTCGATGATTTACAGCTTTTTCGATGCGGACAATGCGGATCGGCCCGGTCTCGGCAACTTCATCATTCTGGACCACATCATGCGCGCGGCGGATGCAGATCTGCCGCATGTCTATCTTGGTTATTGGGTCGCCGGATCGAAGCGAATGGAATATAAAATCCGCTATCGCCCGATGGAGCGGCTCGGCCCCGGCGGGTGGACGCGGCTGCGCGACGAGGATGTGGCCGAGTCGCTGAAAGCCGCAGGCGTGATGGGCGACCCCGACGGGCGCAAGTTTTAATCCGCGAAGGGATCGCGGACCATTATCGTGTCTTCGCGTTCGGGCGAAGTGCTGACCAGCGCGACGGGGCAGGCAATCAACTCTTCGACGCGCTTAATGTATTTGATAGCCTGCGCGGGGAGATCGGCCCAGCTGCGCGCGCCGGCGGTTGACTGGCTCCATCCTTCGATGTGTTCGTAAATGGGCTCGACGGCAGCCTGGTCGATCGCATGCGGCGGGAGATAATCGTAGGTTTTCCCGTTCAAGCGGTAGCCGACACAGATCTTGAGCGTCTCGAACCCGTCGAGCACGTCGAGCTTGGTTAGTGCAATGCCGGTGATCCCGCTGACCGCGACCGACTGGCGAACCAGCACGGCGTCGAACCAGCCGCAGCGGCGTTTGCGGCCCGTGACGGTGCCGAATTCGTGGCCGCGTTCGCCGAGGCGCTGTCCGGTTTCGTCTTCGAGTTCGGTGGGAAACGGACCGGCGCCAACGCGCGTCGTGTAGGCCTTGACGATGCCGAGCACGAAACCGGCTGCACCCGGACCGAGACCCGAGCCGCTGGCGGCGGTGCCGGAGACGGTGTTCGACGACGTGACGAACGGATAGGTGCCATGATCGACATCGAGCAGCATCCCCTGTGCGCCTTCGAACAGGATGCGTTTGCCCGCGCGGCGGGCTTCGTTCAGTTCGTGCCAGACTGGTTTAGCATAGGGGAGAATGGCTGGGGCGATTTCCGCCAGCGCTGCCGTTAGCGCAACGCGATCGATCGGCGGTTCACCAAAGCCGGCGCGCAAGGCGTTATGGTGCGCGCACAGCCGGTCGATCTGTGGCGCGAGGGCGTCGAGGTGAGCGAGATCGCAGACACGGATGGCGCGGCGGCCGACCTTGTCTTCATAAGCGGGACCGATGCCGCGCCGCGTGGTGCCGATCTTGAAAGCGCTGGCGTCTTCGCGAAGGCCGTCGAGATCGCGGTGAAAGGGGAGGATCAGCGGGCAGGTTTCGGCGATGTGCAGGTTTTCGGGGGTAATCGTTACGCCCTGTCCGGCAAGTTTGGTAACTTCATCGCGGAAATGCCACGGATCGAGGACGACGCCGTTGCCGATCATCGACATTGTCCCACGCACGATCCCGCTGGGCAGCAGACTGAGTTTGTAGACCGCACCATCGACGACAAGCGTGTGCCCGGCGTTATGCCCGCCCTGAAAACGGACGACGACGTCGGCGCGCGCGGCGAGCAGATCGACGATCTTGCCTTTGCCTTCATCGCCCCATTGTGCGCCGATAACGGTGACATTTGCCACTTATGCGTCCTTCGATAATGTGTCGGGGTAAACCGAAAAGCCGGTAGCGGGTTCGGCATGACCATCGGGATGGGCGATTGAATAACTGCCGCCGCGACCCACCGCTCCCGATGCCCCTGCAACAAACAGCGAAAAGCCGAACCAGCTTTGATATTCGAACCCGTGGCGCTCGGTAGGATCGAGCGTGACCCGCACGCCCTTGTTTATGAGGGTGGCAGCGATGGTTTCGATACCGTTGATCCGGCTGACCATCAGTCCGGCATGGTCGAACTTGCGGAGAGCGGCGAGTGCTTGTGAAACAGGACCGGTCGCAGCGATGAGCGGGAGCCAGTCCTTGAAGCCTGCACAAGCAAGGCCACCAGCGTCTTTCATGTCGAGGAGTAGATCGAGCGCCGCGATTTTTTCAGGCGTGAGGACAAGTCCGGCAAGCGTCTGCACCAAATCGGGGAGCGTCAAATCCACTGTGAGACCGGCCACGCCCGCTGCTGCCAGCGCTTCGACGGCGATCCCTACGATCTCGCAAGCGGCATCGACTGAATCACTGCCAATGAGTTCGGCTCCGACCTGCATCGTTTCACGTTGCGGATTGAGTTGCGGTGCGCCGAGTTTGAGCACTGGTCCTGCATAAGCAAGTCGCAAGGGCCGGGGCACATGGGCGAGTTGCGTCGAGACGATCCGAGCAATCTGCGGGGTGATGTCAGGACGGACAGCAAGCGTGCGCTGCGACAAGGGATCGACAAAGCGCGCGAGATCATGACGCGAGGACTTCAGCCGTGCGGCAAGTGTCTCCTCATATTCGACCAGCGGCGGCGCGACGCGTTCGTAGCCGCGTGCTTCGATACTATCGAGCAGCGCACGCAGGGTTCGCGCGTTTGCCGCGGCTTCACCGGGCAGTCGGTCACGCAATCCTTCGGGGAGGAGGCCGGGGGGGAGGTGCGTCACTTCTCCCTCTCCCCTCCGGGGAGAGGGTTGGGGAGAGGGGTTGACGTAAGTTCACGCGCAATCGCCTCAAGCACGCCGTTCATATTTCCTGCAATGTCAGAATTTGCAAAACGGATCACACGATACCCTTTTTGTACCAAATATCCCGTTCGCACTGCGTCATAACTGGCTTGATTGCCATGACTATCGCCATCCAATTCGACGATCAGCTTGAACGACCTTGCAACAAAGTCCGCAATATAAGGACCGATCACGACTTGACGGGCAAATTTGACGCCGTTGAGCTGCTTATTTCGTAACGCAGACCACAGTTTGTCTTCAATCGGCGACGACTGGTGCCGCATCGACCGCGCTCGTTGTAACATGAGTTCGTCAATTTTCGGCACTGCCCCTCTCCCACCCCTCTCCCCAAGGGGGAGAGGGCTTTAGAACTTCAACGTCTTCACGCGGCGGACGCCAGGGAGATTGCAGAGCTGCCACGACACAGGTTCGGGGACAGGGCTGTCGACCGAGAGGAGGAGCACGGCTTCGCCGCCGGCTGCGCGGCGACCGAGGTGGAACGTGCCGATGTTGACGCCTGCTTCGCCCAGCGTTGAGCCAAGGCGACCGATGAAACCGGGTGCGTCGTCGTTGACGATGTAGAGCATGTCGCCCACGAGATCGGCTTCGATCTTTATGCCGAACAGTTCGACGATGCGCGGGGACGTGTTGCCGAACAACGTGCCCGCGACTGATTTTTCGCCTTCTTCAGTCTGGACGGAAACGCGCACGAGCGTGTGGTAATCACCTTCGCGGTCGTGGCGGACTTCGCGGATGTCCAGGCCGCGTTCCTTGGCGAGGAACGGCGCGTTGACCATGTTCACGGTGTCCGAATAGCGTCGCATCAACCCTGCGAGCACCGCGCCGGTAATCGGTTTGATGTTGAGTTCGGCGGCTGCTCCTTCGACTTCGATGCTGATTTTGGTCAGGTTATCGTGTGCGAGCTGGCCGATCAGCGAACCGAGGCGTTCGGCAAGTGCCATATAGGGTCTAAGCTTGGGCGCTTCTTCGGCGCTGAGCGAAGGCATGTTGAGTGCATTGGTGACGCCGCCTTGCATCAGATAATCCGACAATTGTTCGGCGACCTGAATGGCGACGTTGACCTGTGCTTCCGACGTCGAGGCACCGAGATGCGGGGTCGAAATGAAGTTGGGCGTGCCGAACAGCGGCGATTGTGTCGCGGGTTCTTCGACGAATACATCGAGCGCGGCACCACCGACCTGGCCCGAATCCATCGCTGCTTTCAGCGCGGCTTCGTCGATCAGGCCGCCACGTGCGCAATTGATGATGCGAACGCCTTTCTTGGTCTTGGCAAGCGCTTCGGCGTTGAGGATGTTGCGCGTTTCATTGGTCAGCGGCGTGTGCAGCGTGATGAAATCAGCGCGCGCGAGCAGCTCGTCGAGCGTGACTTTTTCAATGCCAAGATCGACGGCGCGTTCGGGCGTCAGGAAGGGGTCGTAAGCGACGACTTTCATTTTGAGGCCGCGAGCGCGATCGGCGACGATCGAACCGATATTGCCCGCGCCGATCAGTCCCAGCGTTTTGGAGGTCAGCTCGACGCCCATAAAGCGGTTTTTTTCCCACTTGCCTGCTTGCGTGCTGAGGTCGGCTTCGGGAAGCTGGCGAGCGAGCGCGAACATGAGCGCGATGGCATGTTCGGCGGTGGTGATCGAATTGCCGAAGGGCGTGTTCATGACGACCACCCCCGCTGCCGAGGCGGCCGGAATGTCGATATTGTCGACGCCGATCCCGGCGCGACCGACGACTTTGAGGTTTTTGGCGGCAGCGATGACGTCTGCCGTGACTTTGGTGGCCGAGCGGATGGCGAGGCCGTCGTAGTTGCCGATAATGGCGATCAGCTCGTCCTTGGTCTTGCCAGTGATTTCGTCGACTTCGATGCCGCGTTCACGGAAGATCTGGGCGGCGCGGGGGTCCATTTTGTCGGAAATCAATACTTTTGGCATGTTGATATCTTTCGGAAATTAGCGCTCCTGCGAAGGCAGGAGCTTTGGTCGGCAGGGCTCCTGCTTTCGCAGGAGCGCGGTGCTATTCTTTGACCTGTGCCCAGGCCCAGTCGAGCCATGGCCCCAGCGCCTCGATGTCGGCGGTGTCGACGGTCGCGCCGCACCAGATGCGCAGGCCGGGCGGGGCGTCACGGTATCCGGCGATGTCGTAGGCGGCGTCTTCGGCTTCGAGGAGTGCCGCAAATTTTTTGATCAGGGCTTCGTCCGCCCCCTTGACCGTGAGGCAGACGCTCGTTTTCGAGCGCGTTGCCGGGTCCGCCGCGAGGTGGCCGAGCCATGATCGGGCCGCAACAATCTGGTCGAGGGCGACGGCATTGGCGTCTGACCGTGCCATCAGCCATCCAAGTCCGCCATGTTCCTTTGCCCATTCGAGCGCGAATATCACGTCCTCGACGGCGAGCATCGACGGCGTGTTGATGGTTTCGCCTTTGAAGATGCCCTCGGCCAGCGCACCTTTCGAGACGAGGCGAAAGATCTTGGGCAGCGGCCACGGCGGCGTGTAGCTGGTCAGCCGTTCGACGGCGCGGGGGCCGAGGATTATGACGCCATGCGCGCCTTCGCCGCCGAGCACTTTCTGCCAGCTGAAGGTGGTGACATCGAGCTTGTTCCACGGCATGTCGTAGGCGAACACGGCGCTGGTCGCGTCGTTGAAGGTCAGGCCTCCCCGGTCGTCCCTGATCCAGTCGCCGTCGGGCACGCGGACGCCCGAGGTGGTGCCGTTCCAGGTGAACAACACGTCGTGACTCTGGTCGATGCTGGCAAGATCGACGATCTGGCCGTAATCGGCGCGGAGGACAGTCGGGTCGAGCTTGAGTTGTTTCACCGCATCGGTGACCCAGCCTTCGCCGAAGGATTCCCACGCGACGGTCGTTACCGGCCGTGCCCCTAGCATCGTCCACATCGCCATTTCATAGGCGCCGGTGTCCGAGGCTGGCACGATGCCGATGCGGTGCGTATCGGGAACGCCAAGTATTTCGCGGGTCAACGTTATTGCATGCTGTAGCCGCGCTTTGCCGATTTTGGAACGGTGCGAACGGCCGAGCGATCCGGTCGCCAAGCGCGCGGCATCCCAGCCGGGTGGCTTGGCGCAAGGTCCGCTGCTGAAGTGGGGACGCACAGGTTTTGCGTCAGGACGGGGAAATTTAGTCATGTATTCTCTCCTCACAGAGAGCAGCGCGGCGTTGGGACCGCGTGGCCCGTTGCCGCCATTAGCGGGGGGCTAGCGTAAGTCAACCGAGCGCCAGATACGGTGCCTGTGTGTCAATTTGAGACAGCCGAACTTTATAAGGTTAATGCAGATGAAACTTTTTCGAAAGTTGTTACGTATGTTCAACGATAAAAAATGTGTCGAGTCGCATCGATTCAAACGTTAGGATATTTTCACATGAAGAAACTAAGTTTTGCGGCGGCATTTGCCGCGTTCTCGCTTGCTACTGTTGCGACACCGGCATTTGCGGCAAAGCCAGTGGTCAGCGCTACGCCGACACTTGGCGCTACCTCATGCGCCCTGACCGACATTTCGCCAAAAGCCGCATCGTGCGCGGGCTGGTATGCCGGCAATCTGGTAAACGGCAGCACACTTGCTGAACAAGCATTTGCGCTCAATTCGTTTCTGGGGACTGGGTTAACGTCATCCACCCTTACATGGCTTGAGACGCTGCCGTCGTTGAGCGGTCTTCCAGGCGCAAACTTTGCAACAGCGCTTTATGGTGACACGGTCGTGGCCTTCCATGTCGGTGCTGCAAAAGGCGCGGGCGGTATTGGTTACCAAGGCACGGCATTCTTCCGGTTCGATGCAGGTAATCTCGTCGGGGGCCTCGACAGTGTGGGCTTCAACCGAGCCGGCCTTTCGAACGCGCGTCTCTATCGGACAGGCAAGTTTATTACGACCGCTGTTCCGGAACCCGCGACATGGGGCATGATGCTTTTGGGATTTGGCATTGTCGGTAGCGCGCTTCGCCGCCGCCGGACCTTCGCAATCGCCTAAGCTCGGTGGTTTCTTAAAACGAAAAAAATGAATAAGGCGGAGCCAATGCGGCTTCGCCTTTTTCTTTGCGCTTCTCTTTTGCTGCTCCACGCCTGTATCGACAGGCCGACAATGCAGCGGCCGCGCGTCACACCCGTCAGCGGCACAGATGCTGCTGCGCTGAAGATGTGTGTGGCAAAGCTCGACCGCGTTGTTGCGCGTTATGCCTTGCTGCCCGATCAGACATTTTCGGGTGGCTGTTCGGCGCTGGGGGCGGTGCAATTGCGCGATATCGGGGTGCCAGTGACGGGGATTACGGCAATGACGTGTCCGCTAGCCTATGCCTTCACGCAGTGGGTGCAGACCGATCTGCAGGTTCCTGCCATCGGCGAATTCGGCAGCGCGGTCGTGAAGATCGAAGCCATGGGCACCTATTCCTGTCGCTCGATTGCGGGAAGCGATCGCTTGTCAGAACATGGCAGCGCCAATGCGATCGACGTGGCCGCCTTCGTGCTGGCGGATGGACGGCGCGTGAGCGTGCTGAACGGCTGGCACGGTGATGAACGTGAAGCGCGTTTCCTGAAATCCGTGCGCACTTCGGCATGTCGCCGGTTCAACACCGTGCTCAGCCCCGATTATAATGCCGACCACCGCGATCATTTTCATTTCGATATGGGCCGGGGCCCGTTCTGTCGGTGAGTTTTATACCCGGCTGTCCTGAGCTTGTCGAAGGACTGTCCTTACTTTGCAACATCGCCAAAAGAAGGGCAGGGCTTCGACAAGCTCAGCCTGAACGGATAACTCAATAGCATGACTGAAACCCATATCCCCGCGCGCGTGTTCGAACGCGCGCGCACCGAAGCCGAAACCGCTAAGCACGGCGTCCACACGGCACAGACGATGGACCCTGCGTATAAGCTCGCGTTTCAGGATTTGGATTTCCTGTTGCGCGAGGATTTGCGCCCGGTGCGGTTCCAGCTCGAATTGCTGAAACCCGAACTTCTGCTCGACGAAGCCGGTATCGGTTCGATGATGGTATTTTACGGGTCGGCGCGGATTCCGGAGCCGGGCGTGGCATCGGGGCATGGCGACGCGGGCATCGCCGCGAGCCTTGAAGCAAAATCACATTATTATGCACAGGCGCGCGAACTTGCCGCACTGGCCAGCGCGACGCCACGCGACGAGGAAGGAAAACGCCATTTCGTGGTGTGTTCGGGCGGCGGTCCTTCGATCATGGAAGCGGCCAATCGCGGGGCGACCGATGTCGGCGCGGAATCGGTCGGGCTGAATATCGTGCTGCCGCATGAGCAGGCACCGAACTCGTTCGTGACGCCCGGCCTGAGTTTCCAGTTTCACTATTTCGCGCTGCGCAAGATGCATTTTCTGCTGAGGGCGCGGGCTGTCGCGGTATTCCCAGGCGGGTTTGGAACGTTCGATGAGACGTTCGAGTTGCTGACGTTGATTCAGACGGGCAAGATCAAGCCGATGCCGATCCTGATGTTCGGTCGCGAATTCTGGAACCGGGTCGTAAACTTCGATGCGCTGGTCGAAGAAGGCGTCGTGTCGGCGCAAGATCTTCAATTGATGCAATTTGTCGATTCGGCCGAGGAAGCCTGGGCAATCGTGCAGGCGTTTTACGCCGTCTGATTATTGACCGGATTTCGTGGCGGGCGTTGTCGTTCCGGTCGAGCTGCCACCTGGCTGAGGCCCGCCCGGTGGCGTTGCCGAATCTGCAGCCGGTGCCGTACCTTCAGGTGCAGCGGCTGCTACGGCTGTCGGTGCGGGAAGCGGGAGGTTCGATCCCTGCGCATTCAGATAAGCAATAATGTTGGCACGATCCTCTGGCTTCGACAGACCAGCGAAATTCATTTTCGTGCCTTTGACATAAGCGGCGGGCTTGATCAGCCAGCTGTTCATGGCTTCGAAGTCCCAGACGCCAGGCATCGCTTTCATGCCTTCCGAATAATTTGCAAAAGTCGGCGAATGCGCATGTTTGGCACCCATGATGCCCCATAAATTCGGACCGATGCCATTCGCACCCCCTTGTGCCGCATTGTGGCACGAAGCGCATTTCTTGAAGACTTCGGCACCCTTCGCCACGTCCGCGCTCGCTAGCAGCGTCGCAATCGGCACGACGGCGGCAGGTACTTCGCCGCCGGCAACCGCTTCGACGCCTTCGACGATATAGCCCATTTTTTCGGGGCGCTCGTTATGGAATATTTCGCCAGCCACGATCGTCGATCCCAGCGCCACGATGCCTGCGCCAAGAACCATCATTGCGATTACGTTGCTGCGACTATCCATTATCGTGAAGAAGCCTTTTGGGGTTTGAATTGCGGTGCGTTTAGGAAAGCGCAGCACTTTGCGCAAGCGCGCAAAGGCCCGGCAATTTTGCATTGCAGCACGGGGCAGGCGGCATTACCGCGCGCTATGGATCGCTACCCCGCCCCGGCTCGCCCGATCGTTGCTGCGATGCTCGATGCTTGCGCTGCTGAACCGAGCCGTGCCGTATCCTTTCAGGGTGCTCCGGGCGCGAATTCGCACATCGCCGTCGGTGAAGCTTTTCCGGGCGGCCTCGCCATGCCATGCTTTTCCTTCGAGGATGCGATCGACGCTGTGAAGGACGGTGCCGCCGATTGCGCGATGATACCGATCGAGAATTCGCTGCACGGGCGCGTCGCGGATATCCATTTTCTGCTGCCGGAATCGGGACTCGTCATTACGGGCGAACATTTCCTGCCGATCCGATATGCGTTGATGGGCCTTGGGTCGAGTGATGACGTGCGTGAGGCCGTGAGCCATCCGCAGGCGCTGGGCCAATGCCGCAAATGGCTGCGTGCACGGGGCATCAGGCCGGTTCCCTACGACGATACCGCAGGGGCTGCGGCGCTGGTCGTGGAGGGAGGCGATCCCGCCGTCGCCGCAATTGCGCCACCGCTGGCGGCTTCGGTTTACGGGCTAAACATTCTCGAGACCGGCCTTGAGGATTCGGACGACAACATGACGCGCTTTGTCGTGCTGGCGCGCGCAGGGCATCCGCCAGTCGGCAGCGGGACTGTCATGACGACGCTGGTGTTCGAAGTGAAGAATATTCCGGCCGCGCTTTACAAGGCTATGGGCGGCTTTGCGACCAATGGCGTCAACATGACAAAGCTGGAAAGCTATCAGCGCGGCGCGCGTTTTGCTGCGACCGAGTTTTTTGCCGATATCGAAGGGCATCCTGATGATCCGGCCGTGGCGCGCGCGCTCGATGAACTGCGCTTTCATTCGAAATGGGTGCGGCTGCTCGGCACCTATCCGCAGGCGCGTAAACGGGGCTGATGCAGTGGTTCGTGCGGGGATATTGGCCGATATCGCGGGCATTCATGCGCTGATCGAAAGCGCCTATCGCGGCGATACCGCGCGGCGGGGCTGGACGCATGAAGCCGATCTTCTCGGCGGACAGCGCACGGATATTTCGGCCCTGAGCGCGGCGCTGTCCGAACCTGATAAGCAAATTCTTGTTCTGGAAATCGACGGCGCCATCGTTGCGACGGTACATGTGCGAACAAAGAACGGTGACACGGCTTATCTCGGCCAGTTGGCCGTCAGTCCGACGCAGCAGGCGCACGGTCTGGGTCAGTTGATGATCGCAGCGGCGGAGGCGTTTGCGGTCGATCGTTTCGGTGCGCGGATTATGGAGATGACGGTCATCACCCAGCGCCCCGAGCTGATCGCTTATTATATCCGCCGCGGCTATGCGGCGACCGGCGAAACGCGGCCATTTCCGCTGGACGATCCGCGTTTTGGCATTCCCGTGACACGCGATTTGTCGTTTACCGTTCTGGCAAAGACGCTTCGCTAAGCCAGGCTTTCATCAGGCTGTGCGCGATGGCAAACGGCGGCGGTGCCTTGAAACGGGCATCGGGATCGCCGGCCATTGCTGCAACGGCTTCATCGCGCGTGACCCACATCGCGTCTTCGAGTTCGTCGGTATCGAGCGTGATGCGGTCGTGCTCGGCGTCGGCGATGCAGGCGATCATCAGCTGCGATCCGCCGAACGGCCACGGCTGGCTGGCGACATAACGGACGCGCCCGGTCGGGATGCCCGATTCTTCGAACAGCTCGCGGCGGACAGCTTCCTCGATCGATTCACCGGGTTCGAGAAAGCCAGCCAGTGCCGAATAATTGCCCGGCGGAAAGCGCGACTGGCGGCCGACAAGTGCTTTGCCTTCGAATTCGGCAAGCATGATGACGACAGGATCGGTGCGCGGGAAATGGTCGGTCGCACAAACACCGCATTTGCGACCCCAGCCCGCACGGAACAGGACTGTCGCACCGCCGCAACGGCCGCAGAAGCGATGATGGTTGTGCCAGGTGATCAGGCTAAGTGCTGTTCCGTAAATTGCGGCATCTTCGGCAGAGAGAAAGCTGAGCGCGCGGAACATCGCGGGTGAGCGCATGATAACGGGGCCATCCTGAGCAACGACTGTCGCAAAATGCGGCTTTTGGTCGCGAAGCCCAAGCAGGATGAGCTCGGCGTCTTCGTGTCGTTCTGCCATCGAATGCCACACCAGAGACCCGTCAGGTGACATTTGCGGATCGAGCCCGTCGAGCCCGAGCAACCGGCCGCGCCAGTCGCTGACCAGCGCCTGATAGGCCGCGATATCACTACGGACATGATCGACGCGGTCGAGCGGCGACCCGGAAAAATGTGTCACAGGCTTGCGTAAACGGCTTTACCGAAGTCTTCGCGGAACGGAAGCGCGCTGTCGGGCATGAATTGCGCGTAGCCACTGGCACGGACGCCGCGAGTGGGGTCGACCCAGGCGATCGTTGCAGCGGCACCACCCCAGCCATAAGTGCCCAATCCGGACCCGCGCGCGTCGGTCGCGATCGAAACGCGCCCGCCCGCGCCGAAGCCCTGTCCAGCGATCAGGCTGCCTTTGGTATCGGTGCCCGGCGGCAGGAGGTTGGACATGCCGAGCTTTGCCGTTTCGGTTTTCATGATCCGCGTGCGGCCGATAGCGCCGTAGCCCGCCAGCATGAGCAAGAAACGGTCGAAGTCACGCGCGCTGCTGACGAGGCCCGCGCCGCCGAACGGGAACGGTGGCTTGTCGAGATAGATGCTTTCCTTGCCGGTATCGATCGGGAATTTGCCGAAAGGGGAAACGCCGTAGTTGGTGGTGAAACGCGGCACTTCGGAGGCGGGAACCTGAAAATAGGTGCTGGTCATGCCCAGCGGGTCGAACAGCCGGGTTTTGAGGAACTGATCGAATGGCATACCGCTTGCGACTTCGATAACGCGGCCGAGCAGATCGAGGCCGATCGAATAGCTCCATTTCGTGCCCGGATCGGCAACGAGCGGGAGCGTCGCGAGCCGGTCTGCGAACTCGGTCAGGCTGGGTGCTGTGACGACAGGCGGGAACCCGGGCAGCGGTTTGCGACTGACTTGTCCCGGCGTGAGGCCGAGGCGATTATACTCGTCGCGCAGTGGCCCTTTGGTGATTATGTTATACCCGAGCCCCGCTGTGTGCGTGAGCAAATTGCGGATCGTGATCGGCGCTGTGGCGGGGCGCGCATCGAGGCCGTTGGCGGGATCGGTCAGGACGCGGGGGTTGGCAAAGGCTGGCAGAATGTCCGCCAGATTCTGGTCGAGTTTCAGCTTGCCGTCTTCGATCAGCAGCATCGTTGCCATGCCAGTCACGGGCTTTGTCATCGAATAAATGCGGAACAGGCTGTCGGGATCCATCGCCCGGGCGTCATCACGCGCGATCGTGCCGGCAACGAGGAAGCTGGCGTCATCGGTGCCGCGTGCGACCGCAGCGACGGCGCCGGGAAGCCGCTTGTCGGCGACATAGGCATCGAACATGGTCTGGATACCGGACCAGCCGAGATTGTTTGTCCGCGCCAGTTTGCGTTTGGCGTGCGCCGGGAAGGCCGAAAAGGCGAGCAATCCTGCGCCAGCGCCGAAGATCTGCCGTCGGTCAAGCTGCGCGTCGAACATCTATTGTCTCCCTGATGGCCAGTTTCGCGGCCTTTGCAAATACCGTCGGCAGACCGGCTTCGCCGATCTTGTCCACAGGCCACCATTCCCCGCCGGGTTGCAGAGTGCAACTGCTTTCATGAACGGTGAGTGTCAGATCGAAATGCGTGAAGCCGTGGGCGATAGTACCCAGTATTTGTCCTGTTTCGGGACATTCGTTACCGTCCCAGCCACCGCTCGGTAAAGCTCGCATGCCGCCAAGCAAGCCTTTGTCGGGGCGGCGGACGAGCCACACGTGATTGTCCTGTTCAATCCAGAGTGCGATGCCGATGCGGCGCGGTTTGTCGACTTTCGGCGCCTTTCGCGGATAGCTTTCGGGGACTGTCGCAGTACAAACCTGTTGCAATGGGCAGATCGGGCATTTCGGATTGCGTGGCGTGCAGATTCTACTGCCCAAGTCCATCATGGCTTGCGCGAAATCACCTGCCCGCAAATCGGGCGTGATGCTGTCGGTCAGCCGATAAAGTCCGCGCTTGGCGGCAGGCAGCGGCGTTTCGACGCTGAACAGCCGTGCGACAACGCGTTCGACATTGCCGTCGACAACGACGGCGCGCTGGCTGAAAGCGATGCTGGCAATGGCCGCCGCTGTATACTGCCCGACGCCGGGGAGGTTGCGGAGTTCGGCTTCGGTGTTTGGAAATTGCCCGTTCACAGCCCGCGCGCAGGCCAGCAGATTGCGTGCGCGGGCATAATAGCCAAGGCCTGCCCATGCCGTCATGACGCTGTCGTCGTCCGCAGCTGCGAGCGCTTGAACAGTCGGCCAGCGTGACGTGAAAGATTCGAAATAGGGTTTTACGGTGGCGACAGTGGTTTGCTGCAGCATGATTTCAGACAGCCAGACGCGATATGGATCTGGGGGTGGCGATCCGGGCGGCGCGCGCCACGGCAGCACGCGGGCGTTGGCGTCATACCAATTCAACAAAGGAGTATCGACGCGCATATCCCGCTTGTGGCAGAGAGCGTGCAATGCCGAAACCGCCTAAAACCGAATCAGTGTCGCCCAAGGCACAGGCCAAAGTGCAAGAACGCCCGCGCGGCGGCCGGGCGCGCAGCGTTTCAGAAATCGTGCCCGACGTCGGGCGGGTTGCATTCCGCCGGTTCGGCTTCGTTCAGTCGTCGGTCGTTAGCCGCTGGTCCGAAATCGTCGGTGCACGCTATGCGCTGATTTCGGCGCCTGAATCGATCCGCTTTCCGCCGGGCAAACGTGCTGACGGGGTGCTGACGCTAGCAGTTGCCGGCGCACATGCGCCGATGATGCAGCATGTCGGCCCGACGATTATCGAGCGGGTGAACCGGTTTTTCGGCTATGCCGCGATTGCGCGCGTGAACATCCGACAAGGCGAGATCATTCCGCCGAAGCCGCGGGCGCAGCCGATAACCCAAGTTGCCATCCCGGTCGAATTGGGCGAATCGTTGCGCACAGTGGCTGATCCTGAGTTGAAAGCCGTGCTCGAAGCATTGGCGCGCGGCGTTGCGGCGGCGACGACACTGCCGATTATGGGGAAGATTTCGTGAAGGTCATTTTGCTGGGGTTCGTGGCCGCACTGACGATCGGCGCCGCGCCGGTCGACTGGACCAGGACCGTCTCGCGCGCGGCCAATGGCGCTTATGTTTTGGGCAATCCGCAGGCAAAAGTCCGGCTGGTCGAGTATATGAGCTATTCGTGCAATCATTGTGCGCAGTTCGTCGGGGATGCGTCAGCACCGCTGAAGGCCAATTATGTGGCGAAAGGCAAAGTCGCGGTCGAGTTTCGCAACGCCGTCCGCGACCGTTATGATTTTGCGGCGGCGTTGTTGGCGCGCTGTGGCGGCAGGACCAGATTCGTCGCACAGAACGAAGCGCTGTTCGCCGCGCAAGAGACGCTGATGTCACAAGCGCAGGCGTTTGAGGCGAGCACTCCGATGCCCGATAACGCGCCGATCAACGCTGTCTTGAAGGGGATTGCAGCCGTGTCGGGCATGACCGCACTGATGGCGGCGCGCGGCGTAAACGCGGCGACCGCAAATGCTTGTTTATCAAACAAGGCCGAGCAAGATGTCGTGCTTGGCATGGCCAAGGAAGCGTGGGAGATCCGCAAGTTGAAGGGGACGCCTTCGTTTCTTATCAATGGTCGTGATACTGGCCCGGCGACATGGGGTGATATCGAACCGAAGCTGCGTGTTGCAGTCGCTGCAAAATAGGATGCGAATGATGAAGTCGATTGCGTTTGTATTGCCCCTCGCTTTGTTGGCAGCTTGTAATCAGAAAGCCGGGGATGCGCCCGCTGCGACGGGTTCCGTTGCTGAGGCCAAAGCGCCCGCGGGAACCGAGTGGGTGACGACAGTCGTCGAGACTCCCGATGGCGGCATGCAGATGGGCAATCCGAACGCACCGATAAAGGTGGTCGAATATGCTTCGATGAGCTGTTCGCATTGTGCCGACTTTTCGGACGCTGCTTCGGAGCCCTTGAAAGCCAAATATGTTTCGACGGGCAAAGTTTCCTATGAACTGCGCAATTATGTCCGCGACCCGATGGACATGGCAGCGACGTTGCTGGCCCGTTGCGGCGGGCCGGGGCCGTTCTTTCCATTGTCGGAACAATTGTTTGCGGATCAACGCAACTGGTTCGTCAAGGCGCAGACGATGACGCCAGCCGATCAGCAATCGATGGCAGCGTTGCCGATCGGTCAGCAGACTGCGCGTTTTGCGAGCTTCATCGGGATCGACGAATTCGTCCGCCAGCGCGGGGTAAGTGCCGAGAAAGCCGGTGCGTGCCTCGCCAATCAGGGCGAGATGGACAAGCTGGTAAAGATGCGAGACCGCGCGAATACCGAATTCAACCTGCAGGGGACGCCGACGTTCCTGATCAACGGGCAGGTTGTTCCCGACACCGGCACATGGGAAGCGCTTGAGGCCAAACTTAAAGCAGCAGGTGCCTGAACGGCTGTGAAAATCTCGCGGGTCAGGCTTGCGGGATTTAAGAGCTTTGTCGATCCGTGCGAATTGCGGATCATGCCGGGGTTAACCGGCGTGGTCGGCCCGAACGGATGCGGCAAATCGAACCTTCTGGAGGCGATCCGCTGGGTGATGGGCGAGGGATCGCCGAAATCGCTGCGTGGCTCGGCGATGGACGATGTGATCTTTGCCGGCACCGCAAGTCGCCCGCAACGGCAATTTGCCGAAGTTTCGATCCTTGCCGAGCGAGCCGACGATGACGTGGAAGTTGTCCGCCGGATCGAGCGTGGGGCAGGTTCAGCGTATCGGATCAACGGGCGCGATGCGCGTGCGCGCGATGCCCAGCTCATTTTTGCGGACGCCGCGACGGGTGCACATTCGCCAGCACTGGTCAGCCAAGGACGGATCGGCGCGATCATTGCTGCCAAGCCCGCCGAGCGCCGCCAGATGCTGGAAGAAGCTGCCGGTATTTCAGGGCTCCATGTGCGGCGGCGCGAAGCCGAAATCCGGCTGAAGGCGACCGAAGCCAATCTTGCACGGGTTGCAGAAACGGTGGCGGATCAGGAAGCGCGGATTGCCGTGTTGCGGCGGCAGGCGCGGTTGGCGGAGCGATATCGCAAATTATCGGATGACATTCGCACGACAGAAGGGCGACTGATCTATGCCCGGTGGCGCGATGCGGCTGCTGCGGCGGACGTTGCGCGTGTCGAAGCACACGCAGCCGACGAGGCTGTCCATATGGCATCCGAAGCCCAGCGGGTTGCAGCGGCACTGAGTGCCGATGCTGGTGATACGCTAATACAGGCGCGGACATCGGCGCAAGTGGAGCGCGATGCCGCCGCCGACGCGCGGCACCGGCTGGCGACAGTCGAAACCGAGCGCCTTGCCGTTGAGGCGCGGACTGCTGCGATCGCCGGGCAGATTGGGCAATTGGCAGCGGATCACGCCCGTGAAGGCGAACTGGCCCGCGACGCGGGCGAAGCACTGACCCGGCTTGGCGCGGAAATTGCAAACCTCGAGCTGCGGATCAAAGGTGCAGCCGCAGAACGTCATGCGCTGGCTGATGCTGTTGCGTGTGCCCAAGAAAACAGCCGGGCGGCAGATGTCGCGCTCGCC
>JAYTAP010000100.1:0-2496 GCA_043737475.1 Sphingomonas sp.
CCGACAGTTCGGATGTCGACGGTGCCGATCAGGCCACCTTGCAATCGCAGGCTGCATGGCTCGCCAAATATGCCGAAAAGCGCATCACGGTCGAGGGCCATGCCGACGAACGCGGCACACGCGAGTATAATCTGGCACTCGGCGAACGCCGCGCCAATGCCACCAAGAATGCGCTGGTAGCGCTAGGGGTCTCGACGGCGCGGATCACGACTGTCAGCTATGGCAAGGAACGCCCCGACGCCACCGGCTCGGACGAAGACGCTTACGCTCGCAACCGGCGCGCGGTGACCGTGACGGTGCAGTAGGCGGTCAAAACCAAAAATTGGCGCCGCTTCATAATGTTTCAACCTCGCAACGCTAAGCCGCTCCTGTCAGGGAGGGCGACATGGCGGACCGAAACGAAGCACCGATACTGAACGCGAGCCGTGAAGTTACGGCAAGCACCTCGAGTGGTTATCTGATGCTGGTCGTCCTGCTCGCGGCGTTCCTGATGGTTCCGGTCGGCATGAACTGGGTGGCGCACACCGGCGGCGATATGATGCTTATCATTATTGCGGTTATCGCCATTCTACTGGTGTGGCCAGGTTTCTACATGCTCCAGCCCAACCAAGCCGCCGCGATCACGCTGTTCGGCAGCTGCAAGGGCACCGACCGCGCCACGGGGCTGCGGTGGGTGCTGCCGTTCTTTGCCAAGCACAAGATTTCGGCGCGCGCGAACAACCTGATCTCGGACAAGATCAAGGTCAACGATCTGCGCGGCAATCCGATCGAAATGGCGGCACAAGTCGTCTGGCGCGTGACCGATACCGCGCAGGCGCTGTTCGACGTCGACGATTACAAGGCGTTCGTGATGGTGCAGATCGAAGCCGCCGTGCGCACGATCGGATCACGCTATCCCTATGACGATTTCACGCATCAGGAAGTCACGCTGCGCGGTAATCACGATCAGGTCGGCATCGAACTGCGCGCTGAACTGATCGAGCGACTGACCGTCGCCGGCATCACGGTCGAAGAATGCGGGTTTACGCACCTCGCCTATGCGCAGGAAATTGCGGGGGCAATGTTGCGGCGGCAGCAGGCCGCGGCGGTCGTCGCGGCGCGCAAGACGCTGGTTGAGGGCGCCGTAGGCATGGTCGAAATGGCACTCGACATGCTGTCTGAAAAGAAAGTCGTCGAGCTGGACGGCGAACGGCGCGCGGCGATGGTCGGCAACCTGATGGTCGTGCTGTGCAGCGAACGCGATACACAGCCGATCGTCAACGCCGGGGCGATGCACCCGTAGGCTTCGGGACGAGCGCTTCATCGAGCAACCGCGCCAGCCGCATGCCGCCGCGCGCAATCTGCAGCCGGACAACAGGCACCAGCGCTGCGATTTTGGCATCGTCGAGCACAGCACGCGCCAGAACGGGCCCACAGGGATCGCCGAGCGCCACGCCATAAGCCGCGTCCTTAGCAATCTGCCAGCTTTCGCGGCTCCAGTCGCTGACGGTCCCGGCTGCCATATCCGGCATCGTTTCCGTGACCAGCGCAGGGGGCGTCGAAATTGCACGCTCGGCGAGATAGCCGTCCCACACGCTGTGCAGGTTCGTCCGCGCGCCAGCAAAAATGCCGTACGCCGCTTTTAGGTCGTTGCCACCGCGGTCGCTGCGGTCGCCCGCGTGGAGCGGCATGTGCAGATCGCCGACGAAATGCGTCAGGAACGCCAGTGCCGTGATCCGTTCGCGCACTGGGAGCGTTTTGTCGGCCAGCAACCTGGCATTGCGCGTGATCTGCGCCGATACGCAATGCCCGTCCTTGCACGCTGCGGTGAGGTCAAACGGCTTGCAGACATCGACGTTCTGGTAATGCCAGCTGAACGCATAGCTGAACCGGTCACGTAGCGCAGGCTGTTTGATACAGTCCGCCCAGACGCTTGCCTCCTCCAGCGTCCGCGCGGGGCACGTCGGCGTGTCGAGCGTTCGGCTCTGACGCAACAATCGGTCGATCGCATAGCGCGTTGCTGGCTTGGCGTTGGCATATGCAATTGCTGCGGTCGTTTCATGACCATATTCCCACCAGGCAAGCGCAGGCGCGGGAGCGAGGATCAGGCTGACAAAAGCAACAAAACGGATTTTCATGCCGCGGCCTTAGCCAACTTACATTGGAAACAGAACCGTCCTAAACGCGGCGAAACCCGACAGGAGCGCAGCAGCCCATGCCCACACTCGTTCTGATCCGACACGGCCAATCGACCTGGAATCTCGAAAACCGCTTTACCGGCTGGTGGGATGTGGATCTGACCGACAAGGGTGTCAGCGAAGCGCGCGCGGCCGGCGAATTGCTGGCCGCCAAGGGCATGGATTTCGACCTGTGCTTCACTTCGCTGCAATCACGGGCGATCAAGACACTCAACCTCGCGCTCGAGGCGATGGGGCGGCTCTGGCTTCCGGTCGAGAAGGACTGGCGGTTGAACGAACGCCATTATGGCGGGCTGACGGGACTCGACAAAGCCGAAAC
>JAYTAP010000101.1:0-38748 GCA_043737475.1 Sphingomonas sp.
GGATAATGTTGCGTGATCGGCTTCTGGCAACTGCCCAGACAGGCGCCATCGACAGCAAACAGCATTGCGCGCGTCGACGTCGTCCCTTCGTCAATCACCAGAATATGGTCGCTCATGCTTCCGCCGCCCGCAGTTTCGCGTTAGTGGCCATCGCTGATGCGAGCGATTTTGTCCACATGACCCATGTCCGCTTCGACGGTCGTGAAACGACGCTGATCGTCGCTTGCGAGAAGGGCGCGCCGCCGCATGTCATTCATTGGGGCAAGCGGCTAAATTCCGAATTAAGTGTCGCCGAAGTCACTGCCTTGAGCGCGCAGCAGGTCGGGCCGGGCTTGGCTGACGTACCGATTGCTGCCTCACTAGCGATGGAACCCGGCCTCGGCCTGATGGGGACTTGCGGCTTTGCGGCGCATCGCGGCGGCAAGGATTGGGGCAGCCGGTTCGATGTCGTCAAAGTCATCGCGAATACGAACGCTGCAACAATTATCTGTTCCGATGTCCGCACCAAGCTCGGGCTGGAATACCGGATAACTGTCGATGCCGCGACGGGCGTCCTGACGATCGGATCGACGCTGACCAACTATGGTCCCGAAGCGCTCAACCTGAACGACATGGCGACCGCATTCCTGCCGGTGCCACAGCTGATGACTGAAATCATCGGCTTTTCGGGGCGCTGGGCGGGCGAGTTCGGTCGCGAGCGGATCAGCCGCTTTTCGGGTGGTTACATCCGCGAAAACCGACGCGGGCGGACATCGCACGACAGTTTTCCGGCCGTGATCCTGTGTGCGCCATCGACAACCGAAAACGCAGGCGAAGCCTATGGACTGCAAGTCGCGTGGAGCGGCAATCACCGCATCCGGGTCGATACGCTGAACGACGGACGGGTCCTGGCATCGCTCGGCGCGCTGCTGCTACCTGGCGAAGTGCGGCTTGCGCCGGGTGAAAACTACGTCAGTCCTGACATTGTTGCTGCCTATTCGGCAAACGGTCTTGCTGCGCTCAGCCGGCAGTTCCATGCGTATATCCGCGCGCACATCCTGCGCGCCAGCACCCGCACCAATCCACGTCCCGTGCATTACAACACATGGGAAGCGGTGTGGTTTGCCCATGACGTCGACAAGCTGAAAGATCTTGCCACTCGTGCCGCAGCACTCGGCGTCGAGCGCTTTGTCCTCGACGATGGCTGGTTCGGCGGGCGGCGGCATGACCGCGCGGGGCTCGGCGACTGGACGGTGTCGAGCGCTGTCTATCCCAAAGGCCTCGGTCCGCTGGTCGATCATGTGACCGGCCTCGGCATGGAAATGGGCCTGTGGTTCGAGCCCGAAATGGTGAATCCCGACAGCGATCTGTACCGGGCGCATCCCGACTGGGTCTTGCAGATCGAAGGGATTGAGCAGATCCCCTTCCGCCATCAATATGTGCTCGACATTTCGATCCCGCACGTCAGCGATTATCTGTTCGGCTGCATCGATGCCGTACTGCGCGATCATGCCATCGGCTACATCAAATGGGACATGAACCGCGATCTCAATCATCCCGGCGACGCGGCGGGGCGGCCGCGTTCTTACGCTCAGGTAACGGCACTTTACGCGCTGATCGACCGCATCCGCACGGCGCACCCGCATGTCGAAATCGAGACTTGCGCCTCGGGCGGCGGCCGCGCCGATATGGGAATACTAGCGCGAACCGACCGCATCTGGACGTCGGACAGCAATGATGCGCTTGACCGCCAGACCATCCAGCGCGGCGCATCGTTTTTCCTGCCGCTCGACGTTTCAGGTGCGCATGTCGGCCCATCGACCTGCCACCAGACCGGGCGGAAACTGTCGATGGCGATGCGCGCAGGCACGGCGTTCATGGGTCATATGGGGCTGGAGCTTAACCTTCTGGCCGAACCGCAAGCCGATCTTGATGAACTGGCCAAGGCAATCGCGCTTTACAAAAGACACCGCGCGCTGCTTCACAATGGCGCGTTTCAGCGGCTCGATACAGCCGATTATCTAAACATCGTCGGCGTTGTCGCGGCAGACCAATCCGAAGCGCTGTGGTCAGTGGCGTTTCTGACCGGGCACGACGCGGCGCTGCCGGATCGCTTTTATCCCGTTGGGCTCAGCAGCACCAAAAACTATGCAGTTCGAACGATCTGGCCGCGCACGTCCAGCGTCGTGGCATCGGGGGCAGCATTGATGACGGTCGGCATGCAATTGCCGCTGGGTATGCCGCAGACGGTGCTGCTATTCCACCTTAAGGCTCAGGCCCACCAGTCGGCGTGATCGACATACCATCGGATCGTCGCCGCCAGCCCCCCTGCAAAGTCATAGGCGGGGGCATAGTCGAGTTCGGCTTCAAGCTTGCGGCAGTCGATGGCATAGCGCCGGTCGTGTCCCGCGCGATCGGTGACATAAGTTACCAGATCTGCCGTCGGCCGCCCTTGCGCCGCCGGCGCTGCAGGAAACTGCGTCGCGAGTCCCGGATCGGCTGCGAACAGCGCATCGACCGTCGAGCAGATCGTCGTGATCACCGTCATGTTCGGCAGCTCCTCACCGCCGCCGACATTATAAGTCTCGCCCGGCCGCCCGCCGCCGAGCACCAGATCGATCGCGCGGCAATGATCGTCAACGTGCAGCCAATCGCGCACGTTCATCCCGTCGCCGTAAACCGGCAGGTTCTTGCCCGTCAGCGCATTGATGACGAACAGCGGAATCAGCTTTTCGGTGAACTGATAGGGCCCGTAATTGTTCGAGCAATTGGTCATCGTCGTCTGCAGACCATAAGTATGGTGATAGGCGCGCACGAGATGATCCGACGCGGCCTTCGACGCCGAATAGGGCGAATTCGGGGCATAAGGCGTGTCTTCGTGGAATGCCGGGTCGTCCGCGCCAAGCGAGCCGAACACTTCATCGGTCGAAATATGGTGAAACCGGTGCGGCATCCCGCTGCCGCCATCAAGCCAGACCGCGCGGGCGGCTTTCAGCAGGCTGTGCGTGCCGATGATATTGGTATCGATGAAAATGTCGGGGCCCGAGATCGAGCGGTCGACGTGGCTTTCGGCTGCGAAATGGACGAGCGTATCGATGCTGTGATCGCGCAATAGGTTAGTCGCCAGTGCTTCATCACGGATATCGCCTTCGACGATCACGACATTGGCGAGCCCTTCCAAGTTAGCGCGCTTGGCCGAATAGGTCATCGCATCGAGCACAACGATCGTTGCATCGGAATGCGCCGCAGCGCGCGCGCGGACATAGTTTGTGCCGATAAACCCGGCGCCGCCGGTAACGAGAAGATTGCTCATATCGTAGTCCGTTTCTTGAGGATCATCGTTGCCAATTCATGCCGCCAATGGCGGGCGGTATAGCCCAGCCAGTCCCATGTCTGCGCTTTGTCGAGAACCGAATAGGCCGGTCGCCAGGCGGGCGTCGGATATGCGCTTGCCGGGATTGGATTTATTATGACAGCGCTGTCCAACAGGCCAGCCGCTGTTGCAAGGTCATGGATCGCAACCGCAAAATCATACCAGCTGGCAACGCCCGCATCGGTGAAATGCACTATGCCTGTATGGTCCGTCGCGGCCAGCGCCCACATCGCGCGCGCCAAGCTATCAGCATGTGTTGGCGTGCCGATCTGGTCGGCGACGACATTGATTTCGGGCCGTGTCACCATCAGTCGCAGCATGGTTTCGACAAAATTCGCGCCGCCCGCGCCGTACACCCATGCGGTACGGATTGTGAGAGCGTTGCCGCCCGCCTGCGCCGTCCACGTCTCGCCCGCTGCTTTTGATCGCCCGTAGACGCTCAAAGGACTGGTTGGCGTGTCGGGCGCGTAAGGCTTGTGCGCCGTGCCGTCGAAAACAAAATCAGTCGAGATATGAACGAACCGCGCGCCGATCTCAGCCGCCGCCCATGCCACAGCGCCCGGAGCTTCGGCATTTATGGCATAAGCGAGATCGGGCTGACTTTCGGCTTTATCGACAGCCGTATAGCCTGCGGCATTGATGATCAGCGACGGTGCGAGCCGGTGGATCAGCGGCGCAATCGCATCGATATCGCTGAGATCGAGGCGGCTGCGGTCGAGCGCCGTGACCGCAGCATGACGAGGAGCCAGCGCTTGCAATGCGGTGCCGACCTGTCCGCCCGCGCCAAGAATCAGCACCTTCATGCGAAGGTCGCAGCGTCCGCGAACGTTTTGCCGACCTGATCCTTGGCCGACACAAGTGGTGTCATGCCATCAAGCGGCCACTCGACACCCACAGCCGGATCATCCCAAGCGAGGCAATGTTCGGAGGCAGGCGCATAAAAGTCCGTGCATTTGTAAAGAAAATCGGTGCCGTCTTCGAGCGTCAGGAATCCATGCGCGAAGCCTTGCGGCACCCACAGCATCCGGTGGTTCTGCGCCGACAGTTCATAGCCGACCCATTGCCCGAATGTCGGCGACGATTTGCGCATGTCGACGGCAACGTCGAACACCGCCCCTGCCACCACGCGGACCAGCTTTCCCTGCGCCGGGTTCATCTGATAATGCAGCCCACGCAGCACACCGCGCGACGAGCGGCTGTGATTATCCTGAACGAAGCGCGCGGTTATGCCCGCCGCGTCGAACGCATTTTGATTCCAGCTTTCGAGGAAGAAGCCGCGTTCGTCGCCGAACACCTTGGGTTCGATCAGCTTGACGTCGGCAATTGCCGTATCGGTGACGATCACTTAGCCGCGCTCCGCAGCCAGTTGCGCCGTCAGATAAGCGCCATAACCACTTTTGCCGAGCCGTGCTGCCAGCACTTCGAGCTGCGCGTCATCGATAAAGCCACTGCGCCAAGCAATTTCTTCGGGGCAACAGATTTTCAGGCCCTGTCGCTCTTCGAGAATGCGGACAAATACGGCGGCATCGAGCAGCGATCCGTGTGTGCCCGTATCGAGCCACGCCGTGCCGCGACCCATGATTTCGACATTCAACTTCTCGTCGTCGAGATACAGGCGATTGAGATCGGTGATTTCGAGTTCGCCACGCGCCGATGGCTGCAGATCCCGCGCCCGATCCACGACCGTGCCGTCATAGAAATAAAGGCCGGTCACAGCGTAATTGGATTTGGGCACCGCGGGCTTTTCCTCGATCGAAACCGCACGGCCGGTCGCGTCGAACGCCACGACGCCATATTCGCCCGGATTCGACACGCGGTAACCGAATACAGTCGCTCCCTCGGTCCGGGCATCCGCCGCCGCCAGTTCTTCGGGCAAACCATGTCCGTAAAAAATATTGTCGCCGAGAATCAGCGCCGAGGGATCCGGTCCAACAAAATCAGCACCGATATGAAATGCCTGCGCCAACCCGTCAGGCGACGGCTGCACGGCGTAGGATATCGCCATGCCCCAGCCGCTGCCGTCGCCGAGCAAATGCTGAAACGCAGGCGCGTCCTGCGGCGTCGTGATAATCAGCACGTCGCGGATGTCGGCCAGCATGAGCACCGACAACGGATAATAAATCATCGGCTTGTCATAGACCGGCATCAGCTGTTTCGAGACCGACAGTGTCAGCGGATGGAGGCGCGTCCCCGATCCGCCGGCGAGAATGATTCCCCTACGCATGTCGCTCAATCGTAATAATGGGTGTAGGATTTGCTGCCATAACCATATTCATCGCCGAACCCGAGATGCGCACGATTGAGCACCGAACCAAGCAGCGGCGACGGCTTCATGAAATGCATCGCGGCCTTTACAGCCTTACGTGCCGTGATCCCGTCTTCGGCAACCAGAATGTAGCCGTCGAGCTTTTCGCAGATCAGCTTGGCATCGTCGTTGGCAAAAGCAGGCGGCAGATCGCAAAGCACGAGAACATCTTCGGGCAGTGACCGCATCGCTGCCACCAGGCCTTCGAATGCATCCCCCGCCACCAGCGACGCCGAATGCCCACGGACCGCTGCGCAAGGATATATGGTGAGCGATATTCCTTCGATCTTTCGACCGATGGCCGACAAATCAGGATTCTTACCAGTCAGATATGTTTCGATCCCGTCATCCGCATCAATGCCGAAATTCTGGGCAATCGTGCCACGGCGCAAATCAAGATCGAACAACGCGACACGCGTTTCGGGCAGCGTCGCCAGCGATGCCGCTACGTTGCACGCAATGAAGGATTTGCCCGCCGATGGCGACGCGGACGTGATCCCGATCAGTTTGCGCCCCTGCCCCCGCCAAAGATCCAGGATACGCGAGCGGAGCAGCGTAAACGGTCGGCCATCACGGTCGGTAGGGTCGAACCCGATAATCCGTTCGTCGCGCAGCGCTGCCGGATCGATCGCCACCGTTTGCGCACGCGAAAGATCGAGCGCTGCGCCCGCATTGCCTGCCGCGCGCAACGGCACGTTTTCCATCAACGTCATCTTTACGCCCCCAAGCTCATCCATCTGCCGCCGCCAACTTCGATCGCCGCCATGACAGCGGATTAAGCCGTCTCAGCCATCCCCAGCGCCCCGCTCTGCCGGGCGACCCGTTTTTTCTTTTATTGTTCAGCACGATCGGAATGACCCCGAGCGGCGTTGCGCCCGTGGCTTCTTCCAGACCCGCTGCGCCCCGGATTGGCCGCCGCAACAATTCCATCAGCAAAATGAGCGCGAAGCCAAGGCCAGCGCCCGCAACGCCTCCGCCGGCAATCAGCATCGGCCGGTTTGGCCAGGTCGGATCATCGGGCTGCGACGGCGCATCGACGACAACGAGCCGCTCCCCACGCTGCTCGCTCGCCGCGCGCGCAGCGGCCTCGGCAGCCATCAACTTGGTCGCTGACTGCTGATACTGAACATTGAGACCATCGAGGCGTTGTTGAAGCTGTGCAGCCTGCTCCATGACGGCCGGGCCCTGCGACTGCGCCGAGAATATAGCCGAAGAACGCCGCATTTCCTGTCCCTGTGCCGATTGCAGCGATGCAATCTGGGCGTTGTTGAATTCGATCTGCTTCGTGACGGTATCGACGGGTATTTTCTTGACGTTTCTTATGGCCAGACGGTTTGCTTCTGCAAGACGCTG
Source organism: Sphingomonas sp. (assembly GCA_043737475.1). GTDB lineage: Bacteria > Pseudomonadota > Alphaproteobacteria > Sphingomonadales > Sphingomonadaceae > Sphingomonas_O. Next base: position 7,011 of record JAYTAP010000101.1, read on the forward strand.
CTTGGCGATCACGACGTCAGGATGATTGTCCGCATAAATGGCTTCTACAGCGGCAAGGCTTTGCTCTGCTTGCGAAACAATGGGATCGCGCTCGGCCGAAGTTTTGACCAGATCGCGCTGATTATTGAGATTGGCATTGTCACGGCGTAGGGCCGCGATCTGCGATTCGATGCCGCCGCCGCCGCCCATCATCGGAGCGGTGCTGTTCGACAAGACCGAGCCATAGCGTGCCTTGAGCCCCGACAACTGGTTCTGGACCAGCGTAAGCTGCCCCGACAAATCCTCGGATTGCTGGCTAAGAAACGCCACTGCCGCTCGCGATTGTTCGACATTCGCCGTCGAATCGATCTCGACAATGCGGTCGATCAACGACTGTGTCACCTGCTGCGCCATGATCGGGTCGCGGTAATCGTAGCTGATCGTAAACGCGATCGTCGCGCGGCTTCCACCCTGCTGGAATTCGGCGCTCACCGGCGTGACGGCAACGGCATCATGAAATTTGGCAACGACTTTCGATAGCGAATCAGACTGGCGCTCTTCCTGATACAGCGCATATTTGTCCATCAGCTGGATAAGGTCACGACGGCTCAGGATTTGCTGCCGGATTTTAGCGAGCCGCTGATCGACAACTTCGCTGCCGCCGGAAATGGCCTTGTCGATGGGAACATCGGCGGCTTCGACAAGCAATGTTGCCGAGGATCGATAAATCGCCGGGATCAGGAATGCGGCGGCTGTGCCTGCGATCAGGAGCAGGATCGTCGGAATGATCAGCCACCATTTGCGCTGCAGCAAAATGCCGGGAACCTGCGCCACGATCGACGCCGGCTCGGTATAGCTTTCATTGTCATCGTTGATCATCGCTCGCCGCCAAAATTATAGTTGATACCGATCGACGCATAAGCGTTGCTTCGCGTCCCTTCAAAAACGCTGCGCGTGAAGCCGCCCGTGACCTGCCCTGAAATCCGGCTCGAAAAGCGCCGCGAATAGTTTGTCGAGGCTGACAAAAAACTTGTGGCGCCGCGCGCTGATAACTGCGGGGCACCCGAACGGCTGTAGCCACCCGAGGCGCTGATCGTGTCACGCGATGACAGCTTGTAGCTATATGACGTCCCGAAAGACGTTGTCGTCCGCACACCGTCAAATGATGACGCCCCCGTCGATCGAGAGCCGTTCAGACACCAGTTGGTTCGCGAGTCGGCGCGGCAAGCACTGAAGTTTGCCGACAAATCGGTCGATTTCAGTTTTCCGCCCGAAATGTTGACCCGCGTTGACGAAAATCCCACGCCGCCGGACAGCGTCCATTGCCGCGCCACCCGAAGCGAACCGTTGATCTGTGGACTGACGATAACCGCATCGCCCAGATCGTCGCCGAAATAATTGACGCGCGCCACGTTTACCGAAGCCCCCGCATTAAACCGCGAACTGATCACGCGCGAATAGCTGGCGGATTGGGAAATGTTCGAATATTCGCTCCGCCCGAAACCGCCAGGAAACCGTGCGATGCTGCCGTTGTGGCCAAGCGTGATCGAATTCCGGCTGTCGGGCGTGTAGGTCAGACCCGTGCTTGCCGAAACACCCGTCGTCCGGCTTTGCAGGCCGACCAGCGTAATATCGACAACCGGCGGCACGACAACGGTCGGGTCCGGCGTCAAGAAAGCGGGATCGGTGAAATAGGATCCGCCGATCGAGCTGTTCATCGACAGACCGGCCCGGAACGACAGCTGGCGGGAGAAGGTTCGCGAGAAGCCGACCTGAGCGCCCAGATTGATCGAATCGCGATAGAGGCGGCTGAATTTGGTGTAATTGGCGTTCGCCCCGACCCGGAGCGATGATCGCGCTGATTTTTCTTCGACGAAGGTCGAAACGGAAACGTCGCCCCGGGCCACGCCACCATCAGGCGATTCCAGAAGAAACGGATTGTTCGAGTACCCGATCGTGCCCGATGTATTGATGCCCGACGTCACCGTGCCCGCGCGCGCAGCCGACAACAAAAAGGGCGTCGCGGCCAAAGCAGCGCCGATCACTCGAGCAACGGAAACCATCAGAAGGCGTGTCACGGGACGATGACCGTATCGCCGCTTTCGATCTGCGGCAACGAAGCCGCAGTGAGGTCACGAGCCCCTTTGAACGCCGCCGCCAGTTTCAGTTTCAACAAGGTAATGCCCGCTGGCGTTTTGCGGATGATCGTCACATTGTCGAGATTGGCAAATTCGTCAGGGCCACCCGACAGGGCAATGGCTTCCATCACATTCAGGTAACGCCCTGGTGTAAAATTCCCCGGACCGCGAACCCGTCCGACAAGCGAAAAGCTGAAACCTGACGGTGAGCGGACCGAAACAGTGACCTGCGGCACATCGCCGCGATATTGCGTTTTCAGTCCCTGCGAAATTTCACTTTCAATCTGGCTGGGCAGCTTTCCCGCGGCCTGCACGCGCCCAACAAGCGGGAAGGCGAAACTGCCGTCGGGCAAAATGCGCGAAACACGCTGCAGACGCTCCTCGCCCCAGACATAGATCTCGATCTCGTCGCCCGGATTTATCGTATACGGTCGGTTTACTGCTTTGGGTGTATCAGCCGCCAAAGCAATGCTGACCACGAAATTCGAAAAGGCAAACATGATAATCGCTAAAAACCGTAGCATTCCTGCTTCCTTTCGCGGCGTCGTTATTGCGGTCGTGCCTGGCACCTTGATCGTTGCGACTGCTTGCACCATAACACTGATTCTAAACGGGCGTATAGCAGCACCAGGACCAAATGATGCAACCGCCTATGCTTAATGCCCCAATTTGTGCGTTTTTCGTTGTCGGCGCAATGGTTTTGGCGCTCCCCGGTTGTGCGTCAAAAGCCGAGCGCGCCAACGAGGCCTTTGCACAAGCGCAGCAGCTCGCCACAGCCGGACAGCTGCCCGAGGCAAAAGTCGCAATCATGAAATCCATCGCAATTCGTGATGACGTTGCCGACGTCTGGTTCACACTTGGCCAACTCCATATGGCAACAGGCGCACTGCCCGAAGCTTTCACGGCGTTCGGGCGCGCGGATGAACTGCGGCCCGGCAACGTCGATACACTGCGCCCGCTGGCCTATGCTGGTTACATGATCGGCGCTGCGCGGTTGTCGAAAGATGCCGTCGACCGGTTGCTGGTCCTGGCGCCGGACGATGCCCAAGGGCTTGCCGTAAGCGGCCTGCTTGCGCTGGACAAAGGTGAGCCGGAAGCCACGATTGCTGCTGCCGATAAAATTCTGTCCGTATCACCGAACGACGAAACCGGAATCCTGCTGAAAGCCCGTGCGATTGCCGTGCAGGGCAAAGTCGATGATGCCATCGCCATGCTGAAAGCATCGCAGTCTACCGCTGCCGGACAGCCGAGCATCAATTCGGCATTACTGCAGCTCTATCGAGCGAAAAGCGATGTTGCAGGGATGCTGTCGGTCTTTCCGGTCCTGCTCGAGGTTCAAAAGGATAATTTCGAGCTTGCGCTCGATTACAGCAATGTTCTTTACCGCACCGGTCAGATCGACGCGGCGCGAAAGATCTGGTCAAATGCTGTTGTTCAGAAACGAGCCGATAGCCAGTTCATCGCGTGGGCCTTTGACTTGTACGACAATGTCGAACCGGCGGACCGGCCGGCCTATCTTGATGATCGCCTGACGAAAATGGGCGGTTCACCGTTGCGGTCGGCAGCCGGGCAGTATCTTTTGACTCGCAGGGAATATGCCCGCGCGCTGGCCCTGATTACGCAGGGGAACGGCGCGACGGATTCCGATCGCGGGCTGCAAGCGGTCGCGCTCGATGGCTTGGGCAAGCGCGCGGAAGCAGAAGCACTTGTCAACACGCTGCTTTCGGACACCGGCGGCACTCAGGATTCCAATGCGCTGATGCTCCGGGCGAAATGGGCTTTGGCGGCGGGCAAGTTGGAGCGCGCCAATGCCGACGCCCAAAATGCCATTGTCTCCGATGGATCGAACCTCGAAGCAAGGCTTGTCCTGGCGCAATCTTATATGGCCAGCGATCAGCCGCTGCGCGTGCGGCAGGTGCTCGCCGAAGGCGTTCGCGACATGCCACGCAGCCGCCGCGCGCTGACCGCCTATATCCAGTATCTCCATTCGCAAGGTGACCTAAAAACGGCAGCCGCCGCGGCGCGTGGCTTTGCCGACAGCAATACGTCGCAGCCCTGGGCATGGAATGTCTTGTTGATGACCTGCCAGAAGGCCAATGACGGCGGATGCGCGATCGGTGCCAAGCGCCGATACGACATGGCACTGCGCGACTACACCTTCTCGAACCCGTCGCGCCCCTTCAAGCTGCGCGGCCTGTTCAGCCCGTTACCGGTCGGCAAATTATGAGCGATCAGCCCGACCCTGTGCCCCCCCTTGCCATCGAGGAACATCTGCTGGCGCCGCGGCGGCGGCGGATGCGCTTTACGTCGAATCTGCTGACCACACTTGGCATCGCATCGGATGTTGTATGTTTCATCGTCGCGTTCGTTGCCGCCATGACGATCTATCACAGCATTTTCGATCGCAGCATCGACGAGCCGCTGCACATGAATGCAGCGATCATATTGGCGATCAACTATTTCCTCATCCGCATTTCGCGTGACGGCTACACGACGTTTCGCGGCCAGGGGTCCGACGCGGGTCAGGGCGGCGTCTATGATTTTATCATCGCGTTGCTGCTGACTGGCCTGACCGCGACCCAGTTGCGCTCGACGGGATCGATGTCGACCGGCATGAGCGGGATCTATATCGCGACCTGCGCGACGCTGCTGATGCTCAGCCGCATTCCGTTCCGGCGGATGGCATGGTGGCTGATGCAGCAGGGCGTTATCGGCCAGCGCGTCGTCATTTATGGTGCGGACCATAATATCGTCGGCCGCGTTGTCGATTTACTTGAGCTCGAGCGCCTGCCGCACCTCAAGATCGTCGGATTTGCCGATGACCGCGTCGAGCGCGCTGACCGCACAGCGCACCGCGACGTCGCGTTTGTCGGCGGGTTTGCCGAAATCCTGAAGATGGCGCGTGAAGGCGATCTCGATCAGGTCATCATTGCGCTGCCGCAAGTGGGGCAGGAGCGGCTCGACCGGATCATCGAGCAATTGAGTGCGGTCTCGATCGATGTTTGTGTCCTTTCGCGCGAAATCGTTGAACTGCGGTCCAGTTTTCGCCTCGGCGTCATCGGTTCGCTCCCCGTGATGACGTTGTTGCGCCGCCCGGTCCGCGATTTCGATCTTATCGGCAAGAATGTTCAGGATTATGCACTTGCGGCAATTGGCCTCGTCGTCCTGTCGCCGTTATTGCTGCTGACCGCGATTGCGATCCGGCTGGAAAGCCCGGGGCCAGTCCTTTTCAGGCAGCTGCGCTTTGGGTTCAACAACTCGGAAATCGAAGTGCTGAAATTCCGGTCGATGCACGTCGCGACGCAGGACGAAAGCGGCGCGCAGCGCACGGTCAAAGGCGATGCCCGCGTCACGCGCGTGGGGGCGTTCATCCGCCGTTTCAGCATCGATGAGCTGCCGCAGCTTGTAAACGTGCTTCAGGGTGACATGTCGATTGTCGGCCCGCGCCCGCATGCCACCAAAATGCGCGTCGAGGACGCCTATTATTTCGACGCTGTGAAAGGCTACGCCGCGCGGCACCGCGTCAAACCCGGCATTACCGGCCTTGCCCAGGTTCGGGGGCTGCGCGGCGAAATCGCCGATCTCGTCCGCGCGCGGCGGCGCGTCGAATATGACATCTACTACATCGAGCATTGGTCACCGTTTCTCGACATCCGGATCATCATCGAAACCCTGTTCCGGCTGATCTGGGACAAAGATGCCTATTGAGCGTACGACGACACGGTTTGTCGGCGTTGATTTTACGAACCTCGACTGGACCGATGCCGTCGCGGCCGTGCGCACTGCGTCAACGCTGCCGAAGTTCACGACTGTCGTGACTCCCAATGTCGATCACATTGTCCGTCTGGATCGACTTGCCGGCACGCCGCTCGGCGATCAGTATGCACGGGCGGTCCGCGACGCCGATCTGTGTTTATGCGACAGCCGGGTTTTAATGCGTCTGGCAAAGCTGCGCGGGATCGATCTTCAAGTCGTCCCCGGCAGCGACCTGACAGCGGCGATCTTTGCCCAGCAGCTCAAGACCAGCGATCGGATTGCCATCATCGGTGGCGAAACCACGAGCATCGCCGACCTCGAAGCAATCGCGCCCGGCGTGACCGTCATACAGCACATTCCCCCGATGGGCATGCTCGGCAATCACGACGCGATGGATGAAGCAGCAAGTTTTATCCGCGATGCCAAATGCCGCTATATTTTCGTAGCCGTGGGTAGCCCGCAAGGCGAAATCCTGCTGCAACGCGCCCGCGAACTTGGGGCAAATTCAGGCGTCGCGCTCAGCATCGGTGCCTCCATCGACTTTCTGACCCGTCGTCAAATTCGCGCGCCGCGCTTTGTCCAGAATCTGGGCTTGGAATGGGCTTTCCGTCTGCTGAGTGAGCCCAAACGGTTATGGCGACGGTATCTGGTCGACGGACCACGTATTTTTGCGATAGTGTTCCGCCAGGGCGACCAGTGAGGCGCGCAGAAGGACGACGTAAACTGTGCTGAAGAGTCTCTTCTATATCGAAGCCATGATCGTGATCGGCACCGCGATCTTTTATATGGCGTCGACGCCAGCTATCCGGCGTGAGGTCGGCATTTTACCGGGCCTCGTCTTTGGCGCAATGGCTGCTATCGGTTTCCTGTCGCCCAATCTGATCGTGGCCTATCTCGCTGTTGGTCTCATTCCGCTCATTTTTGGACGAACCAAACTGAAAGTAGGTATTGTTGTTGCGACAGCGCTGTTCGCGCTTCCATCACTGCCGACCAACATGACAATCGGCAGCGTGTGGCTATTCTCCTGGACGATGCAGACAACCGTCGCAGTAGGTGGCCTTATCGCGATGCTGGTCGCGCCGGGTCGGCTTGCCAAGGCGCCGCCTTGGGCGGACGCATCCATGATCATCGTCATACTGGTATTGATCTTTGTTGATGCTCGCGGTGGCGCGCCTACGGGTTACTTGCGCGGATTCACAACGTACTTCCTCCAGTTTGCAGTTTTGGTCTATTTGATTACGCGCTGCGCACGCACGCCGGTCGAATGGCGGGCATTGCTGGCGGCCCTTGCCGCCATCGGCTGTATTTTAGCCGTGCTTGTGCTTTACGAAGCGCGGGCCAACTGGCCACTCTATTCGCCGCTCTATTACCGCTATGGATTTCCGGTCGAGAATGTCGTAAAATTCCGCGGCGGTCTGATGCGTGCGTACGGCCCACTCGAGGAAGCAACTGCGCTCGGGGCCGTCCTTGTCATGTGCTTTTGTGCGGCTTTGGCAGGGCGTCGCGCCTTTCGTTCTAATCTTGCATATATCGGTATCGTCGCCTTGATTGCGATTGGGACACTGGCGCCGCAATCGCGCGGTGGCATGATTGGCATTGCAGTCGCTTTCGTCGTCAGTTCCTTCTACCGCCGCGGCATCGGGAGCGTATCACAAGTCGGGCTGGCAGCGCTGCTGCTCAGCGGTATCTATGCCGGAACCACGGTTTTCGGATCATTCGGCGCGCAAGTAGCCACAAGTCTTGAGGACGCCTCGGGATCGGGTGATTACCGCACTGAATTGCTTCGCCGCGGTATGCAGGAATTTTGGAAAAGCCCGATCATCGGGGATAGCTACGCCAATGTGGTCGCGCGCATGCAGGACATGGTTCAGGGCGAAGGCATGGTCGATTTTGTCAACACCTACCTTTATTTCGCGCTGTTTGCCGGCGCGATCGGGCTTGTGCTCTTTTGCATCTCCTTTTTGATCCCGATGGGCAGGCTGGTGCAGATCAGACAGTCGCTGCCTCCGGGATCGGCCGAGCGCGAAGTTGCCGGATTTTGCCTTGCCGTTCTGGTTTCAGCGGCTGTGATGATCACATTTACGTCGTATCTGCCACGACCCAGCGTCATGTGGCTTGCGGCAGCTTCGATGGCGCTCATCGTTGTCGGGCCGCGCCGGGCAAGAGCCGGGAGACCCGCAATCGAACCGCAGATCAAGCTTTCGGGCGACCCAATACCCGCTTGAGCTTGCGGGTGAACCGCTCGATCGTCGTCGGTGGGTCATAGAGTTTAAGCTGGTCTGCGATCGGCGTTTCAAGGATGTCGCGGGCATCACGCGAAATCCATTCGCCATATTCGGCGGGGCCCGAAAACTTCTGCATCCGCGCGGTATATGCCGCAAACTGATCCCATCCGCCGGGCCGGTTCATCCGGCAGAACGGTGATCGCGGGTCATCCTGATTATGCGCAAATGACATCGGCAGCGGATAACCCGAGATCAGGCCCGCGCGAGTGATCCCCTTGTGATTGATCGGCACGCCGCGCGCCTGCGGGTCGTGCATCGAGAAATTGCGCAACGTTTCGATCCGGCCAAGGAATATGCAGCCCGCAACCCAGACATTGTGGAAAATCTCGTAATTGCCAACGCGCCTGATCTTGTGCGCGGCAGCTTCAGCGTCCCACTCCTCGGGCAGGAACACCCAGCCGCCGAGCAGGCCGAACTGGGGTTCAGCCATCAGCATGTCGGCAAAGCGCGCCATCCACCCCGCCTCGCCCAATATATCATCGTCGAGCTTGCCGCCGACGCCGGTCGTGCAGCCGTTTACGAACCAGTGCCACGGGTCATATTGGCCGACATTGGCCTGGTTCAGGTGCCGCGCGACAATACGGTCGTCCTTTAGACCAGCGATATAGTCGGCCAGCCCGTCTTCGGATCCGTTGTCCCACAGATGCAGCCGGAAATCAGACGGATCGGCAAGCAGATGCGCCATCGTCCGCTCATAATATTCGCGGCGGTTCCAGCTGACCATCAGGATCGAGGGGATGGAATCAGTCATTGCAGCTTGGATAGCAGCTTGGTCACAATCCGCGCGGCTCGGCTATCAAGACCGCGCAGGACAACGCGCTTTTGGAACGTCGTCAGTGGTTTTTTACAGAATAGAGCATCGCCGTCGCTGGGCAGGATCAGTTCATAGCCATATTTTTCCGCGATAAAGCGCATTGCTTTGTCCGTATAGAAAAACACGTGAGCGCCGTGTTCGGGACCGATATAGTCCCAAGTCTTGCCTTGATCGAAATATCGCCATGTCCGGACGTAAACATAGTCGGGCTTGTGCCCGAATATGCTGGCCACCTCGCCCGCAGGATCGGGAAGATGCTCGAACACTTCGCTTGAAACGATGAAATCCGGCGCTGTGCCGTCCCAGGTCACATCGGCGAATGGTGACTTCGTGTAGGTGTCATAATTGAACGCGTTGACGCCTTGCTCACGAAGCATACGCGGCACAATGCCGAGCCCGCCGCCAAAATCGAGCACCACGGCGTCAGATTTCAACTTTAGACTTTTAAGATAGAAATGCACAATCCTGAATACATTGAGGTTCCGCGTCAGATAGCCGCCATCTTCAGGTTGGATATCGGAGGTATAAACGTCAGCGAGCCAATAGGGCTGTTCGGTCTGGATCGACGCACAATTCCGGCACTGAAAATAATCGACGTCGTATTTGTCGAGAACGCGGTGTTGCCACGCCTTGTCGGTCGGTTCGCCGCATAATCGGCAGGCGATCGAAGCTGTTGTCATGATGTTACCGTGCGGCCTCGATCAATGCGGGTCACGGCGCGATATGCGTTGCAGCGCTTGAAGCGTCAATCATGCTAACCATGAAAGTGGCTGGCGCACAGGCCGCCTCCTCGATAAGCGACCTCCAGGTTTACAGCCAAGGACGCGATGGAGTGACACGAAGCGAAGCAAGGGCAGCTGCCAATGCCCGTGCGCTGGCGGGTCCGGGCCGCAGCGGCAGCTTTGCCGGCGATGCCGCGCGTGGAGGCGCCATTGCTTTTGGTGGCCAGATTTCGCGGCTGATCCTGCAATTGCTCGGCACGGCAATCATGTCGCGCCTGCTTTCCCCTGCCGACTTCGGGCTTATTGCAATGGCTGTCACAGTGACCGGCTTCGTGGGCATGTTTACGGATATGGGGCTTTCGGTGGCTACCATCCAGCGCAGCGAAGTCAGCCAGCCGCTTGTCAGTACGCTGCTGTTCGTCAATCTCGGCGTGGGAGTGATCCTCATGCTTATCGCAGCGATCGCCGCGCCGTTTGCCGCGATGCTCTACGCTGACCCGCGCGTGACATGGCTCGTGATCGGAATGGCAATGTCGATACCGCTTGCGGCTGCGGTTGCGCAGCACAATGCGCTACTCGCGCGATCAATGCGCTGGATGCCGTTGCAGCTGATCGCTTTTGCCGCCCAGGCAATCGGGCTCGTTGTTGGCGTTTTTCTTGCTTGGAAAGCCGATGCGGGTGTCTGGGCGCTTGTCGCGCAAATGGTTACGGCCAGCGTCGTGACATTGATCTTGACATGGATTGTCTGTGACTGGCGACCGACGCGTGTCGATAACTGGCGGGTGGCCCAAGCTGAACTAGGATTTGGTGCCAATGTGACTGGCTTTGCGCTGCTCAATTTTCTCCACAGACAGTTCGACAATGTCCTGATCGGCTGGCGATGGGGTGCCGTCGAGCTCGGCTTCTATGCACGCGCCTATAATTTGCTCACGCTCCCGATTGGGCTGATCAACGGATCGCTCTCGTCGTCGGCGATACCCATCCTGTCCAAGTGCAAGGATGATCCCGAACGGTGGAACGCTGCGTATCTGCGGCTTGCGACTGTTACGGCGTTCATGGGATGTGGGCTGTGCGCCGTTCTTTTCGTGATTGCTGATCCGCTTGTGGATATCGTGCTGGGGCCCGGCTGGCACGAAGTCTCGGTTATTTTCCGCGTGCTGGCCATTTCGTCGATCTTCGGGACGGCATCGAATTCGTGTGGCTGGGTGTTCATCAGTCTCGGCCGGACGCGCCAGTATCTTTACTGGTCGCTATTCGGATGCCCGCTTTATGCGCTGTCGTTTGTCCTCGGTTTGCCGTGGAAAGCCGAAGGCGTCGCCATCGGTTATGCCATCTGCGCCTTTGCATTGACGCCGCTCTACTTCGCCTATGCCATGCGCCAGACGACGATCGGCATGGCGACTCTGGCGCGCTGGATGGTCCCGGTGCTCGTCGCTGCAATGCTGGCGATCGGCACGGGTGAACTGGTCAACCTGACGACAGTCGGCAAACATGACATCACGCGGATCATCATCGGCGGTGCAACCGTTGGCATAACTTACCTCGCGCTTGCGGCTGCATGCCTTTATGGGCTGGCACACTATCGGCCGATGCAAGGGATGCTTCACGACCTCGTCGGGCCGGTATTTCGCCGGTTTGGCCTTGGCTCCAAAGCGTGAACATCCTCGTTGCGACCGAAGATCTGACATTCAGCGTCAGCCTGTCGCACGCCTATAAAGCCGCCGGGCACAACGTGAGCGCAGGCCTGCCCGAACTTTATCTCGGCCTGCGCGACTTCGATCTCATTCATTTTCACTGGCCTGAAGAGCTGACGGGCTGGGCGATGCCACCGTCACCCCGCGCGATGCGGCGCATCCTCGCGCGGATCGACGCGCTGAAGCCTGCGACCAAAATGGTTTGCACCGTTCACAATCTCTTGCCGCATGCCGACCGCGGCGGTGAGTCTGAAGCGCTTTACACCGCATTCTATGAGCGGATGGACGCGATCGGCCATTTCCACGAAACTTCGCGCACGGCTGTTGCTGCCCGGTTTCCCGATATTCCGGCTTCGAAGCATCTTGTTCACGGCATGCAGGATTTCGCCGACCTGCGCGTGCATGCGACGGGCAAGGCTGCTGCACGCGCCCGGCTCGGCGTGCCTGGCGATGCGACAGTGATTGCAGCAGTCGGCCAAGTGCGCTCGATGGGTGAACTTGCCTTGCTAGCGGGTGCGGTCGGCAAATCCAACCTGGCGCCCGTCCATATGATCCGCGCTTTCCGCCAGCCACATGCCAGCAGCATGGCCGATCGCGCACGACGCAAATATCTCATGCGGACCGTCGAACGGTTGGCGGGTGTGACACTCGAAGGCTTTCTCGAAGATGCCGATATGGTTGCGGTTTGCGAAGCGGCCGACATCATCATCATCCCGCGCCTTGAAAATCAGCTGAATTCGGGCGTGCTCCCGCTGGCCATGACCTTTGGCACGGGCATCGTTGCGCCCGATTGCGGCGTGTTCCGTGAAATGCTGACAGGGTCGATGAACGAACTTTATGCGCCAGGCAATGCAGGCGCGATGGCGGCAGCGATTGCGCGCCTCGCCGGCAAGAACCAAAGCGACGTGCGGGCGAGCAATCTTTCCCTGTCGGCGGATTGGGGATGGTCGCGCGGTGTTGCGCGCATTCTTGGCGCCGTCTCATGACAGTCGCAGTCGTCATCGTGAACTACCGGACGGCGGAATTGACGCTCGACTGTGTCGCGGCGTTGGCGGGCGAGCGTGCGACGATGCCCGATCTGCGCGTGGTTGTTGTCGATGGCGGGTCGGGCGACGGCTCTGCCGAGATGATGCGCACCGGACTTGCCGCGCACGACTGGGTCGAATTGCTCGCGCTCGATCTCAACGGTGGCTTCGGCTGGGCTAATAATCAGGGAGTTCTCCATCTTTTGCAGAGTGGACCCCCCCCCGATTTCATCCATCTGCTCAATCCGGACTGCGTTATCGAGCGCGGCGCGGTGGCCGCATTGCACGCAGAGTTGATTGCGCATCCGGAGTGCGCGGCTGCAGGCAGCCAGTTGATCAACCCTGACGGAACCAAATCAGGATCGGCATTTCGCTTCCCGTCCGTCGCACGCGAATTTTTTCGCGGGTGCCAGATGAACCGGATCGGCCGCATGTTCGGCGTCGCAGAAGGCGTGATCTTTTCGGATATCCCCGTTGTCGTGGAATGGGCGACAGGTGCCAGCGTTATGCTGCGCGTCGAAGCACTGCGCCGGGTCGGCCTGTTCGACACGGGGTTTTTCCTATATTTCGAGGAAGTCGAATTGATGCACCGCTTGACCGGCGCAGGATGGAACATTCGGTTCGTGCCCGACAGCCGCGTCATGCATATCGGCGGCGCGGCGACCGGGGTGACCGAAGGCGAGTTGCAGAACCGCAGCGGCATCCCCGACTATCTTTTCGCGTCGCGCCGCCGGTTTTTCGCCCGCGCCTATGGATCAACGGCCGCACGGCGCGCAACGCGGGCATGGCTGGCGGGTAATCGGCTGCTGCGTCTCATCAAGTCAGCCGGGGCCATGAAAGCTCGCCCTTCCGCTGATGCCGAACGCGCCGGCATTTTGCGCCACGGGATCGAGGCCAGCCCGTTCGACCTCAACGCGGCCGTAACTTACTGCGACGATGCGCCGGGCATTCCACCTGCATGGCGTCAGCAATGACACCCAGCCTGGCTTTCGTCACACCCTCCTACCCGCCCGATCTCGAGCGGTGCGCGCTATTGGTGGAATCGCTCGACCGCTTCGGCCCCGCGTTCAAACATTACATCATAGTCGACCGCGCCGACTTGCCTGCATTCGCGCATCTGGCCAGCGCACGCACGATTTTGATCGAAGCCGAAAGCGTGATCGACCGGCGGTTCATCCGCATCCCTTGGAAAGGAAGCAGCTGGTATAACTGGCGCGCGCTGCCGATGCGTGGCTGGATCAGTCAGCAGGTCTACAAGCTGGCAGCGGTGAAGCTCGTGCCCGAAGACATTCTGGTTATGACGGATTCGGACACGACCTTCGTACGCTCATTCTCGGTCGATGATTTTCTGGTTGATAGTAAAACCGGCTTGCTCGATGTCGACTATTGCGCTGGCATGGTGCCTGCGTGGACAAACGTTGCTGTCAAACTTCTCGGCCTTAAGCACGCGCCGCAACTTCGCGGCCATGTCGGCAATCTGATTGCGTGGCGCCGCGATCATATGCTGGCGCTACACGATCACATCGAAGCAGCAACCGGCTTGCCCTGGCAAATCGCCATCGCCCGCAATCGGACGTTTTCCGAATATATTCTTTATGGCGTCTTCCTGCGCGAAGTCATCGGATACGCCAATTCGCACCATGCGCCATCGACGAGATCGCTGGTCAAACAACCATGGGACCATGATCTGTCGACGCACGTGGGCCTGAAATCCTATTTCGACGACATCGCGCCCGACAACATCGCAGTCATGATCCATTCGAAAGGTGGCCTGCCCGTCAGCGCCGCACGCCCCTATTTTGAAGCGCTTTTTGCCGGCGATAGATAAGAGGCTGCGGCGCGTGCCTTGGGCGCGTCCTGCAACGGCTGCCCCAGATACTCGCGCAGTCCCCAAGCGCCATACCGACCAGGGGCGTAAACATCCTGCATCAGCACCATCAAGTCGCCATGCCGCGCGCCCCAGCCATCGATGTAACGGCGATATGCCGTTTCCATACGTGGATCGCGGTTGATCGCCTTCAGCATCGGGATGTTCTCGGGCAGAATGATGTGCTGGCCCGCTTCATAGGTAATCAACCGGACGCCGTATTTATCGGCAATCACCCGGTGTTTGTCAGCCAGGGCAAGCGTCTCGTCGATGCTGGCATCGATGCCGACGAAGATGTTTTCCATGCTGCCGTCGAGCGGATATTTCTTTTTGTCGAAATTGAAATACGGGGCAATCGCCAGTGCATCGACCCATTTGGCGGCTTCTTCGAAACCGAGCACCATGTTCGACGTGTCGACATAGCCGTTCTGTGTCGCGGCCACGCGCACCAGCGATTTTGGTCGATCCTTGTAAACGGTCGTCCAGATTTTCATGATTTCGGTCATGCGCTGGGCATAACGTCGCAGAACCGCTTCATAATTGTTCTTCGGTGAAAGCCCACGCTCGATGCCCTCGCGCTGGACGCGCTGGAACTGGGTATAAAAAACCGAATTCCAGACTTCATTGCTCAGCTCGACGTGCGCCACGAGCTGGGGATCAAGATTTTTGTGAACGTAGTCAGCAAAGCGCCGCTGGTAATCATCATCGGCTTGATAAGGCAGCGTGAACCACGGGCTGACCTTCGCTTCGTTCGCCAGCGCCACAAGATCCTCGACGGCCATGCCGTCATCAATCTCCTGACTGGCATTTGTCAGTTGTTTGCGCCCGGCCCACGTCAGCAATGGCGCGGTTGACTGGTTCATGAACGACAAGTAGCGAATGACTGCAAAGCCGCGGAGAGAATCGACAAACGGCGGGTTGAAACGGATTTTCGGATCCATTGTCGTTTCGCGGCAGTCAATGTTGCGCACCGGATTTGCAGGATCGATATTCGTGACCTGCAAAAAGATATTGTCGATCCCCGCGCGGTCATTGGCGGGCGGCCGTGTCTGCCAGCGAAACCGGACGTTGTTTTTACCAGCGAATTGTTCAGTGATGCTGCCGTGCCAAACGGCGGCAATCTCGCCTTTCCCAGTGTAACGACAAATGATTTCGGCGAAGCCATTCGTAAAATTCGGGTGGTTGAGCGATCGAAACGCGATTGCCCCCGGCGGAAGCGAGCGCAACCAGCCGTCGCCATCCACAAGTTCGGGCGGCACCGACTGCCAGCCTTTGTCCTTCAATGCCATCTGCCAGCGGTTACCGAGGATCAAATTGGCATAAATCCGGTTATTGTTCCACCAGGTTGCGCTGCCAACGTTGACCCCAACAGCCAATGGCGGGCGTTTGGCCGCCGTATTCGACTGGGCTTTCGTCCCGCTAGAGCACCCGGCAACGGCCGTGACAAAAAGAAGCAGTGTCGCAAAGCGCTGGATCATGGCGGAAACGATTCCTTATTGCAGCAGCGTTAGTCTAGCGCGTGACGCGGATACGAAAAGGTGCATATGTCCGCCCTCGAATGAACCGGAGCTTTCGGCTTGCGCATTGCCTACCTCGTCAATTGCTATCCGGCACCCAGCCATAGCTTCATCCGCCGCGAAATCGCTGGCGTCGAAGCAGCTGGTTTGCAGGTCTTGCCTTATTCGATCCGCCCTGCGCCTACTCCCCTTCCCGATCCGCGTGATGAGCAAGCGCAGCAGCAGACAGTCACGGTATTGGACAAAGGTCTTGTCGTCCTCTTGAGCGCCTTGATTATCGAAGCGCTCACACGTCCAGCAGGCCTTGTCCGTGCTCTTGCCTGCGCCTGGCGCATGGGCCGCGTTTCGTCGAGCGGGGCTTGGCGGCAGATGGCCTATCTGGCCGAAGCAGCTTGGTTGAAGCGACAGTGGCGCGCCAAGGGTATCACGCACGTCCATGCTCATTTTGGAACGAACCCTACAGCCGTTGCGCGCCTCGCGTACCTTTGGGGCGGGCCGCCCTATAGTTTTACCGTTCACGGCCCCGATGAATTCGATGCCCCCGGCGCGATCGATCTGGGCGGCAAGATCGCCGATGCGGCGTTCGTTGTCGGGATCAGCAACTACGGCCGCAGCCAGTTGATGCGCTGGGCCGCACCCGCCGACTGGACAAAAATCGAGATCGTTCGCTGCGGGGTCGATCGGGAGTTTCTCGACGCGGCACCATCCGATGCACCGGATAACGCGACGCTGTGCTGCGTCGCCCGGCTTGGACCGCAAAAAGGGCTGCATATCCTTGTCGATGCAATCGCCATGATCGTACCCGAACGCCCTGATTTACGTGTTATTGTGCTGGGTGAAGGCCCGTTGCGCGCATCGCTCGAGGCACGAACGGTCGCGCTTGGCATTGCGGCAAATATCGAATTCGCGGGAGTGGCAAGCAGTGACGCGGTGCGCCAGCATATGACCGACAGCCGCGCTTTCGTGCTGCCCAGTTTTGCCGAAGGGCTGCCGGTTGTTCTCATGGAAGCGCTCGCGCTGCGCCGACCGGTTATCACGACATGGGTCGCGGGCATCCCCGAACTGGTCGATGCGCAAGTCGCCTGGCTCTCGCCACCTGGCGATGTTGCGGCGCTGGCGGCTTCGATCCGCGCCGCGCTGAATGCGCCGATGGAGCAGCTCGCTGCCATGGGTGCATTGGGCCACGCACGCGTTGCTGCCATGCACGATGCGATGAAAAACGGTGCGGAAATGGCGACGCTGTTGAAGGCGAGCCGCACGCGATGATCGGCATGCTCGCCGCGCTGATCGCCGGGGTCGCCGCTTTTCCGCTCCTTATCCTGACTGTCGAAACACTTGCCGGTCTACGCCGCCCGAAAACCCGCGCGCGCGGGGCCGCATCCCCACGAACCATTGTCATCATTCCGGCGCATGACGAGGAATCGGGCATCGCTGCTACAGTCGCAGCGATCAAGCGAGACGGCGTCGACATTCTGGTTGTTGCTGACAACTGCAGCGACGCGACCGCCGCGCGCGCTCGCGAAGCTGGGGCAACTACCGTCGAGCGCTACGACATCGCGTTGCGCGGCAAAGGGTATGCCTTGGCTTTCGGGCGCGATGCCTTGTGCGGCGATCCGCCCGACGTCGTCATCATTATTGACGCGGACTGTGTCCCTGACGGTGACGCCCTCCGCCGCCTTGCAGACCACGCCGCAAGCACGGGTAGGGCGGCGCAAGCCCGCAACGAACTGCAGACCCGAGCCGATGATCCGCCCATGATACGGATTTCCAACTTTGCGTTCTCGCTGAAGAACGTCATCCGTCAGCGCGGGCTGATGCGCATCGCGGGCACTTGCGTATTGACCGGCACTGGCATGGCATTCCCGTGGGACCAGTTTCGCGACGCGCCGCTTGCGACGGCCGACAGCGTCGAAGACCTTGCCATCGGTCTCGCGCTCGTCCGCAGCGGCAAGGCTCCGGTTTATCTCGACGAGGCCCGCGTCGCCAGTCCCGCTGCATCCGGACCGGCGGCCGTGACGCAGCGGACACGGTGGGAGCATGGGTTTATTGCCACAGCTGTAAAAGTCGCACCGCGGATGATCGGCGACGGGATAATCCGCCTTGATTGGCGCGCCTTCTGGCTGGGGCTGCACTTGATGGTGCCGCCGCTCGCCCTGACGTTTGGGTTGGCCGGAATATCGTTGCTAATTGTTACCGCGCTTGGTGCGATGTCCAGCTTCGCGCCTGCGCTGGCTCTGTTGGGGATCATTACTCTCGCCGGGATGGCCGTGCTTGCCGGATGGGCGCAGGTTGGTCGCACCATCCTGCCCTTCGCGATGCTGATCCGCGTCCCGCTTTACATCGCTTGGAAACTGCCGATTTACCTCAAGCTCACGCACGGTGCGGACCGTCGATGGACCCGCACCGAACGCGATTAGCTTATTTGGCTGCTGCAGAAGCGGCGGGTGCCCCGGGCTTGGCAGGTGGCGAAAAGCCAGTCTGATATTCAATCTTGGCTTTGCCGCGGGCTTCTTTCAAACGCGCTTCACCCAATTTCGAAAGCGATTGTGCGCGTAACACGCGAACCGCAGCCGCCCGGGCGTCGGCCGCCGGCATCGGCTCGGCCTTGGCACCTGTAATTACGTTGACTGTGACCTGGCCATTGCTTGGCACCACGAACGGCTCGCCCTTGGGCAGCGACAGGATTTTCTGCATCTGTTCAGGCGGCACTGATGCCGAATCGACGGCACGGTTGGCACGCTGGAACGGAATGTTCAGCTTTTGCAGGACCGCAATCACTTCGGCCTGTGTCTTGGCGGGTTCGAGTGCGGTAAGCCGCGCCGGGTTCGCAGGCGTTGCAAAGGCGATCTGGTCGACACCATAAATCTGGCGTCCGGCAAACAGACTGGGGTTTCCGGTCATGAACTTGTCGACTTCGGCAGCCGTCGGCACGGGGATCGAATCATTCGTGCGCTTGGCAAGCTTTTCGACGAGCAGCGATTCGTTCACACGGCGCTGCTCGACGATGAATGACGGATCACGGTCGAGGCCGCTTTCCTTGGCAGCCTGTGCCAGCAAGCGACGATCGACCAGCCGCTGCAGCAATTGCTGTTGCGCGACTTTCTTGTCGACGCCTGCAGGAACCTGCGCCTGGGCAAGTTCGGCATTAAGTTCAGGCAGCGAGATTTCTTCGCCGTTCACGATTGCAACGACTTGGTCGGTCGGCTTTTTCGAGCAGCCGGCGAGCGCGACGCCCAGAGCGACAGTTGCCAAAAGTCCGTAATGGCGCACCGCGCCTCCCCCGTTTATCATCGTCAATGCCTTTCGTGATCGCTTGAATGGAGCCGCGATACAGGATAATGCTTACGAATTGCAACGAAAGCACGCCCTTGAGCACGATTTATGACTGGCTGACCGTCGCTATATTCGCGGGCCTGATCGTATTGTTCCTTCAGCGCTCGATGCAGGATGCGCCAACCGACAAGCTATGGCATTATCTTGTCGCGTCGGCCGGATGCGCCGTAACCAATTATTTCGGTAATGAAGGCATCGAACTCGGCAGCACGGCACTGCATTTGATTGCTATCGCCTCGCTGGCCGCGACGGGGGCGTTTGTGGTGTACTTCATCCGGCCCTTCCCGATCTGACTGATGCGGTCGGTGTGACCGAAACCGTCGAAAACGCTTCCGAGTCCAAGGGCCGGTCCATTCTCCGATGGGTGCTCCTTGCGGCGGGCATCATCGCAATCATCGCCTATGCAACCATGCGGCCGAGTGTCACGATCCGCCCGGCCGCTCCCGGTCGCGTCATTGCGCCACCCGTCGGTGCCGATCCTATCGATCCCGTCGAACCCGCACCCCTGACTTTCCAGCCTGATATCGCACCCGCCGATGCCGAGATCATCAACGCGCAGCGCCTCGATTATGCGGGCCCGATCGTGAGCGCCAAGCCGCTGATCGCGCCACGGAATTTCGAACGCGCGTCCGATCTGCAGCGCGCGACCGAGTGCCTGACGCAAGCCGTTTATTATGAGGCAGCATCTGAATCAGCCGTGGGACAACGCGCCGTTGCCCAGGTCGTTCTCAACCGCGTTCGCGATCCGCGCTATCCGTCTTCGGTGTGCGGCGTCATCTATCAAGGGTCCGAACGACGGACGGGGTGTCAGTTTACCTTTACGTGCGACGGTGCGCTTTCCCGCAAACCCGATCCGTTTCTTTATGCCCGCGCCCGTTTCGTCGCGGTTGCTGCGCTGTCGGGACAGGTCGAACCGCTTGTCGGCCTTGCCACGCATTATCACACGCGGCAGGTCGTCCCTTACTGGCGCACCGATCTCGTCAAGCTGCGCACCGTCGGTGCCCACATCTTTTACGGATGGCAAGGGCGCGAGAAATCGAGCCGTGGGCTACGCGCAGGCTATGCAGGCATCGAGCCCCAGATTGCCGCGATTATTGCCGCAACGGGCCTGACACTCGATATCGTGCCTTTCAATGACGATATGGCAAATGGCACGATGACGCTCACACCGCCGGTTCGCGACAAACGCCTCGACGGACCGAGCCTGCCTGCACAGGACTTTGGCAAAATCCGCGCTGACGAGCGCAGCGGCGAACTTGCAGTCGGGCAACCGGGCACGCTGGACGCCGACAACCGCTCCGGCGTCCTCGCCAAGCCCTAAGCTGTTTGCCAGAGTAGCTTGCGTGCTTTCGGTGTTACCGAAACCGAAAGATCGGCCGCGAATTCGCGCAGCACGGCATAGGCTTTTTCGCTGTCCTGCTCTACGCACGACATCCGCACCAGCACCCCGTCGGGGATAAGACCGTTCAGGTTTTCGACGACCACCGCCCAGCGCTGTTCGCCCCAGCTCGTCGGTAGCGACGAGCCGAGCCGCGTCCAGTAAAGCACTTGCTCGACGCGCATTGCGCTGCTGGCCGTGAATGCCCGTGCCGGGACGCGATCGCCAGTGCCCAGTGTGATCGGCTGAATGACGGTCTTGCTCAGCTGATACCCACCAACGGGGTAACAAACTTCGGGCCGATGGAGTTGAAGCAAGCCGTCCTGCACGCTGCTGTAAGCGACAAGGAACATCACCATCTGGCCGTCCGAGCGCGTATAAACGCGTGTGAGAACTTCATCGTAGAGGCGATCCGCCGTCGCATCAGGGGGCGGCAGCACGAGGCCGCTTGTCGTTTCGAACTTCCAGTTGCCAAAGTTCTTCGGGATGATCCCGTCGAGCCCCGCCTTGCCCAGCTGTGTCGGCACCGGCTGCGGCTGCCGCGCATAGGCAACGCCAGCGGCACCAATCAGCGCAAGACCAGTGAGCACGTTGCGGCGCGACAATGCCGGGGCGCTCGGGGTCACATCGTCACTCATAAATGCGCCTTCGTGCGTTTGCGGTCGATCAGGCGCGAGACCGCCGAATCGATCGCAAATATCGTCAGGAGTGCTGTCACGAACATCGTCAGCCCGGCAAAATTATGGAGAAAACCCTGCGCGGCGGATTCGCTGACATGATAGGTCAGCAAGATGAGAATGATGACGCGCACGAAATTGGCAAACACCGCAACGGGCAGGATCGTGGCGAGAAGGAAAATCGAGTAGCTGACACGCGCGCCGCGCTGCAGATAGACGTAAAAGCTCGAAATCGCCGACAGCGACACCAGCGAATTAAGCCCCGAACAGGCCTGCGCCACCAGCAGTTGATACTGGCCGATCTGGATTGTGACGCCCGCGCCGCCGATCGGATAGCCGAGCTTATACAGAAACAGCACCGAATATTGTGAGATATAGGTCTTCAACGGATTGGTGACGGCGGCAACCAGCGTGTCGGGCGGCGGCACGATAAATGCCATGTACAACAGCGGAAACCACAGCAGCCGCATCGCTTTCATGCCGATCAGGCCATAAAGCACCGACATAATCACGCCGTAAACGAGATAGCCTTCGATCTCGATGATCTGCGTGATCTTTGCAATTGTCGCCAGCAGTAGCAGCGGCACCAGCAGCACTAACACGCGTTTTAGCGGGACCGGCTCGGCAATGGTGCGAACCTCGGGCCAGAGGCGCCAGATCAGCCAGGCACCAGTCACGAGAACAATCGGGCCATGCCCGCCCGACTCGGTCGACCAGCTTGCGTCGACAATGTAACCCAGCGTCGGCGCGGTCAGCGCAACGAGCCCGACAAGCAATACCCACTGATCGATTGTAATTGATTTCAGACGCGAAACGACCGAGCGCGGCGGCTGCGCGACGGGTGACGTCGGGGCCACATCCTCTACCATCATATCGGCCATACTTGCCCGCTAGCATCGCCGCCATATTCTGGCAACGTCGGTAGGTTAACGCCATCGGGGACGCTGTTACGAACCTTACGTGAAGCGCTGGTGCGGCTTTCAAGACGCAAGTCGGTCGCGAACGTTAACTTTTAATTTACCGTGAACGAAACAATCGCCCCCCAGCCTCGTATATTCGACGAAGTCGTTTGGACTTCTGAGGAAATCTTTTATGAAAAAACTCAGCGTTGGCACAATGGCCGCCATCGGCATGGCCATTGCATCCCCGGCATCCGCCGCGCAATTCGGATTTACTTTCGATACCAACGAACGCCTTTTCGGCGGGGCCGTAACCGGCAGCGGCGTCTTCACAACATCCGACACGGCAATGACGATCGCCGGGCGCACGGCCTTTGCAATTACGTCGATCACCGGCATGGTCAATGGTAACGCCATTGCCGCGCCAACCGGAAGCTACGGCAATTATTTCACGACGGGTCCGGCCTTCCTCGACGGATCGGGCGTCAACTTTAACGATACCAGCGGCGGACGGATCGACTTTTTCTTCCAAGATTCAGTCAGCCGCTACCGCGTGAATACCTTCAGTCCCGGATCGTCGTCGTTCGTGTCGGCATCCTCGGCGCGCGTCGCGGCACCCGTCCCCGAAATCACGACGTGGGCAATGATGCTCGCAGGCTTCGGCATTGTCGGCGCAAGCTTGCGCCGCCGCATGCGCCGGATGGTGCCCGCCGTCTAAGGCGTATTGCCACGCACCACCCCCTCGAATAGGACACTTAGGCTTCACTGATCGTGACGGATCAAGGTGGGGGGTGGAGCGTGATCGGCATCATTATGGGCAGCCAGTCCGACTGGGAAACGATGCGGCATGCCGCCGATATTCTCGACGCCCTTGCCGTGCCGCACGAAAGCAAAATCGTATCTGCGCACCGGACGCCCGAACGGCTCTATGAATACGCCAAAGGGGCGGCCGCACGCGGGATCAAGGTCATCATTGCAGGGGCCGGGGGTGCTGCGCATCTGCCCGGCATGGCCGCATCGATGACAACGCTCCCCGTGCTTGGCGTCCCCGTTGAATCAGCCGCACTGAAGGGCATGGATAGCCTCCTCTCGATCGTCCAGATGCCCGGCGGCGTGCCCGTTGGAACGCTGGCGATCGGCAAAGCGGGCGCGATCAATGCCGGGCTACTCTCGGCCTCGATCCTCGCGCTGTCCGATGCGGCGCTGGCCGAACGGTTGACAGCGTGGCGCGCTGAACTGAGCAGTGGGGTCGCGACGGATCCGGCATGAAAACGGTTGCGCCGGGCTCGACGATTGGGATCATCGGCGGTGGGCAACTCGGGCGTATGCTTGCGCTTGCAGCGGCACCGCTCGGTTATCGCGTCCACATTTTCGATCCGGATTCCGATTGCTGCGCGCGAGCAGTGAGCGCCGCCTATACCCGAGCTGACTATGCCGACAGGTCAGCGCTCGCCGCCTTTGCGAGCGCCGTCGACGTCGTGACATATGAGTTCGAGAACATCGATGCCGGACCATTGGAGGAAATCGCATCACGCGTCGGCCTGTTCCCGCCGCTGAACGCTCTGCGCATTTCGCAGGACCGGATTGCCGAAAAGGAATTCGCGACCGCACATGGCGGGATCACTGCGCCGTGGGCACGTGTCGATACGCGGGCCGATCTCGATGCGGCGGTCGCGCGGATCGGCACGCCTGCTGTTTTGAAAACCACCCGGTTCGGTTATGACGGCAAGGGGCAGGCGTGGCTGATGGCCCCTGCCGATGCTGACACCGCGTGGGAGACCATCGGGGGCAATCCTGCCATCCTCGAAGCAATGGTGACGTTCGATCATGAATTCTCCATCCTCGTCGCGCACGGCCAGGACGGCGCGAGCGTCACGTGGGACGCGCCGGAAAATGTTCATCTCGACGGCATTCTCATCACGTCGACAGTGCCTCCACATCCGGACATCATTGCTCAAATCGACGACGCCAAAGCGCTGGCAGTGCGGATCAGCGACGCGCTCGATTATGTCGGTGTGCTGGCGATCGAATTTTTTGCTGGCGCTGACGGCCCCGTGTTCAACGAGATGGCCCCGCGCGTGCACAACAGCGGACACTGGACAATCGAAGGCGCAGTCAGTTCACAATTCGAGAACCATATCCGCGCCGTCTGCGGGTTACCGCTTGGCGTGACCGACTTGATCGCTCCCTGCGTGTCGATGCAAAATCTGATCGGCGCGGATGTCAACGAGTGGGCCACCCTCGCGGCAGAACCCCGCGCGCACCTTCACTTATACGGCAAAGGCGCGCCCAGTCCGGGCCGCAAGATGGGGCATGTGACGAAAGTCGGTTAGGCGCGCGTTCCCGACAACGGGCTCGTCCCGAACATCCCGGCCTTCACGCCGCCGGTGATCGTATCGCCGTCAACGGTTGCATCGCATTCAAGCATCATCGGCATCGGCACTTTCATGTCCATCGTCCACGTCAGCGTGTTACCGTCGATCTTGCCGTTGTCGCATGTCAGCGAACCCATGGCACCCGAATTGGTCCCCGACCATGTGCCATCGCCATTGTCGTTGACGGTCAGCACCGACTGCTGTTCGCCCAGTGGCGATTTGACGACAGTATTCCATGCGCCTGCGACGTTCGACATCATTCTCTCCTGTGAATCAGTCACCCTTGGGGGCTGCCATCATTTCGACGGGCAGCCCGGTTTTTGCAAGCTGTGGTTTTACGGTCGCGGCATCGCCGACGACGATCCATGTCAGTTTGGCCGGATCAAGCGTCGCGCGCGCGGCGGCATCGAGATCGGCCGACGTCATTGCCTTGTAGCGTGCGGGGAGCTTTTCCCAATAATCGTCGGGCCGGTTCAGCCAGACAATCCGCTGCATCGAGCCGAGCACGGCGTCTGACGTTTCGAACTGCCCCGGCAATTCGCGCACCGATCCATTGGTCGTGCGTTCGAGTTCGGCTGCCGTCGTGCCCTTTGCGCTCAAAAAATCGCGCATCTGGCTTATGATTGCCACGACCGAATCACCCGTCCGGTCGGCCTGAACCGGCGCGTTCAGAATGAAAGACGTGCGGTTTTCATAACTGTTGATCGCCGAATACATGCCGTAGGACCAGCCCTTGGTTTCGCGCAGGTCGCTGTTCATCCGCGACAGGAAACTGCCGCCCATGACATCATTGCCCTGGCGCAGCGTGACCAGATCGTCCTTGCCGGTCTTGTCGATGACAGTCCCTGCCAGAATGACTGACTGGCCCGACCCCGGCCGGTCGATCAGGTAGATTTTGTTTGCGGCAGCCGGAATTGCTGCCGTGAACGCTTTGACGGGTTTGGGCGTTGGGGGCGCTTTCCATTCGCCGAGTGCCGCTTCGAGCTGCGGTTTGAGCGCGGCCAGCGTCGTATCGCCGATCACGAAAATCTGCGCATTGTCGGGGCGCAGCCAGTTCTGATGAAACTGCATCAGTGCATCGCGGGTGATCGTGCGAACCGACGCAGCTTCGCCAGCTCCTGTCCCCGGGTTTCCGTAAGGATGCGCCTTGCCATAAATCAGCGTCGGCAGGACATAGCTTGCGATGCCATCGGGTGAGCTCAAGCCGGCCTTGATCCGCGCCAGTTGCTGCCCACGCACGCGCTCGACTTCTTGGACGTCGAACGCGGGATTGCGGATAATATCAGCGACCAGCCCGAGCGACGCGCCGAGGTTTGGCGTCAGCGAATACAGCCCAATGTTCGTCCGGTCGATGCTCGCGCTGGTCGATATGCTCGCGCCTAGCCGCTCGCTTTCCTCGGCAATCTGGATCGAATTGCGCGTCTTGGTGCCTTCGTCGAGGACCGCAAGCATCAGCGCCTGCGTGCCCAGCGCCGTCTTGGGATCGCTCGAAAAACCAGCGTCGAAGCTGACCGACATGCGCACGACCGGGATGGATGCGCGGCGAACAAAGAACACCGGAATGCCGTTCGACAATGTTGTCCGCTCGATCGTCGGAAAATCCAGTTCGCTGAGGCTTCCGACCGGCGGCGCGGGACGCGGCGGCGATTTGGCCACGGGCACAGCGGCAACGGGCGCAGGCGGCGCGACCGTCGAAGGCGTATCGCCGGTGATCGCAAGCATTTGCGGCGATGTTTCGCGCTCGCCGGGCTCGACAGTCAGATTGAAGACGGGACGGCTCATCCATTTGCGCGCAGCCGCAGCGACTTTTTGGGGTGTCAGCGCCGCCAGTTCCTTCAGCTCCTTTTTGTACTTGGCCGGGTCATTCGAATACACAAGACCTTCGGCAAGCGCGACGGCCTTGCCGCCGAACCCACCGACCGATTCGTATCCACCGATGGTGGCAGCTGCCGCTTTGGTCACCACGCGGCGAACCTCGTCAGCTGTCGGTCCCGTCTTCAGGAACTCGGCAATCAGCGCATCAAGGCGTGCACCGACAGCCGTGGCATCCTGCCCCGGCTTCACATTCGCCATAACCGACAGCATGCCGACCTTTTCATAGGCCCCCACGCTCGCGCCGACGCTGACCACTGTCTTGTCACCGCGCACCAGCGCATTGTTGAGGCGGCTCGACGAAAGCCCGCCGAGCACAGCAGCAGCGGCATATAGCGCGCTCGTGTCCGCGCCGTTGACACCTTCGACCGTCCAATAGCGCGCGATCTGTGTATACGGCACTTTGTCCTTGAGGATTTTACTCACTGGTTCGACAAGCGTCGGTATCGGCGCGTCGATGCGCGTCACGGCAGGCCCGCGCGGTATTTTGCCGAACTGCTTGGTTACCAGCCGTTTGGCTGTTTTCAAATCGACGTCGCCTGCCAGAACGAGAACCGCATTGTCCGGCCCATATTTCGCGCGGAACCAGTTTTTCACGTCCTCGAGGCTTGCCCCGTTCAGGTCGGCCATCGACCCGATCGGGCTGTGCCGATAGGGATGACCTTCAGGGAAGAGCGTGGTGTTGACAACATAATCGACTGTGCCGAACGGCTCGTTATCGCTCTGGCGCTTTTCATTCTGGACCACGCCGCGCTGGTTATCGAGCTTTGCCTGCGTCACCGCGCCCAGCAAATGCCCCATGCGATCGCTTTCCAGCCACAGCACGCGCTCCAGCGCGCCGGTCGGCACCGTCTGGAAATAATTGGTCCGGTCGAACCATGTCGTGCCGTTATAATCGGTCGCGCCGATCTGCTGTAGCGGCTCAAAGAAATCGCCGGGCGAATTTTCCGAGCCATTGAACATCAGATGTTCGAACAAGTGCGCAAAGCCGGTTTTGCCTCTGGGTTCGTCCTTCGACCCGACATGGTAATAGATGTTGACCGCAACCACCGGCGCCTTGCGATCGGTGTGCACCAGCACGCGCAACCCATTGGGCAGCGTGAAGGCCTGATAGGGAATGTCCACTTTCGCAACGAGATCAGCGACCGGTGCGGGGTCGGCCGCAAAGGCAGGCTGCGCAAACAGCAGCGGCAGGGCAAAATACGCAGAACGCAGCATAGAATTTCCTTGCTTAAATTTCATCGATCATCCCCGCCAGCACGATCAGGCAATCGCGCGCCAGTTGCCGTGATCGTTCGGGCGACCAGCCGCGCATTGCGTCAGGCGCATTGGCATTGTCCTTGAACGGCATTTCAAGCGTCATCGACACCGCGCCAAACCGTTCGGCCAGCTGGTTCGTTGACATCGACAAATTGGCTTTGCCCTCGGGGGCTTTGGGGTAACCGAACCGTGTCTGAAAATCGCGCGTCTGTGCCGTCAGGCGCTTCAGATATTTGTCGTAGAGGTCACCCTGACGCTGTCTCCACGCCGGAATCCCGTGGAAACCGGCCATGAAGGCATAGGGAATGGCTTCGTCGCCGTGGACGTCGATCGAGAAATCCACACCGGTTTCATCCATGGCATTGCGGACATGCAGAACTTCGGCGCTGCGTTCGGGCGTCGGTGTTGCCCATTCGCGGTTCAGATTCACGCCGACCGAATTAGTGCGCAAATGCCCGCGCGCGCTGCCATCCGGGTTCATGTTCGGCACAACGTAGAACGTCGCTGCCGCGCGTAGCTGCACAGCGGCGGTTTCGTCCGAGACAAGCAGGTCAAGCGCGCCTTCCATCCACCACTCCGCCATGGTTTCCCCGGGATGCTGGCGCGCGTAAAGCCAGATTTGCAAAGGCCCCTCGCCGATTGTCAGCATGTCGAGCGCCCGCCCATCGAGCGTGTTGCCCAAAACGCGGTGGCCGACATGGGGAACCGCGGCAATCCGGTCGATCAGTGCCGTATGGCGGTCCATCGTATACGGCGCAAAATAGGCGAACCACACCGTGTCGGCATCGGGCGTATGCCGGATGGTCAGGACACCATTGTTGTAACTCGTGGGGGCGCGCAGCCAGTCATTGTTGTCGCCGCTGACACAAGCACGGTAATCGGGCCAGCCGAGCGGGTAGGCAGAGCCTGCGCAGTTTGTAATGCGCAGTTCCAGCGCCTGCCCCGCCGCGCCATCGACGCGGAAGTAGAACCATTGATAAAAATCGGAAGCCCTGTCGCGGCGGATGGCCAGCCTTGCGCTGCCCCCTTCGATGCTTGTTACTTCGATATTGCCGCCGTCAAAATCACTGTGAATGCTGATGCTCATGGCACGCTGATAGTGCGCCCACTCTCGCCGGGGAAGTCTTTGAATAGTGCCTTGGCCAATTTGTCGGCAGCAAGGCCGGGTTGCGACGCGGGTGCGTTCGATGGTGCTTCAGTCTCGGCGCGGCCTTCCCAGACGACGCCCTTACCACCGCGTTCGCGCAATTGCACCGAAAGCCGCGTCGCGACGATCTCGTTGTTCTTTTTGCCGCCAAGACCAAAGCTGACTCCCGCGCCAACGCCGCCGCCGTATCCGCCCGTGCCGCCCCCGATACCGATGCTGATCGGCGATCGTTTTGGCGCGGCCGCGCGGGTTTCGCGCGCGACTTCGCTTGAAAACGTATAGCGCGCTTCAGCGGTTCCTGCCGCAAAGCCAAGCCGCGCCAATTCGCGCGCGACCGCAGCATCATAAGCGGCACGCTCTAAGCTGTTTTCGATGATCACCGGCGCAACGGGCGCGCGGGCAATCTCGCTTCCCAGATGAAAGCGAGTCACCTGCACCGGCGGAATGCTCGCGGCGCATCCGCCAAGCGCGAATACGGTGGATAAAAGCAAAGTGCGCATCATCATAATCCTGCTCCTGACCAGTCGATACGTGCGTAACACGTTCCAACAACCTTAGTGCCGCAATCATATTGACTTCGCTAGCCCGCTTGCCTAGGTGCGGCGCTCTTAATTTCTCTCGAACAAAGTTTGCCGCGATGAAGATTCGTAACTCGTTGAAGTCCCTAAAGGACCGCCACCGCGACAACCGCGTGATTCGCCGTCGCGGGCGCACTTATGTGATCAACAAGACGAATCGTAGGTTTAAAGCACGGCAAGGCTGAATCGTTGCGATGACTAGCATCGCTAGTCACGACGACGATCAGCCCGGTCGGCGTCGCTTGCCGACGACCGACGACAACACGGGCTTTGCCCGTGTAACCCATGCCCCACCAATACGCGCCGTCGTCTTCGACGTCGGCAACGTTCTGTTTTTCTGGTCACTCCGCGTGCTTTTCGAAAAACTGATTGCCGATCCGTCCGAACGCGACTGGTTTTTGGCAAATGTCGTAACCGAAAAATGGCATTTCCAGCACGATGCCGGGCGACCGCTTGCTGACATGGTTGCGGAACGCAAAGTCGAATATCCCAGCCATGCGCATCTGATCGATGCCTATGCGTCGCGGTTCAACGAAACAATCCATGCCCCCGTGCCCGGCATGGCCGAGATCGTCGATGACTTGGCAGCACGCAACGTGCCGATTTTCGGGATTACCAATTTCGGCGCCGAACTGTGGCACGGATTCCGCCCGACAAAGGCCATCTTCGATCATTTTATCGACGTGGTCGTTTCGGGCGAAGAAAAAATGATGAAGCCCGATCCCGCAATCTACGCCCTTGCGCTGCACCGCTTCGCCCTTGCATCAGGTGAAGGCCTGTTCGTCGATGACCGCATCGAGAATGCCGAAGCGGGCAGCGCCAACGGTTTTGTCGGCCACCATTTCCGCGATGCGGCGACGCTACGTGCAGAGCTTCAGCATCTGGGCCTGATTTAACCGCTTTTGTGCCCCTTGAGCTCGTCGCCGGTCAGGCGAACGACATGCAGCACATTGGTCGATCCCGGCGTCCCGAACGGCACACCTGCCATCACAATTACCCGGTCACCGCCGACCGCGAGTTTATGGCGCAGCACCATCCGCTTCGACTTCGCAACCATGTCCTCGAAACTGTCGACATCACGCGTGTGGACAGCGTGGACGCCCCAGAGCAGCCCCGAACGCCGCGCGGTTTCGGCTTTGGGCGTCAGCACAAGCAAGGGGACCGACGGCCTTTCACGCGAAATGCGCCGCGCGGTCGAACCCGACGATGTAAAACAGATGATTGCCTTTGCCCCCACCGTAATCGCAATTTCGCGCGCCGCGCCCGCAAGCGCATCGGCCGTCGTCGGGTCGGCTTTGGTCTCGGTAAAATGCAGCCGCGCCGCATAGCCGGGATCGGCTTCGACGGTCATGGCGATCCGGTCCATCATGCTGACCGACTCGACCGGCCACGCGCCCGCCGCACTTTCTGCCGAGAGCATTACCGCATCCGCGCCGTCATACATCGCGGTCGCTACGTCAGACACTTCGGCGCGCGTCGGCGTCGGCGCGGTAATCATCGATTCGAGCATTTGCGTGGCCACGACGACCGGTCGCCCGTAACGCCGCGCGGTCTCGACAATGCGCTTCTGTGCAGGCGGCACTGCTTCGGGCGGCAGCTCGACGCCCAGATCGCCGCGCGCGACCATCACGGCATCGGCCATCTCGATGATATCTTCCAGCCGGTCGAGCGCGGCGGGCTTTTCGATCTTGGCCAGCAACGCTGCCCGCCCCTGAATGAGCTTCCGCGCTTCGGCCAGATCCTCGGGCCGCTGCACGAACGACAGCGCAACCCAATCGACATGCTGATCGAGCGCAAACGCCAGATCGCTTCGGTCCTTCTCGGTCAACGCTGCCATCGGGATGACGACATCGGGCACGTTCAGCCCCTTGCGGTCGGACAGCATCCCGCCGACCTCGACGCGCGTCATGACATGGTCGTCGGCCATATCCGTAACGCGCAGCACCAGCTTGCCATCGTCGAGCAACAACCGTGCACCCACTTCGAGCGCAGCAAAAATCTCGCGGTGCGGGAGGCATGCGCGCGTCGCATCGCCCGCAGTCGGATCGCGGTCGAGCCGGAACGAAGCGCCTGTGACCAGTTCAACTTTGCCATCCGCAAACGTCCCGACACGCAACTTTGGCCCCTGCAAATCGGCAAGGATCGTCGTTGGGCGCCCGAGCACTTTTTCCAACCCCCGGATCGCCGCAATCGTTGCTTTGTGATCGTCCTGCGTCCCGTGGCTCATGTTGACGCGAAAGGCGTCGGCACCGGCGCGCATCAGCTTTTCGATCATTGCGGGGGTCTTGCTGGCAGGGCCAAGCGTTGCAAGAATGCGGACCTTGCGCGTGCGGGCGGGCAATATTTGAACCAAGTGTGTCGCTCCCGGACTGGTCGATCCCCCGAATAGAGCCTAAACACGACACTTCAAGCGAGGGTATTC
>JAYTAP010000102.1:0-2462 GCA_043737475.1 Sphingomonas sp.
GTGTCGCTTTATCCCTCGCAACAGCGACATGCGGTTACCTTTACCGGATATCATAACCTTGGCGCGGGGATAGTCGCCAAAATCGATGCACTTTATTCCAGGCGGAAATCGGAAAGTGTCGGGGGGACAGCGATCTCACGCTTCGAATATGATCCTGAGGTTGAAAGCTACACGGTCGCACCGTCGCTCGAAATCGAGCTCGGTGCAAACTGGCAGGCTAATGTGGTCGGGGTGTTCGGCCGCGACCGAACGCATTATCGGACATCATTCACCCCTCAGAAGGGTTCGCCGACCGTCACGACCGGCTGCTATTGCAATGATGTCGCTTCGGCGGATTTCAGCGCCGAGGGCCCGCTTTTCGCTCTTGCGGGTGGGGACATCCGGCTGGCGCTAGGCGGAGGATTTCGAAATAACGGTCTCGACTTTCGCCGCGTCGCTACCAGACGCGCGCCTGAGGATTTCAGCGTCACGCGTCGCAGTCGCTATGCCTATGGCGAACTTTTTCTGCCGTTCGTTTCGTCTGACATGGCGATCCGTGGGATCGACCGGCTGAGTGTATCAGCAGCGTTGCGCTACGAAGATTATCCGGGACTCGACCGGCTCGCAACACCACGCCTTGGACTGATCTATGCCCCAACCCCTGGTCTGACGCTGCGAGCAAGTTGGGCGCGGTCATTCAAGGCGCCGACGCTGTATCAGCAATATATACCCTATCAGGCCTATCTGTTGCCGGCAGCAGCTTTCGGGGCTGGTGGTAGCCCGAGAACAGTAATTTTTACCGGCGGAGGCAATCCCGACGTCAAACCCGAACGTGCCGAAAGCTGGACAGCGGGGTTTGAATATCGTCCGCCGTCAGCAGAGGGTCTGGTGTTGTCGGCGACCTATTTCGATATCGATTATCGCGACCGGGTTGTCGAGCCGATCGTCGGATCGATTGCGGCGGCCTTCAACAACCCCGGTTTTGCAACGCTGATCAACCGGTCGCCGACTGCGGCACTTCTCGCCGATCTGGTTGCGGGTGCGCAATTCGGCCTGCAGAATTTCTCGGGCGCTGCTTATAACCCTGCAAATGTCGCGGCTTTCGTCGATAATCGCAACGTCAATGTAGCTGCGCAGGCTATCCGCGGCATCGACGCAAGGATAGCGTGGAACGGCAAACTCAGAAATGGGCAAAGTCTCGGGTTCGATGCATCGGGCAGCTGGCTTGAAAGCAGCCAGCGACTGACGTCTGCGTTACCGGCGGTCGAACTGGCTGGCACCATATTCAATCCGCCCAATTACCGTGTGCGTGCCTCGGCAAACTACCAGGATGGAAGGTTCCGCCTGACATCTGCGATTAATTATACAGGGGCGCTCGCGGACCGACGGTTTGCTGCAGTCCGCAAGCTTTCACCAAGCGCAACGCTTGATCTGGGTGCAAGCTACGACGTGATCGATGGTGAAGGCCGGGATCCGGGCCTTTCGATTTCGATCAACGTGAACAATCTGTTCAACGACAAGCCCGAAAAAATTCGGACGACCGGTCCTACCGACACCCCCTATGATTCGACCAATTTCTCGCCCGTAGGACGCTTCATTGCCATCGGGATCAGGAGGCACTGGTAATGAGCCTGATCCTGGCAGCGCTTTTTGCCAAAACGATTGTGCCGACGGTCGAACTTCCACCGTCGCACATCGATCCCTGTACGCGTTTTGAAAAACGGGCGGAAGTCACTGACACCCGGCGGTCTCTGACGATCGACGATCTTGTCGAAATTGTCGATATCGGGATGTCCAGTCCATATGATACGGAAAGTCCGTTCGCAACATCACCCGACGGCAAATCCATTGCCTTCGTCGAGCGTCGCGCGAACGCGCATGAAAACCGCTATTGTCAGCGGCTCGTTGTCACGCGGACGGACGGCAGCGGCGGAGCCAAAGAACTGGACCGGGGCGGCGATTTCATTCGGAAAGATTTCGCCTTCCTCGGTTTTGCTTCGCTCATGTCGGGCGGCGCAAAAGTAATCAGGCCGCGCTGGTCGCCCGATGGAAGCGCGATCGCATTTCTAAAACGGATCGGTCCGACCAGTCAGGTTTGGCTGGTCGCTGCGGATGGCAGTGAAGGCGCACTTGGCGCAACCGGCATGCCAGACGATGTCGACGACTTTGCCTGGCTGGCGGGCAGGAAGGCTCTGCTGGTGGCGAGCCGTCCCGGCATCCGGCTTAAGGCTGGGGCGATTGCTCGTGAAGCACGCGATGGCTTTTTGTTCGATGACCGATTTTCTCCCGATAAAGCCGATCGCCCGATTCCCAGAGGGCCAGTCGCGACTGAGTATCATGTCGTTGACCTGTCGAGCGGTGCAGTCCGCACTGCCTTGAAACACGAAATTCAAATTCTGCGTCCGAACATCGCTGCGGCAACAGATCAGAACCGGTCAGGCTTCATCAAGGGTCCTAACGGTGTGGCTGCATGGCGTGAAGCG
>JAYTAP010000103.1:0-6167 GCA_043737475.1 Sphingomonas sp.
TTTTGTGCGTAAAACGTATTCTTTTGTATGACTTCGCGTGAGTCGACTCCGTTCCTGTCACGCACCGGCGACCGTTATGACGGTCGGCTGGATGATCTCGCAAAGGTCCTTGCCTTCGGGGTGATCCAGTGGCCGTGGCTGTTACGGAGCCTGTGGGGCGGGTGGAAGCATGACAAGGCAACACTCCTTGCCAAACTCGATCTTCCGGCGGACGCGCTGCCAAATCTAGGCAGCTGGAAAGCAGATACCGGCTTTTTGCACCAGATTGTCGACCGGATCGTGGCCACGCCGGTTCATCAAGTTGTCGAATTGGGCAGTGGCGCGTCGACACTGGTCATTGCCAAGGCGCTCGCGCTCCATGGCGGCGGCGCGCTCACCAGTTTCGATCAACATCCCGATTTTGTTGCTGCGACCAAGGCATGGTTGTCCGACCACAATCTCCATGCCGAACTTTTGGTGGCACCGCTTGAAGCGCCGCCACCCAATTGGGGCGGGCGATGGTATCGCTTGTCGCACGTGCCCGCGGCGATCGACTTGCTGGTCATCGACGGTCCGCACTGGACGCTGAACCCCATGGTCCGCGGTGCGGCTGAAACGCTGTTCCATCGCATCACGCCCGGCGGAACGATCATGCTCGACGATGCGGCGAGGCCCGGCGAGCGCGTTGTTGCGCGACGCTGGAAGCGCGACTGGCCGCAATTCGACTGGCATTATCGGAACGGGATCAAAGGGACGCTGATCGGAACTCGACGATAACTAACCGCCGCATTGCCCCCGATGCATCAGTTTGGCATCGGCGAGCACGAGCGCGACCATCGCTTCGACAACAGGAGCACCGCGAATGCCGACGCACGGATCGTGGCGGCCCTTGGTAACAATTTCGGTCGCCGCGCCATCGCGGGTGATGGTCTCGACCGGTGTCAGGATCGATGATGTTGGCTTGAACGCGACGCGCATGATGACCGGCTGACCGGTCGAAATACCGCCTGCAATGCCGCCGCTGTGGTTGGCGAGAAACGTAGGGCCGTCTTCGCCCGGGCGCATCCGATCGGCATTGTCCTCGCCGCGCAGCCGGGCAGCGGCGAAGCCATCGCCGATCTCGACGCCTTTGACGGCGTTGATGCTCATGCAAGCACTGGCGAGTTGTGCATCGAGCTTCATGTAAAGCG
Organism: Sphingomonas sp.; assembly: GCA_043737475.1. Classification (GTDB taxonomy): domain Bacteria; phylum Pseudomonadota; class Alphaproteobacteria; order Sphingomonadales; family Sphingomonadaceae; genus Sphingomonas_O. The sequence goes on from JAYTAP010000103.1 coordinate 1,170, forward strand.
GTGCGCCCCACCCCGCGGGAACGCCTGTTGCGACACATTCGATGACAGCGCCGAGCGAAGAGCCAGCTTTGCGTGCTTGGTCGACAAGTGCTTCCCAGCGGGCAGCGGCAACCGGGTCGGCGCAAAAAAACGGGTTCTGATAAATTTGCGCGGCGTCGAATGTTTCGGCTCTATCCCCACCGATCTCGATGACATGCGCGGTTACAGTCACTTCGGGGATGATAAGCCGCGCGACCCCGCCTGCTGCAACACGTGCGGCGGTCTCGCGCGCCGAGCTTCGCCCGCCGCCGCGATAATCGCGCAGGCCATATTTCGCGTCATAAGCATAGTCGGCATGGCCGGGGCGATAGGCCTGCGCCACGTCCGAATAATCCTTCGACCGCTGATCGACATTCTCGATCATCAGGCTGATCGGCGTGCCTGTCGTCCGGCCCTCAAAAACGCCCGACAGGATGCGCACCTGATCGGGCTCCTGCCGCTGCGTCGTAAAGCGCGACGAGCCGGGCCGACGCTTGTCGAGAAACGGCTGAAGATCGGCTTCGCTCAGCGCGAGACCAGGCGGGCAGCCGTCCACAACCGCGCCAAGCGCAGGCCCGTGCGATTCACCCCAAGTCGTGAAGCGGAACAGATGGCCAAAACTGTTGTGGCTCATTGCTGCACGGCGCGGAGTTGGCTGCTAAGGAAGACTGTCCAGTCATTACGCAGGGCATTGCATTCGTCGTTTTGGCCGAAACACACGATCTCCATTGTTACTTCGCTCCCCGATCCCTTGGGAACAATCGTGCGGCAGACAGAGGACGATGGCAGTTTGCTGCTTGCTCGGGTGAAGGTCCAAAGTCTGCGTTTTCGTTCATCGATGAAAGTTTCGTATTCGCCCAAGTTCTCATGAAAAGTTACGCTTTTGCTTTTCAATACGGCTTGCCGGATATCGGCAGTAGTCGCGCCACTCACCCCACAGATGCCCTTGATCGGACTAGAGGCATGCCGTTCGGCCGCGCAAGCGGCGTTCCAACCAAACATGATTGCTATAATTACGAAAGCAAAACAGATTTTCATGCCAGCGCAATGTCCGGTGCGTCTTCGGCTTTCATGCCGACGATATGATAGCCGCTATCGACATGATGGGTTTCGCCGGTCACGCCGCCTGCCAGATCGCTGAGCAGATACAACGCCGCGCCGCCGACATCCTCGATTGTCGTGTTGCGTTTCATCGGCGCGTTCAGTTCGTTCCATTTCAGGATCAGGCGGAAATCGCCGATGCCGCTCGCCGCAAGCGTCTTGATCGGCCCGGCCGATATCGCATTCACGCGGATATTGTCGCGCCCGAAATCGACGGCCAGATATTTGACGCTCGCTTCGAGTGCTGCCTTGGCCACACCCATGACATTATAATGCGGAATGACGCGTTCGGCACCGAGATAGCTCAGCGTAATCATGCTGCCCCCGCCAGCGCCGGTTTCGGGATCGAATGGCGGCATCATTGCAGCAGCATGTTGGGCTACCGCAGTGAACGAATAGACGCTGATGTTCATGGTCATGAGGAACGTTTCGAGCCCGACATCGCAATACCGGCCGCGCAACGCTTCCTTGTCGGTGTAGCCGATCGCGTGGACGACAAAGTCTATTGTCGGCCAGCGCGCAGCAAGCGTTGCAAAAGCAGCATCAAGCGCTGCCATGTCGGACACGTCGCAATCGATCAGGAAATCGCTGCCCAGACTTTGCGCAAGCGGCCGCACGCGCTTTTCGAGTGCTTCGCTTTGGTAACTGAACGCGAGTTCGGCGCCCGCTTCGGACAATTTCTGGGCAATACCCCAGGCCAGGCTGCGTTCGTTGGCAAGGCCCATGATCAGCCCGCGCTTTCCGCTCATCAGTCCGCTCACTCAGGCCTCCGTCACATCGCTGTCATGTGCCTTTAGGCGTTTGGGCACAGGTTCCGCCAGTGCGGCGTTCAGATGCGCGCCTATGACGATCCCGAGGCCAATAAACCAAAAAAACAATAAAGCGACGATCACGCCCGCAAGACTGCCATAGGTCAGCGCATAATCGCTGAAGCGCGCGATAATCAGCGGCAGTAACGTCAGCGCGCCGAACCACCACAGCGCAATGAAGAGCGCGCCTGGCCATTTGGGAAACTTGCCGAAGCGGTAATGGCTGGGCGTCAGCGACCAGATCAGCAAATAAAGCGCAAACCAGATGATGAACAGCGGAACGAGCTTCGATAGCCCGATCCAGCCCGCAATATCGTCGGCAACGGGCACAAGCCGATAAACAAACTGTTCGGCGGCCGCGAGAAACACCTGCGCGGCAAATGCCAGCATGACGAGAACGACCGACGTGACGATGATCGCCATCGATGTCAGCCGGTATTGCCAGAACGGGTTCGAAAACGGCGTGCCATAAGCGCGACGAAGGATATCGCGGATCGTTTCGATGAAACTGGCGACTGTCCAAAGCCCGACGCCTGCCCCCAGCCATAGCAGAATGCCCGTTCGCGCAGTCAGCACGTCGTAAATCGGTTGTTCGAGCAATGTCGCCACGCTGGGCGGCAAAGTGCGCAGGAATGTGCCGACCGCCCGCATCGTGTCGGCCCCGCGCCCGAACAGGCTGGCAAGCGCTGCCGTGACGATGAAAAAAGGGAACAGCGTCAGCAGCGTCAGATAGGCGAGATTGCCCGCGTGAATGAACCCGTCCTTGAACACGCCGGTCACGACGCGTTTCGATACTTCGTAAACTTTTGTACCGGGGCCCAGTTCATCGAGCGCACGGCCGATCGGATGCCTGCGCCGCTCTTCGGGAGACTGGGGGGAGACATCCTGCATGCCGGGCTAAACCCCCAGCTTCTCGCGCGGGTTTCCGAGCGCCTCACGATTTTCCTCTGCCCATGCTGTCAGGGCTGCGTCCGGCATGGGCAAAACGATCTCGAGCGTGGCCAGCTGATCGCCGCGAACGCCTGATTTGCCGATGAAGCCCTTGCCTTTCAGCCGCAGCGTCTGGCCCGATGATGATCCGGCGGGCACATTGAGCATGACCGGTCCGTCGACCGTCGGCACGCGAACCGGGCCGCCGAGGATTGCTTCTGCCAGCGTGACCGGCAGATCGAGGCGGACCGCATCGCCATCGCGCCGATAGTGCGGATGCGTGCCGACCTGGATCGTGACGATCGCATCGCCCGCCCCCGCAGGCCCGGGCTCTCCTTTGCCAGCAAGGCGCATTTGGGTGCCGCTTTCCACGCCATTCGGCAATTTCAGGTCGATCGTTTTTCCGTCGGCCAGCGTGATACGTTGCGGGCGACCCGCGGCTGCATCCTCGAACGAGACGGACATGCGATAAGCCGCATTTGCGCCTTTTTGTGGTGGTGCCGTCCGACCGCCGAAGCCACCGCGCCCTGCTCGTCCGCCGAACAACCCTTCAAAAATGTCACCGAAATCAGCGCCGCCGCCAGGACCGGGATTGAAGCCACCATTGCCGCCGCCCCCGAAACCGAAGGGTGCCGCCGGATTGCCGTCGCCATCGATCTCCCCGCGATCGAAGCGCGCGCGTTTGTCCTTATCCGACAGCAGGTCGTAAGCCGCCGTCACCCGCGAAAAGCGTTCCGCTGCTGCTTTATCCTTGTTCGTGTCAGGATGAAGTTCCTTGGCGAGCTTGCGATAGGCTTTCTTGATTTCGGCGTCGCTTGCGCCGCGCGCCGTGCCGAGCGTACTGTAGGGGTCTGCTGCTGCCATGCGGCGTCAGTTATGGCCTGCGACGGACTCAAGCAAGGGCTCGACATCGACCGAGACGTGCATCGTCCGCGCGCCCGAGCCGAGAAAGATCCCGTCGATCGGGGCAATCTCCGAATAATCGCGGCCGATCGCCGTGACAATATGATCGCCTGCCATCCAGATGCCGTTTGTCGGATCGACGCCGACCCAGCCGCGCTCGGGTCCGCACCAAAGCAAAACCCAGGCATGTGTTGCGTCGGCACCTACAAGCCGTTCCTGCCCCGGCGGCGGGATCGTGCGGAGATAGCCCGAGACATAAGCAGCAGGCAGCCCCGCCGAACGCAGCCCCGAAATCATGATCTGGGCGAAATCCTGGCAAACGCCGCCGCGCTTTGCAAAGGCTTCGGAGGGCGGCGTGTCGGTTTTGGTCGCATCGGTATTGAAGTCGAAATCGCGCTGAATACGGCATGCAAGGTCGATTGCGGCCTCAAGACAGCCGCGCGACGGGCCGAGGCTGCCTGCGCAATATTCCGCAATCGCAGGATCGAGCGCAATCATCGGCGAGGGGAACAAGTAATTGGCGGGCGATGCCGCCGACACGTCACGGCTTTCGCGTGCGAGGCAGGCAACGGTTGCAAGGTCGGGATCGTCGCTGCGAACATCGGGGATCATGCGATCGACGTCGACAACCGCATGGCTGACGATACGCAAGTCGGTGACGGCTTCGGAAATGACCAGACGCGTGACGTTGGCGAGTGAGGCATCGGCGCGACCGAACGAAAACTCACCCGACGGGACTGTCGCAAGGCGGTGATCGATCAATGTCTGGCCCGACCAGATGATCGGCTTCAAGCGCAGATTACAGCGCGCAAACCGTACTGGCACGGCGTAGGTGAACCGCGTTTCGTGACTGATCCGGTATTTCATGCCAGCGTCAGGCCCTGCGCTCTTAACGGTTCACCACCGCGCAGGAAAAAGCGGTTGGCGATGGCATCCGAAATCGCGAGCAACCTGTTTTCCAGGCTTTGCACGGCGTGGTCGTCGAGCGTTGCGGCCGACAGGGTGGCGAGTTGCGCAACCAGTGCATTGGCAAGCTGCTGCTGCGCTTCGGCCATGCCATCGTCGGACAGGCGGGGAAGGGTCGCCAGATGCGTCGCCATCGCTTCGACCTGAAACGCCAGGCTGCGTGGATTGCTGGTATCGAGCGCCACCAGATCGCGCACTGCAATCGGGGCGAGTCCGGTCGGATAGCGCTGGCGATAACCGATGGCACTGTTCGCCAGTTCGAGCAGCGCTG
>JAYTAP010000104.1:0-73941 GCA_043737475.1 Sphingomonas sp.
GCTCGGTTCGTGCAGGACGCATTCTATCGGTCGCCGAAATGAATGCGCTTCTGCGCGAGATGGAAATCACGCCGAACTCGGGCCAGTGCAATCACGGCCGCCCGACCTGGGTAAAGCTGGCGCATGCCGATATCGAGAGACTGTTCGGCAGACGATGACCGTGCCGATTATCGTCACGGCCCTTATCGGTGAGCCGGACTTTTCGGTTCTTGATGCTCTCCGCCGCCAGCATTACCCGCCCGAACGTAATCTTGTGCGTGCGCACCTCACGATGTTTCACCACCTGCCGCCGTCGTGCGCCGACGAATTAAAACAACTGCTAAAGGACGAAGCACGCGGCAATGATCCGCAAGCCCGTCTTTCGAGCCTCATCAATCTTGGTGGCGGTGTCGCTTTCCGCGTCGAGAGCCCTGACCTCGACGACATTCGGGCGCGCATCGCCGAGCGCTTTGCACCACTGCTGATGCCGCAAGACCGCAATCCATGGCGCGCCCACGTCACCGTGCAGAACAAAGTCAAAGCTCCCGAAGCACGCGCTTTGCTCGATCAACTGGCAACCACGTTCCAGCCAAAAGCGCTCGCACTCGCCGGGCTGGCGGCGTGGTGGTATCGCGGTGGTCCGTGGGAGCCAATTGCGGCTTATGCGTTTACGACGGGACGGTCGATCAAACCGCGTTAGCAGCGCCGAGAACGGCACGAACACTTGCTGTTGCCACGTCGACATCGATACCAACGCCCCATACGGTCTTTCCTGACGCCGTCCGGCATTCGACATAAGCCGCAGCTTGTGCATCGCTGCCGACCCCCAGCGTGTGTTCGGTATAATCGATCACGTCGAGCCCCACGCCGAGGCCTTCGACAGCAGCAACGACAGACGAGATCAAGCCATTACCGCGACCGCTGACGGACTGCGCCGCGCCGTCGACGATTATCTTTCCGGCAAAAATGCGGTTGCCATTGCTCGCTTTCGTTTCATCATAATCACCGAGTTCAAACCGCCCATCAGCAAGATAGGCTTTCTCGAACGCGCCCCAAATGTCAGTCGCCTGCAACTCGCGGCCGAGTTCATCTGCGAGCGCCTGCACATGGCGACTGAAGTCGGCTTGCATCCGCTTCGGCAGCTTCAGTCCCTTATCCTGTTCCAGAACCCAGGCCACGCCGCCTTTGCCGGACTGCGAATTGACGCGAATTACGGCTTCATAATCGCGACCAAGATCCTTGGGGTCGATCGGCAGATAGGGCACGTCCCAATACTGATCGTTGCGAGTTTCCTGCGCTGTGAAACCCTTTTTGATCGCGTCCTGATGCGACCCCGAAAACGCCGTGAAAACCAGATCGCCGACATAGGGCTGGCGCGGGTGCGTCGCGATTCCAGTGCAATATTCGACGGTTTTTACAACACTGTCGATGTCCGAAAAATCAAGGCCAGGGTCGATTCCTTGCGTGTACATGTTCAATGCCACGGTGACGAGATCGACATTGCCCGTCCGCTCGCCGTTGCCGAGCAGGCAGCCCTCGACCCGGTCAGCCCCCGCCATCAAGCCAAGCTCGGTTGCTGCAACGCCTGTCCCGCGATCGTTATGGGCATGCAGCGAGATCACAACGCAATTGCGTTTGGGAATATGCCGGCCGAAATATTCGATCTGATCGGCATAGATATTCGGCGTTGCCGCTTCAACCGTTGCGGGCAGATTGAAAATAATCGGCCTGTCCGGTGTCGGTTGCAACACATCCATGACGGCCGCGCAGACTTCCAGCGAGAAATCCAGCTCCGCGGTGGAGAATGTCTCGGGCGAATATTCGAAGTGCCAGTCGGTTTCGGGCCGCTTTGCCGCCTCGTCGCGAAGTATCATGGCGGCATCGACAGCAATCGCCTTGATCTGCGCGGGCTCCATCCCGAACACGATGCGGCGCCACGCCGGGCTTACCGCATTGTAGACATGCACGATGGCGCGCGGTGCACCTGCAAGCGCTTGAAAGGTTATTTCTATCAAGTCGCGCCGCGCTTGCGTCAGCACTTGCACCGTGACGTCGTCGGGCACCGTGCCACCGCGCACCAGCCCGCTGATGAAATCGAACTCGGTAGCGCCAGCGCTCGGAAACCCGACTTCGATTTCGTTGACGCCAATTCGGACAAGCAGATCGAAAAAGCGCTGCTTTTTCTCGGAGTCCATCGGATCGATCAGCGCCTGATTGCCATCGCGCATGTCGGTCGATAGCCAGCGTGGAGCCTTGGTGATCGTGCGACCGGGCCATTGGCGGTCCGGCAAGTCGATCTGGGGAAAGGGTCTATATTTTATGGACGGATCGCGCAGCATGTCGGGTCTCGGTTCACTTCGAGTGCGTTTGAAATATCCCTTAGGCTGCGGTGTGCGGCTGGCGCACGAGCGGTTGTCGCGCCTAAGGGCGAATAAGTCGTAGAAGCGAGAACCTCGTCGCGATCATCATCACGGGCTAATCTACTTACTTTTGAAACGCAACCGTGATGTCGAGCGCGACAGCGTCCGAAACAACGGGGATCCCATAACCGATCCCGAACTCACTGCGCTTGATTACTGTCTTGGCGTGGAAGCCGACATTCTCCTTGCCGCCCATCATGGCCGGGGCCTTCCCCGCCCCTGCGAATTCGGCATCGAGGATGACCGGCTTGGTTATGCCGTTAAGCGTCAAATTTCCGGTAATTTTGGCTTTCATGCCTGTCGCCACGACTTTTGTGGATACGAACCTGGCATCCGCCGGTGCAGCACCGAAAAAGTCTGGTTTCCCGCCGTCTTTGCCCGCTCGCAACATATGTTGGGTCAGGCCTGCACTCGCTGTGGTCAACTTCGAAACCGGAATGGTGATATCCACCGTCGCTGCATTCGGCCGTTTCGGATCGAGCACCAATGTCCCCGTCGAGTCACCGAAGATGCCGAAATAATCGTTGAAGCCCAGATGATCGACGCGCCATCCGATCAGGGTGTGGGCAGCATCCACCGTGTACGTGCCGCCGGTAATCGCTGCCGTCGATTTCGAACCGGGCTTGGCCATCTGCTGCGCAATGACCGGCGCAGCGACAAGGAGGGGCAGGGCGATCAGGGCAATGCGGCGCATAGGTGCGACTCCTGTCTTGGGGGGAGCCGCACTCTAGCCGTCAGTTCTTCGCCTTGTCGACCAGCTTGTTCGCTCCGATCCACGGCATCATGTCACGTAATTCCGCACCGACCTTTTCGATCGGATGGGCGGCCGCTGCCTTGCGAGACGCCTTCAGCTCAGGCTGTCCCGCGCGATTGTCGAGCACGAAATTCTTTACGAACCGCCCCGACTGGATGTCGGCCAGAACCCGCTTCATCTCGGCCTTGGTTTCGTCGGTGATGATCCGCGGTCCTGTCGTGATGTCGCCATATTCGGCCGTATTGCTGATCGAATAGCGCATGTTTGCAATGCCGCCTTCATAGAGCAGATCGACGATCAGCTTGGTCTCGTGCAGGCATTCGAAATATGCCATTTCGGGCGCGTATCCAGCTTCGACCAGCGTTTCGAACCCCGCTTGAATCAAGTGCGTAATCCCGCCGCACAGGACCGCCTGCTCGCCGAACAGGTCGGTTTCGCATTCCTCGCGGAAGTTGGTTTCGATAATGCCACTGCGGCCGCCGCCGACTGCTGATGCATAGGCAAGACCGATTTCATGCGCGTTGCCGCTCGAATCCTGATGCACGGCAATCAGACAAGGGACACCGCCGCCCTTCACATATTCACTGCGCACTGTGTGCCCCGGCCCCTTCGGTGCGATCATGATCACATCGAGGTCGGCGCGGGGTTCGATCAGGCCGAAATGCACATTGAGGCCATGTGCAAATGCAATCGTCGCGCCCTGCTTCAGATTCGCAGCCAAATCGTCGGCGTATATTGCGGCCTGATGCTCGTCGGGCGCCAGGATCATCACGATATCCGCCCACGCTGCTGCGTCGGCATTTTTCATTACGCGAAAACCCGCATTGATAGCCTTGGCTGTCGTTGCCGACCCCTCGCGCAAGGCAATGACAATCTCCGCGACGCCCGAATCTTTCAGGTTCTGGGCATGCGCATGCCCCTGCGATCCGTAACCGACGATCGCGATTTTCTTGTTCTTGATGAGGCCGATATCGGCATCCCGGTCGTAATAAACGCGCATTGGTCTTCCCCGTTTTCTGAAACTAAATTGCAGCTTTGCCGCGCGCCATTGCGACGATTCCCGTGCGTGCGACTTCGACGAGACCGATTTCGCTCATCAGCTCGACGAAGCGATCGATCTTCGCGCTGGCGCCCGTCACTTCGAAGACAAAACTCGCTATTGTTGTGTCAACCACACCTGCGCGGAAAACCTCTGCGAGGCGCAGCGCTTCGATCCGGTGCTCGCCGGTGCCCGCCACCTTGACGAGCGCCAGTTCGCGCTCGACGTGGTCACCAAGAACAGTCAGGTCAGTGACCTTGTGCACTGGCACCAGCCGGTCAAGCTGCGCCACGACCTGCTCGATTATGGCGGCTGTGCCCGACGTCACGATGGTGATCCGCGAAACCGCGTCATCGTCGCTGATGTCAGCGACCGTCAGGCTTTCGATATTATAGCCGCGCGCCGAAAACATGCCCGCGATGCGTGCGAGCACGCCGCTTTCATTATCGACTGTAACTGAGAGCGTGTGACGCTCGATCGGACCGGTCTTGATGTGCATCAGACCAGCGCCTTGGCTTCGTCGTTCATCGTGCCGACAACGCCCGCCGGATCGAGGATCATGTCGGTATGCGCTGCGCCGCTGGGGATCATCGGGAAGCAGTTCGCGACCTTCGATACCATGCAGTCGAAAATAACCGGGCCATCGTGCGCCAGCATTTCGGCGATCGCGCCGTCTAGGTCAGCGGGGTTTGAACAGCGGATGCCCTTCCACCCATAAGCCTCACCGAGCTTTACAAAATCTGGCAACGAGTCACTGTAACTCTCCGAATACCGGCTCTCATAAGTCAGTTCCTGCCACTGGCGGACCATGCCCATATATTCGTTGTTCAGGATGAAAATCTTGACGGGCAGGCGATATTGCGTTGCTGTCGCGAGTTCCTGGATATTCATCTGGATCGACGCTTCGCCGGCAATGTCGATGACCAAAGCCTTGGGATTGCCGATCTGCGCGCCGATCGCGGCGGGCAGGCCGTAGCCCATTGTCCCCAATCCACCCGACGTCAGCCATTTGTTCGGTAATTCGAACCCGAAATGCTGTGCGGCCCACATCTGGTGCTGACCGACTTCGGTTGTGATGATCGGATTGCGCTTGTGCGTCGCTTCCCACAACGCCCGCACCGCATGCTGCGGCATGATTTCAGTCGCGGACGTGGCAAAGCCCAGCGAGTTCTTCGCGCGCCACTTGTTGATCTGCACCCACCATGCCGACAGATCGGCTTTGGGAAACTGCCGTGCTTTCCACAGCTTGACCGCATCCTCGAGCACGCGCCCGACATCGCCGACGACGCTCAGGTCGACCCGGACGATCTTGTTGATCGAACTGCGGTCGATATCGACATGGATTTTCTTTGACTGCGGCGAAAAAGCATCGAGCCGTCCTGTCACGCGATCATCGAACCGCGCGCCGAGGCAAACCATCAGGTCGCAACCGTGCATCGCCATATTGGCTTCGTATGTGCCGTGCATCCCGAGCATGCCGAGCCATTGCGGCCCGCTTGCCGGATAGGCCCCGAGACCCATCAGCGTCGACGTCACGGGTGCGCCCGTTATCCGCGCCAGCTCGCACAGCATCTGTGCAGCGCCCGGGCCCGAATTGATAATACCGCCACCCGTGTAAAGGACCGGCCGTTCTGCCGCGGCGAGCATTTCGACCAGCGTCTCCACCGCTTTTGCATCAGCCTTTAGGGCAGGGCGATATGTCCGGTGCTGGATTTTACCCGGGTTGCGATATGTTGCGGTCGCAACCTGAACGTCCTTGGGGATATCGATAACGACGGGGCCGGGGCGTCCTGACGTCGCGATGTGGAACGCTTCGTGGATGATATCACCCAGTTTTGCAGGGTCCTTCACCAGGTAATTATGCTTGGTGCAATGCCGCGTGATGCCGACCGTATCAGCTTCTTGAAACGCATCACTGCCGATCAGGCTGGTTGGCACCTGCCCGGTGATCACGACTATCGGGATCGAGTCCATAAGGGCGTCGGTGATCCCTGTGACAACATTGGTTGCGCCGGGGCCGCTCGTCACCAGCACGACGCCCGGTTTCCCCGTCGACCGCGCATAGCCTTCCGCAGCATGCGCGGCACCCGCTTCGGCACGGACCAGAATATGTCTGATCCGCTTCTGCTTGAAAAGGGCGTCGTAAATCGGAAGCACAGCGCCGCCGGGATAACCGAAGATGACCTCCACGCCGAGATCGACAAGCGCCTCGACGAGGATTTCGGCTCCGGGCAGTTCGGTCGGCATCGTAAACTCCTGTTGCATTGCGGCATAAATGACAAGGCCGCCGCCGATATGAATTACAAACTACGGTGTCAAGGCTCTATAACGTAATATTATTGCCAGATCATCAATTAATTCGTTGTTTAATGATTCAATGTGCCGTGCCCAGTTTTCGGGTAACTGTCGCCGGAACCAGGTAAATTGCCGCTTGGCATATTGCCGCGTCGCTAGCTTTCCGGCGTTCTTGGACTCACTTTTGACTAACTTTTGGGATTGGTAGGCCATGATCTCGGGCACACCAATCGCGCGCATGACGGGCAGGACAGGGTCCAGCCCGCGCTCTTTCAACGTCATCACTTCATCCTGTCCGTCCTCGAACATCACCTCGAACCGGGCATCACATCGCGCCATCAACCAGTCCCGCGGCGGCAACAGGATCACTGGTATGAGCTTGATCACGGCCCCAATCCCGCCGGTCCGCGCACTCTGCCAATTCGCCAGCGGCCTCCCTGTCGACCTCACCACCTCAAGCGCCCGCATAACACGCGCTGCGTCCGCCGGAGCTAGTCGCGCTCCAGCAACGTCATCCTCGCGCTGTAATGCGGCATAGGCATCCGCCACGACCATTGCACGAACACCGGCACGGACGACCGGGTCGATAGCAGGCACCGGCGCAATGCCATCAAGCAAAGTTCGTATATAAAGCCCCGTGCCGCCGACAAGGATCGGCAGTCGGTCGGCGGCATGAGCCTCTTTGATAGCGACGGTCGCATCTGCCGCCCAACGCGCTGCCGAACAGGCTTCGGCACCGTCAAGATACCCGAATAGCCGATGCGGCACCTGCGCTTCCTCCTCGACCGAAGGCCGCGCGGTCATAACGCGCAAATCCCGGTAAACCTGCATCGAATCGGCATTGATAATGACGGACGGCGTCAATCCGGCGAGCGCCATCGCCAAAGCGGACTTGCCGCTTGCCGTCGGCCCTGCGATGAGCACGAGCGGCGGGAGATCAGGTGTGTTCATTGCGACCCTCGTAGCAAAAGATCGATTAAGCGCAGGCGATATTTCTGCGGCGAGCGATGCGTTCGGGGGAGCGGCAGGACGAATTGTCGAGGGCAAAGCCTGTGATATCCAGTTTGACCGGCATCATACCGTCGATTGCTTCGAACTGCCGGACGTGGATATCATCGTCCAGCGCGCGGACAACCGCCACCGAAAGCTTCTGGTTGCCGACATGGATTCAACCATGATCACCGTCGAATGCATAGACGAGCTTGCCGATTATGCAGGCTTCAAAGCCGAAGTGTCCGACGTTACCGAACGCGCAATGCGTGGCGAGATCGACTTTGCCGCGGCACTGCGGGATCGTGTTTCTCTGCTCGCGGGCATGAGGGAGAGCGTGATCGAGGAATGCCTTAACGAGCGCGTCAAGTTGATGGGTGGTGCCAAACGATTGATCACGGAATTTCGCGCAGCTGGCGGCGAGGCTATCCTCGTTTCGGGCGGATTCACCCACTTTACCGGTCCTGTGGCCGCTGAAATCGGTTTTAACCGAGCAATCGCCAATCGTCTGGTGGTAAAGGGCGGGCGCCTGACTGGCGAAGTCGAACAACCGATCGTCGATGCCCAAACAAAGCGCGCCGTGCTGATCGAAGCCCTCGCCGGACGTGATGCATCGGTCAGTTTAGCCATCGGCGACGGCGCAAACGACATTCCGATGATCGAAGCTGCCGGCCTCGGGGTCGCCTATCATGCCAAACCAAAGACCCAGGCTGCGGCTGACGCCAATATCCGCTATGGCGACCTGAATGTCGTTCGCTATGCGCTCGGACTTTAAGCGGGGCTGAAGGCGCCTGTGGCTTCGTCGAGCAAGTGCAGCACGCCTTCGCTCAGTGCGAAATAGCTTCCGCGCAGTCGCAGCGTTCCCGCCGCTTCACGCTCTCGCACGCACGCAAAAGTACGTAAATTGGAAAGTGAAACCTTGACGGCTTCGAGTTCGAGCGCATGCACTGCTGCCTGGCCTGTCCCATGCTCGGCGATCACCCGATCACATGCATCATCGAGCAAATCGATCCAATGCGCCATGAAGCCGCCTTCGCCGACTCGCGCGCCCTCGAACGTCTTTGCCAGTGCCGCAGCAACCCCGCCGCAGGCACCATGCCCCATCACCATGATCTGCGGCACTTCAAGTTGCGTCACTGCGAATTCGAGCGCCGCCGAAACGCCGTGCCGTCCGCTATCAATCTCGAACGGCGGCACCAGGTTGGCGACATTCCTCACCACGAACATAGCGCCCGGCGGCGTATCGAAAATCGTCGCTGGATCGACCCGGCTGTCCGAGCAAGCAATAACCATGATGCGCGGCGCCTGGCCTGCTTCCAGCGCTGTCCAGCGTTCGCACTCTGCCTGCCAGACGTTCGCTCGAAACCGGTGATATCCTTCAATCAACTTTTCCACAGTGTCAGCCGAACCGCTCGCCGCGAATGACGGCAACGTCTCCCACCGATACCAGCAGCCGATGGCTGTCGAGCACCGGCGCCAGCGCATCTAGCAAGGCATCCGCTTTTTCGGCCGAAGCGATAGCGAGGACAATGACTTTGCTTTGCGCGCCGCTCAGCCGGTCTTCGCTCCAGTTGCCGGAACGGCCGCGCCCCGAAAGGGCTGCGATGACCGTGTGACCGCTGATTCCGGCCAACTCGCACGCTGCCGCGATGCGCGGCACAAGCGGAGCGTCCGTCAGTATCTCGATGCGCTTTCGGATGACTGTGTCCATCATAACCCTCCCAACGTCTGCGCGAGCCACGCAAAAAGCGAAATCCCAAAAACGATGTTGAATGGGAATGTAATGCCCAGCGACATCGACAGATAAACCCCGGGGTCCGCTTCGGGCAGGGCAAGACGCATTGCCGCCGGCACGGCAATGTAAGATGCACTTGCTGCTAGAATACCAAGCATTGCCGCTGTTCCGACATCGAGTCCGATCATCGTTCCCGCAACCGTCCCGATCGTGCCGTTCAACAGCGGAATTGCGATCCCAAGCGCAACAAGCGGGAATGTCAGCGCCTTGGTTTGCGTGATCCGGCGCGAAGCGATCAAGCCCATGTCGAGAAGGAACAGGCAAAGTATGCCACGATAGCCGCCGTCGAAAACTGGCTTGATCGGTGCAAAGCCATCTTTCCCCGCGATCAGGCCGATAACGAAACTGCCGACGAGCAGAACGACCGACGCATTGAACAAAACTTCGTGCCACAAACTACCGCTCGCCGTGTCGCTCTGGCCCCGCCGCGCGAGATACAGACCTGAGATGATCGCTGGCGTTTCCATCAGCGCGAGGACCGCGACCATGAAGCCCGCGGCGGGCAGGCCTAACCCTGTCAGCATCTGCTCGGCTGTCACGAAAGTGACGAGGCTAACCGAGCCATAGTGCGCTGCTACTGCGGCCGCATTGATCCTCGACAAGCCACCTGTCGATCGCAGCAACGCAAAAGCGGGCAGTGGCAGCAGGAAGCTCAGGATCATTCCCGCGGTCGCCGCAACCCCCAAACTTGCCGTAAATCCTGATGCGGCAACCGATACACCGCCTTTGAGGCCTATTGCGGCCATCAAATACAATGCCATTCCTTTGGCGAGCGCTTCGGGCACGGCGAGGTCAGAGCGAACAAAACCGGCCAACAGCCCCAGCCCGAAGAACAAGATTATCGGCGATGTTAGCGTCTCAACGATCATGTTCTATACCCCGCCGCGATGTCGATAACCTCTGCTGCACCGGTTGGCAAACGGAGTGACGATCGCTATCTCGCATTGCATGAATGATGCCCTCGCAGTCCCTGTGCGCACGCGTAAGCCCGACTGGATCCGCGTGAAAGCGCCGACCTCGGTTGGTTTTGCTGAGACAAAAGCGCTGATGCGGCGCTTGAACCTTGCGACGGTTTGCGAAGAAGCGGCGTGTCCCAATATCGGCGAATGCTGGACGAAAAAACACGCGACGGTGATGATCCTCGGGGACACCTGCACGCGCGCCTGCGCGTTCTGCAATGTGAAAACGGGAATGCCGCGTGCCGTCGACCCGATGGAGCCGCAGCACACCGCTGACGCCGCTGCCGAACTCGGCCTCGAACATATTGTCGTGACCAGCGTCGACCGCGATGATCTTCCCGATGGCGGGGCATCGCAATTCGTCAAGCTTATCGAAGCGCTGCGGCGGACGACGCCGAACACGACAATCGAAATTCTGACTCCCGATTTCCGCAACAAATCGCAGGCGGCTGTTGAATCGATCGTGGCCGCGCGGCCCGACGTTTATAACCATAATCTTGAAACGGTTCCGCGACTTTATCCGACGATCCGCCCCGGTGCGCGGTATTACGCGTCCCTGCGTCTGCTTGAAAGCGTCAAGCGCCATGACCCATCGATCTTTACGAAATCGGGCATGATGATGGGCCTGGGCGAAGCGCGTATGGAAGTGCACCAGGTGATGGATGACATGCGCAGTGCCGATGTCGATTTCCTGACGCTGGGCCAATATCTCCAGCCGACGCCGCGGCACACCAAGGTCATCGATTTTGTAACCCCCGCGACGTTTGATGCCTATGCGGGCATTGCTCGTGCAAAGGGCTTTCTGCTGGTCGCATCGTCGCCGCTGACCCGATCGAGCTATCATGCCGGCGATGATTTCAAAAAGCTTCGTGCCGCGCGCGAGGCGAAATTGAACGCCGCCTGATGCCTGGTCATCGTGAAAAACGGTTTCTGCCTTACACCGCTGAACAGATGTTCGATCTTGTCGCCGACGTTGGTAGCTATGCCGAATTTTTGCCGTGGGTCACGGCGGTACGCGTCCGGTCGGCAAGCGACGATGAAATGGTCGCAGACCTGATTGTTGGCTTCCGATCACTTCGCGAGCGCTTTTCCAGCCGCGTGGGTAAAGAACGCGCCAAACGCATCACAGTTGATTATGTTGATGGCCCGCTCAAATTTCTGCGCAATGAATGGCAATTCAAACCAGCACCTGGGGGGTGCACAATTGACTTCACAGTCGAATTTGCGTTTAAAAACCGTGTGTTCGAGGCGATTGCTGGCCAGATGTTCGATGCGGCGTTGCGCAAGATGATCAATGCATTCGAAGCCCGCGCCGGTGCGCTTTATTCACCTTCCAAATCGGGCATCAGCAACTCGAGTGCGACCAGCGCTGCCTGAAGCCGAACACCACCGCGGCCGTTGTTTTCAAAAAACTTCTTGTCGGCATGAACTTTCTCGGGGTCTTCACCACGAACCGCACGCGCAAAGACGACCGTGCCGACCGGCTTTCTCTCGCTACCGCCGCCGGGTCCGGCAACGCCCGTAATCGACACCGCAACATCGACGTCACTCGCCTTCAACATGCCCAGCGCCATGCTCCATGCCGTCGCAATCGACACCGCACCGAATGTTTCGATGATGTCGTTGCCGACCTTTAGATGCGCAATCTTGGCTGCGTTCGAATAGGACACCACGCTTGCCGCAAACACATCGGACGATCCGGGATGCTCGGTCAGCGCAGCGGCAACCAAACCGCCGGTGCAGCTTTCGGCAACAGCAATTGTGCGGCCTGCTGCACGGTTTGCATCGATCACGCGTTTGGCTGCAGCAACCAACACGGTCGGCAACAGCGTGTCGATAGCAACGATTTCGTTGGGGTTTGAATTACTCACAGGTCCTCCGGAATACGCACGGTCGCGATGGCTTGTGCGGCAATGCCTTCACCGCGTCCGGTAAAGCCCAGTCGCTCGGTTGTCGTCGCTTTAACACTTATGCGTGCCACCGGCACCTGCAAGATTTCGGCGATCCGTGATCGCATGGCTTCGCGATGCGGTGCGATTTTCGGCGCTTCACAAATAATCGTCAGGTCGATGAAATCGATGACACCGCCTTTAGTCAAGACCAGTTTCCGCGCATGATCAAGGAAACGGTCTGAAGATGCGCCGCGCCACTGGGCATCCGATGGCGGAAAATGGCTGCCGATGTCGCCCGCACCGATGCAACCGAGGACGGCGTCGGTAATTGCATGCAGCGCGACGTCGGCGTCCGAATGGCCCGCCAGCCCCTTGTCGTGCGGCACATGCACCCCGCCAAGCCACAGTTCGTTCCCCTCTGCGAGCCGATGGACGTCGAACCCTGACGCACTGCGGCTGATGAGCAAATGCTTCGTTGCGGCCGCAAAGTCTTCAGGTCGCGTGATTTTCTCGAGCATTGCGTCTCCTTGGACAATCGCCACGTCGAAACCAGCGGCCCGCGCGACTTGGGCATCGTCGGTTGCCATGCTGCCGGCCCACTGCTTGTGAGACGTCATGATGGCGTCGAAACGAAATGCTTGCGGGGTCTGAACACGAACCAGACCCCTGCGTTCCACAGCATCGCCGAGCATCCCGTCCGAGCGCGCGACACTATCAGCGACGAAGAGGACCGGCACTGCACCGTCAGAGGTGTCGAGCGCCATCAAAAGACGGTCGATTACTGCCCGTGGTAAGAGACAACGAGCGGCGTCATGGATCAGAACGCGATCCGCACTGCCAATCGCTTCGAGCCCGCGAATCACCGACTGTTGCCGCTCGGCGCCCCCGGTAACAAGCGTGACATTGCGGCTGCCCAACGCTTCGCGCGCCATCGCGTCGTGATCTGCTCCGATCACAACAAACACCGGCATCCCGGTAAACGCGTCCACGGCGCGGGCCACGACCGAAACCGCACCAAGCGTTGCGAATTGCTTGGGCACGTCACCGCCGGCACGGTCTCCGCGACCAGCAGCGACAATCAGCGCGACAGTTTTCATGCAATGCGCTTAGCCAAGCCGATGCTTGCCGACCAGTATCATTCCGCGTAGAGGTATTGCCTCAATTTTAGGCAAAAACGTGCAACTCATTCACCCAATCCATCTCGGGCCGGTAACGATCACGGTGCCTGTCATCCTCGCACCGATGACCGGCGTAACCGATATGCCGTTTCGGACGATCGTGCGGCGTTATGGGTCGGGGCTGAACGTCACTGAAATGATTGCGAGTCAGGCGATGATCCGCGAGACGCGCCAGTCGCTTCAGAAAGCGGCATGGGATCCGGTCGAGGAACCCGTTTCGGTCCAGCTCGCTGGCTGCACTGCGCGCGAAATGGCTGACGCGGCGAAACTGAATGCCGATCGCGGCGCTGCGATTATCGACATCAACATGGGCTGCCCGGTCAAAAAGGTCGTGAATGGCGATGCGGGATCGGCGCTGATGCGGGACTTGCCGCTTGCCGCCAATCTGATTGAAGCAACAGTCAACGCCGTCGATGTTCCCGTGACGGTCAAGATGCGGATGGGCTGGGACCACAGCGCGTTGAACGCACCAGAACTTGCCCGGATCGCCGAAGATCTCGGTGCCAGAATGATCACCGTCCACGGCCGCACCCGCAACCAGATGTATCGTGACAGCGCCGATTGGGCTTTCGTCCGCAAAGTGAAAGACGCTGTCAAAATTCCGGTAATCGTGAACGGGGACATCTGCTCGATCGAAGATTCAATCGTGGCGCTGGACCAGTCGGGCGCCGATGGCGTGATGATCGGGCGGGGCGCTTACGGCAAGCCCTGGCTGCTAGGGCAGGTTATGGCCGCGCTTACGGGACAGAAAGTTCCTGCCGTGCCCGGCATTGAAGAACAATATCACCTGATCACGGCACATTATCGCGCGATGCTCGACCATTATGGCGAGGTCACCGGCGTGAATCTCGCACGCAAGCATATCGGGTGGTATACCAAAGGGCTGCATGGTTCGGCCGACTTTCGCAATGCCGTCAACCAAGTCGGCGACAGCGCGACGGTGCTCGACATGCTCGCTCGATTTTACGATCCATGGCTATCGCGCGCAGCCGCCTGATGGCGGTGCCGATGGGCCCCGGCCCCGAAGCGCTGATCGCGGCGATGCCGGGCGCCATAATCGTTCTCGACCCTGATGGATGCATCGCAGGGGTGAATGCCGCGACGGAAATGCTGCTCAACGCCAGCGCCGCGAATCTGCTGCACAAGCCGTTGGGCATCATTATTCGTCTTCCTGAAAGCTGCCTTGTCGGATTGCGCGCTGAAAGCATATTCGCCTCGTTCGATTGCCTGATCGAAACCCAGCGTGGCGCAAAGCTGCGGGTCGATTTCCACGCAACGCCGCTTCCCGAACATGACGGCTGGCGACTGATATCCTTGAACGGGTCAGCGACGGCGCAGTCGATCGGTGAACGACGCAGCGGCGTCCGCGCCGCGACCGGGGCCGCCGCCATGCTTGCCCATGAAATCAAGAACCCTCTTTCGGGTATCCGCGGCGCGGCGCAGTTGCTTGATCATGCCGTCGGTCCGGAAGGCCACGCACTGACGAAACTTATTCGTGACGAAGTCGACCGCATTGCGACCCTGATTGACCGGATGGAAGCGTTTACCGACGGGCGCCCTTTAAAACGTGCACCGGAAAACATTTATGCCATTCTCGACCATGTCCGTGCGCTGGCCGAGACGGGGTTTGGCGAGCACATCGACATTCGCGATGCCTATGATCCCTCCTTGCCGGCGGTGCTCGTGAACCGCGATTCGATGATCCAGATCGTGCTCAATCTCCTGAAAAATGCAGCAGAAGCTGTCCCGCGCGGCAAGCGTGGCGTCGTAACGCTCACGACCAGCTATCGTCATGGAGTCGCTGTGCCGGACGAAAATGGCGGGCGCCTGTCGGTGCCCATCGAATTATGTGTCGTCGACGATGGCCCTGGCCCCCCCGTCGAAATTGCCGATCATCTGTTTGAGCCTTTTGTCTCGTCAAAATCATCCGGACGGGGCCTCGGACTCGCGCTGGTCGATAAGCTCGTGGCCGACAACGGCGGCATTATTCAGTTCGCGCGCGAAGGATCGCCGGAACGGACCGTCTTTCGCCTCCTCCTTCCGAGAGCGAAATGACGCGCGCAAAAATCCTTCTTGTCGATGACGATGCAGCAATTCGCCTCGTCGTGACCGAAGCGCTGCGTCGTGAGGGTCATGAGGTACGCACGGCAGCGACGGTGACCGAGCAAGTTTCGATGCTCGAGATATTCGCGCCCGATATTTTGATTACTGACGTCATGCTGCCGGACGGCAACGGGCTGGATCTCGTCCCTTCGATCTTGAAGAAGCGCCCCGATTTGCCGGTCATTGTGTTGTCGGCACAAAACACATTGACGACGGCAGTTCGCGCGACCGAACAGGGCGCATTCGAATATCTTCCCAAACCATTCGACCTCGATGAACTGTGCCGCGCCGTCCGTGATGGACTGGCGCGCACGGGCCAGGTCAGCGAAGCAATCCCCCCCATAGAACAGGACCTGCCGCTGATCGGGCGTTCGGCCGCAATGCAAGACGTCTACCGCATGATTGCGCGGGTGGTTGCAACCGATCTGGCGGTGCTGATCCTCGGTGAATCGGGCACCGGCAAAGAACTTGTCGCGCGCGCACTGCATGACCTCGGGCCGCGCAAAGCAAAGCCGTTCGTTGCCGTCAACATGGCTGCAATTCCCCGCGAGCTGATCGAGGCCGAACTCTTCGGTCATGAACGCGGAGCCTTCACTGGCGCACTGGTGCGAAGCGCTGGACGTTTCGAACAAGCAGCGGGCGGCACATTGTTTCTCGACGAAATCGGCGACATGCCGATGGAAGCGCAAACCCGCCTTTTGCGCGTGTTACAATCGGGCGAGTTCACGTTGGTCGGCGGCACGCGGACGACATCGGTCAACGTTCGCATTATCGCAGCAACGCATAAAAACCTCGCGGAACTTATTGCAAACGGACAGTTCCGTGAAGATCTTTATTATCGCATCAACGTCGTTCCGGTTAATCTGCCGCCCTTGCGCCAGCGTCGTGACGATATCGGCCTGCTCGCGCAGCATTTCCTCGACAAGGCGGCAACGCAAGGATTGCCACGCAAACGCCTCAATGCTGCGGGAACAGCAAGCCTGATGGATTATCATTGGCCCGGCAACGTCCGCGAACTCGAAAACCTGATGCGTCGTCTTGCCGCGATCTGCCGTGATCCGGTGATTCCTGCCGATGCAATCATCGCGCAACTGGCTGGCACTGCATCGTCAACGTCGGAGCAAACAAAAACACTGGCGGACGCGATTGAAGCACATCTGACGCGTTATTTCGTCGAGTTTGGAAGCGAGCTCCCGCCGCCGGGACTTTACGATCGCATCTTGAGCGAAGTCGAAAAGCCACTGCTCGCTGTCACGTTGCATGCTGTTCGCGGGAATCAGTTACGCGCGGCTGATCTGCTTGGTATCAATCGCAACACGTTGCGCAAAAAGCTCGCGGACCTGGGGATGACGCCGAAGCGCGGGAGTTGACCCGATCCAAAGTTCCGGTAATGTTCCGGTATGACGATTGAACTGATATTTGTCGCGATCACCGCACTCGCCCTTGGCGCGTTGATTGCATGGCTGTTCGCGAGTCGGGCGACGGGGCTTGTCCGCACTTCGCTTGCTTCGTCGGAAGCTCGACTATCAGAATATGAGAAGAGGTTGGCTCTTGCGGAAGTGGTTGAGCGCGAGCGGGACGATTTTCTCCGTGATCTGACGGATTTGCGTGGAAGATCGAGTGAGCGCGAAGCCGCCGTCCAGGCGTCACATGATCGAGCCATGGCCGATCGCGAAGCACTTGGATCGCATTTTGCCGATTTGAGTGCGAAAGCACTCGAATCGGCGCAGCGTCAATTTCTCGATCGCGCCGATGAGCGCTTCAAGCAATCGGAGGAAACGGCGGGGCAGGGGCTAAAAGCGCTGCTACAACCCGTCCATGAACGCCTCACGCGGTATGAAGACTCAGTAAATAAGACCGAAGCAGAACGACAAAGTGCGTTCGGCGCTTTACAAAATCAGATAGAAACGATGCGGGCTGACGCCCAGCGCGTTTCAGGCGAAGCGGCGAAACTCGTTAGTGCGTTCAGAAGTGCGCCCAAAGCCCGAGGCAGTTGGGGTGAACAGCAGCTTCGGAATGTTTTAGAAACATGCGGACTTACGGAACACGCCGATTTTCAGACTGAAGTTAGCGTCGACGGAGAGGGGGGGCGACTTCGCCCCGATGTGATCATAAACATTCCCGGCGGCAAAACCCTCGTCGTCGATTCGAAAGTGTCGTTCACGGCGTATCAAGATGCTTCCGATGCGGTCGATGACATTGAACGCAAACGTCACATGGCGTCACATGCAGCTTCCATGAAGGCCCACGTCAATTCGTTGGGTAATAAGAGGTATCAGGAGCAATTCGGCGACGGTCTGGACTTTGTCGTTATGTTTGTTGGTGGTGAGCATTTTTTGAACGCTGCATTAGATGAGGATCCCAAGTTGTGGGACTATGCCTTCGAACGTCGTGTACTTCTTGCGACTCCTACTAACTTGATTGCGATAGCTAGAACGGTCGCAGGTGTATGGCGTCAGGAGAAATTGGCGCGTGATGCCCGACAGATTGGAGAACTAGGCAAGGAACTCTATGAGCGCCTAGCCGTCGCCGCTAGTCATTTGCGTGTTGTGGGCAGCGGACTTTCCACGGCGGTCGGAAACTATAACAAATTTGTCGGCAGTTTTGAGCGCAATGTCCTAAGCACCGGGCGAAAATTCAAAGAACTCAGCATTGAATCTGGCTCTAGAGAAATCGATGAAATCCAGCCAATCGAAGCGCTAGCGCGTTACGGCGACGACGGTATAACAGGCGACACGCGTTCAAGCCCGCTGCTAGCAGGTGAAGGCCAAAATTAGATGGGCCGCCCGCAAAAACGATATGTCTGCCGGGCTTGTGGTTCGGTGGCCTCGAAATGGGCAGGGCAGTGCGACGATTGCCTCGATTGGAATACGCTCATCGAGGACGCCGGCGGGGTCGTCACGCCCTTTTCGGCCAAGCATAACCTGCAGAGCGGGGGGCGCGCCGTCACACTCGTCCCGCTCGACAGCGAAACCAAACTGCCGGACCGGATGCCCAGCGGTATTGCCGAACTCGACCGCGCGCTCGGCGGCGGTTTCGTCGCAGGCTCGGCAACGCTGATCGGTGGTGATCCCGGCATCGGCAAGTCCACACTGCTTTTGCAAGCCGCTGCGAAGCTAGCGCTGGCCGGCAAGTCGGTTGCCTATGTCTCCGGCGAAGAAGCCGCTGACCAGGTTCGCCTCCGTGCGCAACGTCTCGGTCTCGGCAATGCGCCGGTCGCTCTGGCAGCAGCAACATCGGTGCGCGACATACTGTCGACGTTCCCCCGGGCACCCGACCTTCTCGTGATCGACTCGATTCAGACGATGCATTCGGATTTGATCGAAGGCGCTCCGGGCACGGTCAGCCAAGTCCGCGCCTCGGCAGGCGAACTTATTCGCTTTGCGAAGGAGCGCGGGTCGGCCGTTGTGCTCGTCGGGCACGTGACGAAAGACGGCAGCATCGCCGGACCGCGCGTGCTCGAGCATATGGTCGATACGGTGCTTAGCTTCGAGGGCGAGCGGAGCCATCAATATCGCATCCTCCGCGCGATCAAGAACCGTTTCGGTGGCACGGACGAAATTGGCGTGTTCGCGATGGGCGAGGATGGCCTTGGCGAAGTCGGGAACCCTTCATCGCTGTTCCTGACGGCGCGCAGCGAGGCGGTTGCCGGTACAGTGGTTTTCCCGGCACTCGAAGGAACGCGCCCCGTTCTCGTCGAAGTGCAGGCGCTGACGGTTCGCCTTGCCAGTGGCGCCACGCCGCGCCGTGCGGTCGTGGGCTGGGACTCGGGGCGACTGGCGATGATTCTGGCCGTGCTCGAAGCGCGGTGCGGGCTTTCGCTGTCGTCGGCAGAGGTGTATCTGAATATCGCCGGTGGCTACCGGCTTAGCGATCCCGCTGCCGACCTTGCTGTTGCCGCTGCCCTGGTCAGCGCTTTTAGCGAGCGGCCTGTCCCATCCGAAGTCGTGGCGTTTGGTGAGGTTGCGCTATCGGGCGAAGTGCGTCCCGTGTCCCATTCGGCGCTCAGACTGAAGGAAGCGGCCAAACTGGGTTTCGACCGTGCGTGGCTGCCGACTGGCATCACAGCAAATGGCATTGCGCTGAATGGCTTTCGCTCGCTCGGCGCGATGGTCGATTTCATGCTGGGTCGTGGCTGACGCAGGACTTGCGCAGCCCCTGCAGGGCGATTAGGGCGATTAACGATTATTCATTGTCATGAAAAGAAGGGTGCCTTCATGAGCGAAACCGCCGACCGGGTTACAAAGATCGTTGTCGAACATCTGGGTGTTGACGCGGATAAAGTCACTGTCGACTCGAGCTTCATCGACGATCTCGGAGCGGACAGCCTAGATATCGTCGAACTCGTCATGGCATTCGAGGAAGAATTCGGTGTCGAGATTCCTGATGATGCCGCTGAAAAGATTGCGACCGTCAAGGACGCCATTGCGTTTATCGACGCAAACAAGGGCTGACGTTGCGGGTCCGCAACAGGACCGTTGACCGAGCGTTTTGAATTGGCTCCCCGGCGTCGGCTTGGGGAGCCATTTCCATATTGGAGAAGAAAATGCGGCGAGTTGTCGTCACGGGGTTGGGTCTGGTCACGCCGCTGGGTGCGGACGTCGAAACGGTCTGGGCTAATATCCTTGCGTCCAAATCGGGCGCGGGGCGCATCACGCGCTTCGATCCGTCGGATCAGAAATGTCAGATTGCGTGCGAAGTGAAGCCTGCAGACCACCCCTACGGCTTTGATCCCAACAAGCGGGTCGATCACAAAGTTCAGCGGCAAGTTGATCCTTTCATAATCTACGGGATCGATGCTGCGGGGCAGGCGCTCGAAGACGCCGGGCTGACCGACATGACCGAGACCGAGCGCTTTCGCGCGGGATGTTCGATTGGCTCGGGTATCGGCGGATTGCCTGGCATCGCGAGCGAGTCTCTGGTGTGTGAGAACAAAGGTCCGAGCCGCGTTTCCCCGCATTTTGTCCATGGCCGCCTGATCAACCTTATTTCGGGGCAAGTCAGTATCAAATACGGCTTGATGGGTCCCAATCATGCCGTTGTGACGGCTTGTTCGACGGGTGCGCATTCGATCGGTGACGCCGCGCGCATGATCCGCGACGACGATGCCGACGTTATGCTGGCCGGCGGTGCCGAAGGCGCGATTTGTCCGCTCGGGATTGCAGGCTTTGCGCAAGCACGTGCGCTTTCGACGAGCTTTAACGACACACCGGAAAAAGCGTCACGGCCTTATGATGTGGACCGCGATGGCTTTGTCATGGGCGAAGGCGCAGGCATTGTCGTCCTCGAAGAATATGAGCACGCCAAAGCACGCGGCGCGAAAATCTATGCCGAAGTCATCGGCTATGGATTGTCGGGTGACGCCTATCACGTGACGGCACCGCATCCCGAAGGATCCGGCGCATTCCGATCGATGGAAATGGCAATGCGCAAATCGGGGCTTAGTCTTTCTGACATTGATTACGTGAATGCCCATGGCACGTCGACGCCGCTGGGTGACGAGCTCGAACTGGGCGCCGTACGACGCTTATTCGGTGAGTCTATCGCGACAATGTCGATGAGTTCGACCAAATCGGCGATAGGGCATTTACTGGGCGGCGCGGGCGCCGTCGAAAGCATCTTTTGCATTTTGGCAATCCGTGATCAGATCGTGCCGCCGACACTCAACCTGGATAATCCGAGCGAAAGTTGTGCAGGTGTGGATTTGGTGCCGCATGTCGCGAAGAAGCGCGTGGTGAAAGCTGTCCTCAACAACAGCTTTGGTTTTGGCGGGACGAATGCTTCGCTGGTCATGCGGGCCGTATAATGAAGCGCGTGCTAGCCATTGGCAGCATCGTCTTTGCTTTGATTGTCGCAGTGATGTTGTTCCGTGCGGGTGGCGATGGCGCAAACCGCGATGTCGAAGTCCTGATTGCACGAGGTTCAAGCCTGACAGCCGCCGCAAAAGTGCTCGAAGAGTCCGGAGCGATTTCCTCAGCCAACAGTTTCGTCCGCAATGCCAAAGTTTTCGGGTCGGTCACCTCGATAAAGCCCGGCGAGTATCTCATCAAACAAGGGATGGACGCAGGCGAAATCCTTGCACTTCTCCAGTCAGGCAAGACGTTACAGCGTTTCGTCGCTATCCCTGAAGGTATGCCGTCGATTTTGGTGCAGGAGCGGCTGATGGCCACGCCGCTTCTGACGGGTCAAGTTGCTGTGCCTCCTGAGGGTTCGGTTCTTCCGGACAGTTACGCCTACACCCGCGGCGAGGCGCGGACAGCGGTTGTCGGTCGTATGCAAAAAGCGATGCAGACGGTGCTTGCCAATGCTTGGGTCGCGCGCAAAGCGACCACTGCGGTTATGTCGCCGGAACAGGCAGTCATTCTTGCATCCATCATCGAGAAGGAGACCGGGCGCGCTTCAGAACGCCGCTTGGTATCGGCGGTTTATAACAATCGCCTGAAACGTGGTATGAAGCTGGAAGCCGATCCGACCGTGATCTATCCAGTTACCAAGGGAAAGCCGCTCGGACGGCGTATCTTGCGGTCGGAACTCGACGAACAGAACGATTACAACACCTACCAAAAGACGGGATTGCCGGTTGGGCCAATCGCAAACCCCGGCAAAGCCTCCATCGAAGCGGCACTAAATCCCGAAAAGTCCAACGCAATCTTCTTCGTGGCTCAAGGCGATGGCAGCAGTGCGTTCGCTGAAACTTATGCCGAGCATCAAGCAAACGTCGCAAAATGGTTTGCGCACCGCCGTGCAAAGGGCGAAATGTAAAAGCGCATCTCGTGACAGCTCCGCCCGTTATAATTATCTGCAGCTATTGGAGTCCATGCTGCACTGCACCATATCTACGGTTCACCTATTTTCTGATTCATTTTAACCGCGAGGCTTTCATGCTCAATCGATCCATTCCCGACGTAACCCTGAAAACTAGGGTCCGTGATGACACAATTGACGGACCGAACCCGTTTCGCTGGAAAGATTTGTCGAGCAACGACATATTCAAAGGGAAGCGCATTGTGCTGTTCAGCCTGCCAGGTGCATTTACGCCAACCTGTTCGTCGGTCCAATGCCCCGGCTATGAGTCCAGTTACGATGAAATGCGTTCGCTCGGCGCCGACGAAGTTTATTGCATGTCGGTGAACGATGCTTTCGTCATGTATCAGTGGGGCAAAAACCTGGGATTGAAAAATGTGAAGCTGCTTCCCGATGGCAACGGTGACTTCACACGCCGTATGGGCATGCTGATCGACAAGACCCATCTTGGCTTCGGCATGCGTTCATGGCGCTACGCGACGGTGATTGACGATGGCAAAGTCGTTGCATGGTTTCAAGAACCGGGGATTAATGACAACGGGCTCGACAGCGATCCGTACGAGCAGTCCACGCCCGAGAACATCATTAGCTGGCTGAAAAACCACGCTTATTAGGTTCAGATAAGCAGGCCTGTTAGTTCAGGCAGGCCTGCCATGAGATTGAGGTTCTGGAGCGCAGCGCCGCTCGCGCCTTTTCCAAGGTTGTCGAGTGCAGCGACGAGACGGGTTTGCGATCCATTCGTAAACACAAAGAGATCCATGCGATCGGTTCCGGCCGCGCGTTCGATACTCAAAGTGTCCCCGTCGATCTCGCACAGATTGATGATCGTTGTGTCGGAGTAATACTCCGCCAACGTCTCGCGAATGGCTTTTGGATTTGCCCCGAAAAGCGGCACATCGACGATCATGCCGCGATAGGTGTTGACGACCGCTGGCGCGAACAGCGGCGCATTCGTGAGTCCGGAACGCATCTGCATTTCGGGCACATGCTTGTGCGCAAGCGCCAGTGAGTAGGTTTGCCAAGCTGGCGCTGCGCCCGATTTATATGCGGCGATCATCACTTTTCCGCCGCCCGAATAGCCCGAAACTGCATTACACATAATCGGTGCGCCGGGGCCGATGCGGCGCGCTTTTATCAGCGGGGCGATCAAACCGATGAAGCCGGTAGCGTAACAGCCCGGATTTGAAACACGCATGGCGCTTGCGACATCATTCTCGACTTCGGGGAAGCCGTAAGTCCAGCCTTTGGCAGTGCGGTGTGCCG
This sequence comes from Sphingomonas sp., assembly GCA_043737475.1. Classification (GTDB taxonomy): domain Bacteria; phylum Pseudomonadota; class Alphaproteobacteria; order Sphingomonadales; family Sphingomonadaceae; genus Sphingomonas_O. The sequence goes on from JAYTAP010000104.1 coordinate 23,472, forward strand.
TTGAAGCATCAATTACGCGCGTATGCTTATTGTCGATCAGTGCAACCGCGTCGCGCGCGGCATCGTCCGGCAGGCATAATATGACGATATCAGCACCGTTGACAGCGTCACGCCGGGCATCAGCATTTTTGCGCTTTTCCCCATCGAGCTTGATCAGTTCGAATTCAGTCCGGCTGGCAAGACGGGTCTCGATCTCCAAGCCCGTCGTTCCGGCTGCGCCATCGATAAAAACGCGGGTCATGCCGGGCCGATATAGTCGGCGCGCACATAACCGACTGCCTTGCTCGTTCGCACCCAACTCCAGCCGCCACTCACATCAAACAAGTCGACGGCGTCGCCTTCCACCAAATGATCAACGCGTTCTGAATCGATATTTGGCTTTACATGAATTGCTGTGTCCACCAACACACGACAAGGCAACGCTTTCGCATAATGCGGTGCAAAAACCTGACTGGCGAGTTCCACGTCGGCGAGGTCGCCGCGAACAGCGTGAATTCTTGGGTCGATTGCCGCGGAATGCCCCGCCAAAACGAAGCGCTTACGCAGCGACGCTGCGTGGGGCGTCGTATCGTGGTCTGCCGGCAATGAGCCGTCTGAATGCATCAAGAAAATCCGCCCCTTCGTCCGTTCGCCTGACAAAGACATTCCGACGGTCGGCCTCGTCGCGTTCGCGTTGCAGATAGCCGAGAGAACCCAGTTTGTTCAAGGCGCGCGTGACGACCGGTTTCGATACCCCTAGACCACTGGCAATGCCGCGAACGGTATGTGGCCCTGGTGTCAGATAAATGAGCATCATCAACGCCATCTGCCGATTGGTTAGGTCCGGCTCACCTGACCGAACATAATCGATCAATGTGTGCATCCATTTAGAAAGCGTGTTGTCTTGCATAAGATGTCAACGCGCGGAGCGCCAAGTGGTTGCGGCACTAAATGAATGTTGACTGAATCATGGCCCAGACCGCGCGGAGCCCCAGTGCCTCGCCGCCTTTCGGCCGTCCGGGCTTTGCGACCGGGCGCCACGCAAACGTATCAAGATGCAACCATGGTGTACCGCCCGGCACAAATTTTTGCAGAAATAGTGCCGCCGTAATTGCCCCGGCAAAGCCGCCGTCGGGCGCGTTGTTGAGATCAGCAACGTCCGACTTCAGCATATCACCATAGCCACCGTGCAACGGCAGCCGCCAAAGCGGATCGTTGACGTCTTTCGCAGCTGTTATGAGCGCATCGGCCGTTTCGTCATCGTTGCCGAACAGCGCTGGCAGATCGGGCCCGAGCGCAACGCGCGCCGCACCGGTAAGGGTCGCAAAATCGACGATCAGTGCAGGATTGTTTTCTCCCGCCTTCGTCAGGGCGTCGGCAAGGACAAGTCGCCCCTCGGCATCCGTGTTGGCGATTTCGACCGTCAGACCGTTGCGCGACGTCAATATGTCTCCCGGACGAAATGCATTGCCCGCGATCGCGTTTTCGACGGCAGGGATGAGCATATGGAGCCGGACAGGCAGCCGCCCAGCCATGATGAGTTGCGCCAAAGCCAGTGCGTGGGCCGCGCCGCCCATGTCTTTCTTCATCAGCCGCATGCCGGATGAAGGTTTGATGTCGAGACCCCCTGAGTCGAACGTCACGCCTTTGCCGATAATGGCAAGCCGGGGATGCGCCGGGTTTCCCCATTCGATTTCAATCAGGCGCGGAGCATGTTCGCGTGCAGCAGCCGCCCCGACGGCGTGGATCATCGGATAGCCCGTTTCGAGGTCGTGACCTTTTGTGACGGTGAGCACGGCATCGTGAGTTCGTGCAATGGCCATCGCCTGCGCCTCGAGATGACCAGGCCCCATGTCGGCTGCAGGCGTGTTGACCAGATCGCGAACGAGCGCGACCGCTTCGGCCTCACGGACAATCGCATCGATCTGCGCGACGGCACGCGTCAACAATACACGCGGCCCTCGCCGCACGTCGTTCGGCAAATAACGGTCGAATTTATACTGCCCTAGCAGCCAGCCAAGCGCAGCGGGGCCGGGTGCGACATTCTCCACGCGATATGCGCCTTCGGGCAGCGTCTCGGCGAGCTTGGCCAGGCACCAAGGGGAAAGCGATGATGTATTTGCGACAATGGTAACGATCGACCAATCATCTGGTCTTTCGCCGGGCAGGATTGCGCTGGCGTAGCCGACCGGCTTCAAGCTTTGAGCGGTTACGGCAGCGCGGTGCCGCTCGGGTTGTGCCGACAGCCACGCATCGAAGCCTTCCGGGTCAACCAGATGGATGATACGCGCCGGTTGACCCTGGTCGGCGATCAGCAACGCGGCAAAATCCCTCATTCAGGCACCCCGAACAGGTCATGCTCATCCGCATCCTCAATTAGAACGCGAACAATATCGCCTTGCACGATGCCACCGGCGTCGCGAAGAAAAACGCAGCCGTCGATTTCCGGCGCGTCTGCCTGCGAACGTCCCGTCGCGCCGCCGCTGTCATCGATTTCATCAATAATGACATCGAGCGTCCGGCCAATTTTTGCTGCTAATTTTTCCGCACTGATCCGCGCGGTAAGTTGCATGAGGCGGGCGTAGCGATCTTCCTTGACGGCTTCGGGAACCGGATCGGGCAAGGTGTTCGCGCTCGCACCCTCGACGGGTTCGAAACGGAATGCGCCAACGCGGTCGAGTTGCGCTTCGCTAAGCCAGTCCATCAGATACTGAAAATCTGCATCGGTTTCACCGGGGAAGCCAACGACAAATGTCGAACGGATTGTGATATCGGGACAAATCCTGCGCCAGCTGTGGACACGTTCAAGCACCTTGGCTTCATTCGCGGGACGTCGCATTGCTTTCAGGACCGACGGCGCGGCATGTTGAAAAGGGATGTCCAGATAAGGCGTGACCAGCCCTTGAGCCATCAGCGGGATGACCTGATCGACGTGCGGATAGGGATATACATAATGCAGGCGCACCCAGATCTTGTTTCTTGGCCCGCCGAGCGAACCCAATTCGCGCGCCAGATCGGTCATGTGCGCGCGCACTTCGCGGCCATGCCATAGGCGCGGCTGGTGCCGGATATCGACACCATAGGCCGACGTGTCCTGCGAGATTACCAGCAACTCACGGGTTCCTGCTGCGACCAGCTTCTCAGCTTCGCGCAGGACCGCGTCGGGGCGTCGGCTGACAAGATCGCCACGAATGCTCGGAATGATGCAAAAAGCGCAGCGGTGATTGCAGCCTTCCGAGATTTTCAGATAGCTGTAATGCCTTGGCGTCAATTTCAGGCCGCTATCCGGCACCAGATTGAGGAAAGCACTGGGCGGCATCGGTGCCGCTTCATGCACGGCGCTCACAACGGCTTCATACTGATGCGCGCCACTGATCGCGAGTACCTTCGGAAAGCGGGCCCGGATCATTTCCGCTTCGCGGCCAAGGCAACCGGTCACGATGACGCGACCATTTTCGGCAAGCGCTTCACCGATTGCTTCGAGCGACTCTTCTTTGGCTGAGTCAAGAAACCCGCAGGTGTTGACCAACACAACATCGGCACCGGCGTAATCCTGCGACAGCCCATAGCCATCGGCACGCAGCTTCGTCAGAATGCGTTCGCTATCGACTAACGCCTTTGGGCAGCCGAGCGAAACCATGCCGATTTTAGGGGGGGAGGGTAATATTGTAGCCATCGCAGCGCCCTTAGCCGCGATGTCATAATTTTGCCAGTTTAACGCGCCGGCAGATATTTTACGGGGTCTACGGGCGCACGGTTCTTGCGCAATTCGAAATGCAGCTGCGCAGCGTCACCCATTCTGCCAATGGCCTGTCCGCTGCGCACGCTCTGTCCCGTTGCAACCATCGCCTGCGCGACACGGCCATAAACGCTGATCCAGCCATTGCCGTGCCGCACGAGGATAAGCCCGCCGTAGCCTGCAGAACCGCCATTGCCCACGAAAGCGACTATCCCGTCGGCGGCAGCGCGAACATCGCTGCCGGATGATGCAGCTATCTCGATCCCGCGATTCAATCTTCCCCGGCCAGCAGGCCCAAATCGCTCGTCGATCGCGCCGGTTAGGGGCCAGTCAAACCGTCCGGCAAAGCGCGGTGATGGTGCAGCGACGACCGTGTTTTGTGCAGCCGTGCTGCCTGTTTCAAGGTCGTCGATATCGATCCTAAACGCCGCCGCCCGTGCCTCAGGCGTTGCAACAGTCACTCCGGGTAATTGTAAACGCCGACCGACACGTAAAACAAAAGGGTCAACCAGATCATTGGCGGCGACGATGTTACGCCACGGAATGCCATAGGCGCGTGCGATCGCAATTCCCGGTAGTGTCTCAGTTTGAATTTGCCGGATAGCGCGTTTTCATTCGAACGCCTATATGCTTAGCGGAAAGCATGGAGCGCACAAATGCCCGACGATGACGAATTGGATAGCGTGTTTCGCGAGATACTTGATAACCACGCGCCGAAAGGATGGGGCGGAAGCCGAGACGCGGATAAGGACGTTATCACAAATGGCGACCGCACTTGGGAACGAGATCGCGATCCTAACGGGCCGTGGACGCCAGTAATGCGCGATTATCAGGCGCCGCAAGGCGGCAATAATGCCTAAAGGCCCAAACGGACAGAAGCGCCCAGCCGACGCAATCGGCCTTGCTGTTATGATCGGTAAGATCGCGACCGGTGAGGTCGAGGATACGCGCAACGACGTCGCCAGCGCGGCGGCTCAAATGGGCAAGCTGGGCGGCAAGGCTCGCGCTGCGGCTATGACGCCAGAGCGGCGGGCGGAGATTGCGAAGGCGGCGGCTGCGAAACGGTGGGGAAATGATTAAAGGCCCCGCCCATTGTCACTTCCAAAATCGAACGAGAGATTTTCATTGAACCGAGGGTGCCGCTTGTCGAGCTTCTTCATGAAATCCTGATAGTCATCGCTCAAATCCATAATGGTGGTGACCGACGCAAGATGCTCGCGCAGCTTCGGATGTCCAAGCTCAGGCGTTAGGCGCTGCTGGATGGTGCCCTTGCGCTTTCCGGATGGTGCTTTGGGTTCGGTGCGCTTCAATTCGTCGAGCACTCCGGGGGCCAATCGGCGGTAAATAATATCGTTCGTGAGATGGCCGAAATATTGAGGACGCTTTACGGTGTCGGTTGGAAAATCGAGACCGCGAAGGCGAAACATCTGTTCATAAAACTCGTTGTCAAACGTCTTGACCCAAGGCTGCAACTCCTTTGCAATAAACTGCTCTAGAATCTTGGCGAGAGCATCGGTCGCACGATCTCGCTGATATCCTGTGGCTTCATCGACAAGGCCGATGATTCCCAGCCTCGCAAACCCGCGCAACAGAACCTCGGCCTGCTTGGCAACATTGTCTTGCGTCTGAGTAAGAACTCCAGCGGTTCGCGCGTCCAGGTATGCCTCGCAAACCAATTGGAGCAATTCGACGCGATAGCCTTGGGCTTTTTGGCCGCGCTTATTGATGAATTCGACGGGTTCGAGTACGTCAAGTAACTCTTTGGATATAAATGGTAAAAGGTTCTTTGCGGCTATGAAATTGGGTAATTCGGTACTCGCGTAGCTGCCTTTCCACGGGCGCTTTAGGGCGGTCATAAATGCCTTGCTGATCATCAGCCGCACGCCGTCAGAGGTAACCGCAACGGGCAATTCCAAATCCGCTACCTTCATATCGCCTTCATGTGTCGCATCAGGCAGATGGCCGGACCAGCGAACCAGTGCCGCCTTTTGCGCGATCTCCTTTTTGCGTTCTGGTGAAAGCAGAGCGGCACGAGCCTTTCCAGCGGCGACTTTCTTGACGTCCTTCACGTTGGCGATCCTTATGCTTGCAATCTGATTGCGCTAGCATATGCTAGCAAAACAAAATCTGCAAGCAAGGATTTTACACTTGACTCTAAGCATAAAAGTTCATATTAAAATGCCCATGAACAAGCTGCCTCTCGTCAAGCGCACTCAAATCCTCGCCATGCTTTGCGAAGGGTCGTCCATGCGCTCGATCAGCCGCGTTGCCGACGTGTCGATCAACACCGTGTCAAAGCTGCTAGTTGAGGCTGGCGAAGCCTGTCTCACCATCCATGAAGAGACGGTGCGCGGAGTGAACGCGAGCCGCATCCAGTGCGATGAAATTTGGTCGTTCTGCCATGCTAAGCAAAAAAACGTAGCGACTGCAAAGGCCGCGCCTGAGGGCGCTGGCGACGTGTGGACATGGACCGCAATCGACGCCGACACAAAACTGATCGTATCCTACTTCGTTGGCGACCGTTCGGGCGAAAGCGCAATCGAGCTTATGGACGATCTGCGCGACCGCATCGCCAATCGCGTCCAGATAACCACAGACGGTCACCGCGCCTATGTCGAAGCCGTTGAGGGCGCGTTCGGTGGCGACGTGGACTATGCGCAGCTTGTGAAGCTCTATGGCCCCACCATTACCGCGCCGGGTCGCTATAGCCCCGCCGAATGCACCGGCGTCAAGAAAATCCGCCGCGAAGGCAATCCCGATATCGCGCACGTCTCGACGTCGTTTGTCGAGCGCCAGAACCTCACGATGCGTATGTCTATGCGGCGCTTCACCCGCCTAACCAACGGGTTCAGCAAGAAGCTCGAAAACCACGTCCACGCGCTAGCGCTTTATTTCGCATTCTACAATTTCGTCCGCATCCACAAAACACTGCGCATGTCGCCAGCGATGGCAGCAGGCATCACCGACCGGCTTTGGTCACTCGACGATATTGTGGCAAAGATCGACGCGATGGCACCGGCCCCCAAAATTCGCGGGCCTTACAAGAAGCGCGGCGATGAAAATTCAAACTGAGACACTACCCAATTCCCGTCTCGCCGGTGCTGACACGATGGTATCGGCCTGCCGGAATGCGGAGAATTCGGCCGGGGTAAAGCAGATAGGGCGGGGCGAGATTATTGGCGCGCGCAATGTTTTCGGAACCGGCTTGCGTGGCATCGCCGATCGCGCGCAAGTTGTCGCCCGCTATCACGATATAAATTGTCTGACCGACTGTTACGGCGTTCGCGGCAACGGGCCGCGGTTCCCAGACCGGCTTTTCGTCGATCAGGCCATCCATCGTAGGTTCGATGCGCGGCGCTGGGGATGACGTGCTTTCCAAAGGGCGTAATGTGCCGGGTTGGACGCAGGCTGCCAGCATCAAAGCTGCTACGATCGTAAGACGCCCCCGCATCATCGCTTCAGTTAGTCATTGCGCAAAGGCGCGGCTTAGCGTTGCCATCGAATCGTAGTGCGTCAGATCAAGATGGAGCGGGGTTACCGTGACATAGCCCTGATCGATTGCTTCCAGATCGGTGTCATGGCCCGGCACATGCGCAACATGGCCCAGACCAAACCAATAATAAGGGTAACCGCGCGGATCGGTCCCTTTGACGATTTTGGCACGGCCATAATCGTGAAAGCCCTGCTCGACGACCTTGACACCCTTCACCGCGTCAGGCGCGAGTGCAGGGAAATTCACGTTGATAAGAGTGCGCGGCGGCATCTCTGCGGTGATCAGCGGACGAAGCACTTTTTCGCCCCATGCTTCAGCCGCGGCAAAGGGCACTGCGTCGCCCATACCTTCCCGCGCATAGACCTGACTGAGGGCGATCGAGCGATAGCCGGCAAGCGTGCCTTCCATCGCGGCGGAAACGGTGCCTGAATATGTAACGTCTTCGGCAAGGTTTGCCCCGCGATTGACACCCGACAGGATAAGGTCGGGTTTGAGATCGCCCATCACGACACCGAGCGCCATCATGACGGCATCGGTCGGCGTACCGCTGACTGAAAACCGGCGGTCGTCATGGCGACGGACGCGGACCGGGCGCGACAGCGTCAAGGAATGGCCAGCCCCCGACTGTTCCTCGGCCGGTGCGACGATCCAGATGTCGTCGCTCAACGTGCGCGCGATCGTCTCGAGCGATTTCAGGCCGGGGGCGTAAATGCCATCGTCGTTCGTCAGTAGAATGCGCATCATGGCTCCAGCTTGGATAGGCCGCCCATGTAAGGCAGCAAGGCGTCTGGCACGACAATGCTACCGTCTTCCTGTTGATAATTTTCGAGGACCGCGACGAGCGCGCGCCCTACCGCCACCCCCGACCCATTCAACGTGTGGAGAAAAATCGTGCCTTTTTCTCCGGCCACCCGGAACCGCGCGTTCATCCGCCGCGCTTGAAAATCGCCGCAGTTCGAACAAGACGATATTTCGCGATAGGCTGCTTGCCCCGGCAGCCAAACTTCGAGGTCGTAGGTCTTGCGCGCCGTAAATCCCATGTCACCAGCGCACAGCAGCATCCGGCGATACGGCAGTTGCAGGCGGTGGAGAATTGTTTCCGCCGCCTGCGTCATCCGCTCGTGTTCGACTGCTGAAGCGTCAGGCGTCGTGATCGAAACCAGTTCGACTTTATCGAACTGATGCTGACGGATCAGCCCACGTGTATCCCGACCGGCGGCGCCGGCTTCGGACCGAAAGCACGGTGTCAGCGCCGTAAAGCGCAACGGCAATTCGTTTTCACTCAGGATCTTCTCACGAACGAGGTTGGTCAGCGACACTTCGGCCGTCGGGATAAGCCAGCGGCCATCAGTCGTCCGGAACAGGTCGTCTGCGAATTTGGGGAGTTGACCGGTCCCGATCATGGCATCGTCGCGAACGAGCAGCGGCGGCGCGACTTCCTCATAGCCGAATTCAGTCGTGTGAATATCGAGCATGAATGCTCCGAGCGCCCGCGACAAACGCGCAACACCGCCGCGCAGATAGGCAAAGCGCGCGCCCGACACGGCCTGCGCCGATTCAAAATCGAGGCCAAGCGCGGGTGCAAAATCGGGATGCTCGCGCGGATTGAAGGCAAAGGCCGGGATATGTCCGCGCTCGTGCACGATGATATTATGGTCTTCATCGCTGCCGTCGGGCACGTCATCGGCGGGAATGTTCGGCAGCGCAGCAATTCGGCTGATCAGAGCGGCATCCATTCCCGCCACAGTGTCTTCACCGAGGGGAATATCGTTTTTAAGTGACTCAAGTTCGGCAACCAATTCAGAGGGAATTGCCAGCCCTTTGGCCTTTAACGTCCCAAATTCCTGCGACAGTGCCTTGCGCCGGGACTGACCGACTTCGGTTTGCTGGATCGACAAGCGCTTTTGCGCATCGATCGTCAGAATATTCCCGGCCATCGGTCCAATGCCGCGCCGTCTCAGTCCCGCGTCGAAAGCTTCGGGGTTTTCGCGAATTGCCTTTATGTCGTGCATGACGGCAACCTATGACGATGGCCGTTGACCCCCGCAAGCCCCGCACTTATAGTCCCACCTCGCCGATCTGGCGGAGTAGCTCAGCTGGTTAGAGCACGGGAATCATAATCCTGGGGTCGGGGGTTCGAGTCCCTCCTCCGCTACCAACCGCCTTTCATCGCGGGTGGGTCGCGACAACATGATATGTCGATCGCCTGATCGTTCGACTGAAGCCGATCACCATGATCCGCCCTATCCTATGACGTGCAATTCGGCGCATCGTGCCGGACAACCCCTTTTTTTTTCAGCCATGAAGCCATGCTCGTAGCTCCTTCGTATCTCCGGTCAACAGGCACATCAGCGGTGTTCTGAACGATGGAGCATCTGTGGAAAACAATCAAAGCATAGCTGCCGACGATAAAAAATATCCGCGCGGAACATAGTTTAACCATACAAGTTTTGCCATTGCAGTGCGCCCACTTTGCACAACAAAATAAAACAAGCCGAAAATAAACAAAGGGTTTAACAATGAACTATCGTGCGTCAATTGCAGTGCTATCCGTTGCATCGGTAATAATGTCGCTGCAGACTGAACAAGCGCGGGCCCAATCGGTGCAGGCTGTTCGTGGCGGTAATACGCTGGTTACACTGAATAGTTCAGCACCGGGAACTGTTCTTGGTTCGGTTGCGGTTACCGGTCTGGGCGTCGGCCAGACGATAGCGGGAATTGATTATCGCCCGACAGCTCCCCGCATTCTTTACGCGATCAGCAATGTCGGCCAGCTTTACACAATCAATTCCCGTACCGGCGTGGCGACGCTGGTCGGCACGCCGCCATTGCCCACAATTTCTGCCGTCGGTTTCGATTTCAACCCCACCGTTGACCGGCTCCGTATCGTGACGCAAGTTGGTCAAAATGTACGCGCCAATCCGGATACGGGTGCCTTGGCTGCCACGGACGGCGCGCTGGCCTATGCACCGACAGATGCAAATGCGGGTGCAATTCCCACAGTCGCAGCAGCCGCGTACACCAACAATGTCGCTGGAGCGACTTCGACCACACTATATGTGCTGGATACCCGTGGTGCGCTCGCGCCAGCGCGCCTGGCAACGCAGGGCAGTGCGACGGTTTCTCCCAATAGTGGCCAGTTGTTCACGGTCGGTTCGACGGGCGTGACATCGCTCGGTGTTTCCGGCTTCGATATCGGCGCAACCGGACAGTCCTTCGCCACTTTCACTGACCCTGTGACGCGGGTCACATCGCTTTATGCGATCAATCTGACGACTGGTGCGGCAACACTCATTGGTGCCTTGGCAGGCAATACGAGCTACGAGGGACTCGCGATTGCACTCGCTTCGTTCGGGTCGATGGCAGCAACCGCAAATCAGGCGGCTGTCGGCAATGCGCTGGACGGGTTTACAGGTATCCCCACTGGAAGCACGTTGGCTTTGCTGAATGCAATCGACAGTGTTGCGGGAATACCGGGCGGGCAATCCGCAGCGCTCGTTACGCTATCTCCGGCTGCCTACTCGAACGTGCCGGAGATATCGCTGAACGCGGTCGAAATTTCCGAAACCAACGTTCTTCGGTATGCGCGGGACCTGCGCGGCAATGCAACGATGCCTGATGGATCGACGGCGACGATCGATGATGCGGGGCGGATAGGGGCATGGCTCCTCGGCGGCGCGCGCTTCGGCAGTTATGATGCTGCTGTTGACCGCCCCGAAGCACGGACGGGCGAAGTCCATGTGCTCGGCGGTCTCGATTATCGGTTCGGGCCAGCAATCGCGCTCGGCGTATTCGGCGGATATAGCGACACCGACGCGCGATTGTCCCCCAACAGCCAGCAAAGCAAATTGAAAAGTCTGTTTGCCGGTGGATACGGAACAGCCAATGTCGGGCCGTTCTACATCGACGCGTGGGGCAGCTATACCGATCTTGACTGGGATTTGCGCCGCTCGGTTACGATCGGTACGTTTACGGAGGAAAACAGCGCGTCGACCAAGGGGCGTATTTGGGCAGCAGGTGCATCGACGGGGCTTAGCTTCGACGTCGGCGGCTTCGAGGTCGAGCCGTTTGCAGCTGTGCGCTATGCCGACATCCGGATCGACGGGTTTAGCGAAACTAGCGGCCCTGCAACATCGCTGACGGTAGGCAACCTCGATCGCGAGTCATTGCGTTCGAATGCGGGGTTACGCATCGGCGCTGATTTCGCTGTCGGCAGCGCGACCGTACGACCGCAGATCCACGGTAGCTGGTATCACGAGTTTCGCGACCGGACACAGACGATCAACGCCAGCTTCACAAATCCCGGACTGTCGACGGCGCCGTTCGGATTTACCGCCACACGCCTCGACGATGATTACTATGGTGCCGGTGCCTCGATCAACGTTTCAGGCAACGGCGCACTGTCCATGGTGGCGGATTATAACGTACAATTCGACAAGGACCGTCAGCTTCATGCCTTTACGGTCGGGGCACGTCTTGCGTTTTGATCGATCGACAGCCGCAGCGGCAACATTTGCGATTCACGTCGGGGTTATCGCTGTACTGATGATGCCGACAATAACGACGCCGCGGTCTGTTCCACGCGCGCTTGCCGTATTCGATATTTCGGCGGCTGCAGCGATGGCTGATACAAGCCCACCGAAGGCACCACAGCCTGAACCCGTCACGCCCACGCTGCCGCAACCTATCATTGTTCCGCCGCCGGTTATTCCGTTGCCAAGCCCGAACGAAACAGTGATTAGCATGCTGGAACAGACGGACGTTGCTGCATCAGGCGGGGCGTGCGACCTGACCGATCCGGTTCAGGCCGCCCTGCAGCAAAGCGAAGCCGTTGCCGCCAGCCTCCCACAAATCCCACAGGCGCGGCGCTCGGTCGCTAATGCGATCATGGTCTGGAATGCGCATTGGGTTTCGCTACACGAAACCCTTGATCCTGCCGCCATGGCAGCCATTCGCGATACCGTTGCTGGTACGGTCGCTGCGGCATCGCCCGAATGTCGGCTTCAGCCGCAAAGCGGACCACGGCTCATCCTGTTACCCGGCGTTAGCGAAACAACCGTTCTCGCGGTCGGGTCAGGGGTTTGGCGCTGGCAGGATTTGCTCGATACCGCGCGATCAGGATCGATCGTGCCCGATGTGCCCGAACCTACGGCTTTGACCACATTATTCGCAGGCTTGGATCGTGCATCCATTGCTGCGCGATGAACGTAACTAAACGAGGCGTAACCGAATTAAACGCCCGGAGGGACACAAATTGAACCCGCAAACAGGAGAATCATAATGTTTTTGTTGAGTAAGTTATCGTTGACCACAGCAACTGGTGTGCTGTGCTTGGCGGGTATCGCTCCTGCTTTGGCGTCGAGCCACCGCGAGGGACCCAATATCGCTAAAACGCCGAAGATCGACAATACGGACCTCTATATGTTCCGAAGCTATGAGCCCGGGCGCGAAGAGTTCGTAACGATCATCGCCAACTTCTATCCCGATCAAAGCCCTGGCAGCGGTCCAAATTACTTTGTGATGGATCCCGATGCGCTTTACGAAATTCATATCGACAATGATGGCGATGCCGCAGAAAATCTTACTTATTCGTTCCGTTTTTCCAATATGTTGCGCAATGCGAACAATGGCATCACGCTGAATATCGGTGGCAAGGACATGCCCATCCCTCTTCGCAAGATCGGGCCGATCAACGCGCCAGAAGACGCCAACCAGAACGAACTCGAGACCTATACGATCACTCAGATCACGGGTGACCGCCGCAGCGGCACCCGTGCCTCGATTGCAGGTCCCGCCGGCGCAACACTGACGAAGCCGATCGACTATGTCGGCCGCAAGACGCTTCCGGATTATGCAGGATACGCCAACCGGTTCATTCATAACATCACGGTTCCCGGTTGCGGCGCAGGTCGTGCATTTGTCGGGCAACGTGCCGAGGCATTCGCCATCAACCTTGGTGAGACGTTCGATCTGGTCAATTATGTCCCGATCGAAGGCGACAGCGCGCCATTCGCTGCAGACGGCCGTGGCTTCCCTGGCGGTATCAAGCAGAGCCGTAACAACGATGACTTGATCGGAAAAAAGAACGTGACGTCAATCGCGCTCGAATTGCCGATTTCCTGTCTGAAAGGCGCGGGCAATGGGGTGATCGGTGCGTGGTCGACCGCAAGCCTCCCGCAAGCTCGCTTGCTTGATCCGACGCCAACTTATCCGGCACCCGTGATCCAGGGCGGTGCTTATGTTCAGGTTTCGCGTCTCGGCATGCCACTCGTCAACGAACTCGTCATTGGGTTGAGCAAAAAAGACCTGTTCAATGCAGCCGAGCCGCCAGGCGATGCTGCACTGGGCGATTTCGTGACCAACCCGACGTTTCCGGCAATCCTGAACGCGCTATTCCGAGGACCGGTAAACGCGACGCTGGGCACGAGCTTTACCGATCTTGCGCCAAATAACTTTCCACGCAACGATCTGGTCGCGACGTTCTTGACGGGGATTAAAACTCTCAACCAGCTGTCGAAGGTAACACCTTCGGAAATGCTGCGTCTGAACACTGCGGTCGCTCCGACACCACGTGCGACACAAAGCACGTTCGGTGTTGCGGGCGACGATCTGGCAGGCTTCCCGAACGGGCGTCGACCCGGTGACGATGTGACCGATATCGTCCTTCGCGTGGCAATGGGTCGTTTGTGTCATCCGGTGCCGATCAACGGCGTGCCGACCGATCTCGGTCTCTGCACACCGGCCAATGCGCCCGTCGGAACGGTATCGTTTACGGACGGTGCACCGGTTAGTGCACGCGACCTGCAGAACGTGTTTCCTTATCTGAACACGCCGCTGCCCGGATCACCCAAAGCTGCACTGAATGCTGCTGCCACTGTTCCAGCACAGCCATGATCGGGAGAAAGTAGATGCGTTATTCAAACAAATTGAAGGCGGGAACGGCAATGCTGCTCCCGCTGGCGATGGCCGCATGCAGCGATCGCAACGACACGACCTCGGCATCGCCGCCGCCTCCGGGATCACCGCCACCGGTAGCTTCGATCCAGAGCCGGATTAGCACCAGCTTTGCGTCATTCTTCGACGCGAGCAACACAAGCGATCCGCGCGATCCGACCGCTGCTGACGTCCCGGCTGTCAATCCGACGGCTGATCCGCTGGACAATTAGAAGTCTGCCTTCGATTATGTGGCGGCAGGTGCTCTGCCGCCACATTTTTTTTTGTGAAATGATGCTGGAGACGGTTTGATGAGATTCCACGTTTCGGTTGCAGTGCTTTTCGCATCGGCAACACCAGCCATTGCCCATGATATGTGGATCGCGACGCCATCCTTTTCGATCATGGCCGGCGAACGGTCGCCAGTCTCGCTGCGCGTGGGCCATGCCGATGAACAGAACCCCTGGAATGCCACATGGGATAGAATCCACTCGTTTCGCAGCTACGGCCCCGATGGCGTCGAGGATCAGCAAGAAACACTGACCGTCCCCGCACAGGATCGCGGACCCAATGCCAACGTTGCGCTCAAAGGCGCAGGGACACACATCATCGCGCTTGAGTCTTATCAGGCAATCAGCACTTTGAAAGCTACTCAATTCAATGAATATCTGAAGACCGAAGGATTGGACCTCGCCGCAAAAACACGCGCCACCGCGGGCACGTCAGGGACCCCGGGTATCGAAGCATATTCGCGCCGCGCCAAGATGCTGGTGCAAGTCGGCGATCGTCCGTCCGCCAATGTTTTGAAGCCGATCGGGCAGACGCTCGAAATCGTGCCGGTTACAAATCCCTATGCACGCGGGACCGACACAGCGTTGCCGGTTCGCGTGCTGTTTCAGGGTCGTCCGCTCGCAGGCGCGCAGGTTCGTGTCCTTCCGCTCGGAATCAAACACGGCCCCGTGCAGAAATTACGCAGTGACGAACAGGGACAGGCAAGCTTTATCGTGCCGAACCGCGGTGCCTGGCTGGTCATGGTCGTTCATGCACGTCCGACGACCGATAATCCTTCGGCGGCGTTCGATACCGTGTTTGCCAGCCTGACTTTCGGCTTCAAATAAATCCTAACAGGCTTGGTCATAATTGTGCTTTGCGCGCGTTTGTTCCGGCACTAACACGCGCCAGACATCGCAGCGTCTTCGGTAACGAATCTCGCGCACTTACCGAAAGACAGGCATGACAAACGTTGTATCGACAAGAATGCTGATTCTCGGATCGGGTCCGGCGGGCTTGTCAGCTGCGATCTATGCAGCGCGCGCGGGGCTTAGTCCGATCGTCGTTCAGGGCATACAGCCTGGCGGCCAGCTCACGATCACGACCGATGTCGAAAATTATCCCGGCTTTGCCGATGTAGTTCAAGGGCCATGGCTGATGGAGCAGATGACCAAGCAGGCCGAACATGTCGGCACGACGATGGCCTGGGACACAATCGTAAGCGTCGATCTCGCCACGCGACCGTTCACCGTGACCGGAGACGGGGGAACGATCTACAAGTGTGAAACGCTCGTGATTGCGACAGGTGCGCAGGCGCGCTGGCTTGGACTTGAGAGCGAGACGCGCTTACAAGGCAAAGGCGTGTCTGCTTGTGCCACCTGCGACGGATTCTTTTACCGCGGCAAAAAGGTCGTCGTGATCGGCGGTGGCAATACGGCCGTCGAAGAAGCGCTCTACATGACTAATCACTCGCCCGACGTTACATTGATTCATCGCCGTGACCATTTGCGCGCCGAAAAAATCCTGCAGGACCGCCTGTTTGCCAACCCCAAAATATCGGTTCTTTTCAACAAGCGCGTCGAGACTTTCGTTGGCGGCGGCGACCCGTTGGGCATGGTCGGCGTCGATCTTGTCGATACCGTCACCGGCTACAAATCGTTTGTGTCAGCGGACGGCGGCTTCGTCGCGATCGGTCATTCGCCTGCAACCGAGATCTTCAAGGGCCGCCTGCCGATGGACGACGGCGGATATCTGCTTGTCGAAACCGGTTCGACGCGCACATCGATCCCCGGCGTTTTTGCGGCCGGCGATGTCGCGGATAAGATTTACCGGCAAGCCGTCACGGCCGCGGGCATGGGCTGCATGGCCGCACTCGATGCCGAAAAATTCCTTGGCGTCGCCGAATTCGGTGGTGGTTACTGACGCAGAACCTTGATCAGTCGGCCCAGAAGAAAGTCAAAATCCGCCTCGTTTGCAAAACTGTGCGACGAAGAATTGAGCGTCACAAAGTCCACATCTCGGCGTGATCTGGCTGCTTCAAATTCGGACGACTGCCACGCATCCGCAAAAACGATCCCGGTGTTATCACCGTCGGCCACGATGATCGTGACAGGCACCGTCGACGAGGCCAAGCGCGCTGCCACAGAAGCCCTCAGGCCTTCGTTTTTCACTGTTCCGGCGACAAGGCGACGCAAGCCACGAATTGTGGCACGCAGGTCCAGCTTGCCCGTCACCAGCGCCATCCAGGATTTCGGATCACGCAGTCTCCGGACATATCGCTTCTTGATCGCGGCGGGGGCGGGTAAGTCATCGAATTGTTCAACGATCCACGGATTTGCCAACACAAGTCCGTCGACAGTCGTCCCGTGAACCACAAGTGCCGTCGCCGCATCGCAATTTCCTAACGCGACGACCCGCGTCAGCGCCGGGCTGGCCGTCTTGAACGCTGCCAGAGCTGCTTCAATGTCGTCGGCGCTACCGGCAAACCCGAGATTTTCCCCCTCGCTGTCGCCAATGCCGCGCCGGTCAAAACGAAATACCGGATGGCCATAGGCAGCAACTTCCTGCGCAAGAATTGCCATGCCACGATGAGCGCCGATACGAATTTCATTGCCGCCGGACACGATTAGAAGCCCTGACGCGGAATCACCGTCGTCCACTGTGCCAAAGAGCGTAGTGTCATCAAGTTGGAATTCTACGACGCGGCGCATGTATTCCCCCAATTGACAATATCATCTGCAACGCGGAGCGCAAACGCTGCATCCTCAGCTGGCTCCGCTGCTCGCCAGAGCTTTGGACCGACAACCTCGCAAACGTGCGCACCGCTGACGACCTTGGCGCTCCGTAGCGCACGATACATTTCGGGTGAAAATAAATGACCAGCCAGCCGGGTCGGTTGCTTGCTGGCCTGACGTTCAATTTCGACAACTGAACCATCGCCAGAAATCGCTGTCGCGCGCATCATGTCGCGCAGCAGCCGCTCACCGGTGTCGGGTGCGAGTTGCCAGCGCCTATTGCCTGCACCGTCAAGCAGGGCACCGCCACGAAATGAGATCGAACCCCACACGTTACCGGAATGCGCTCTCACAGCGTCTTGCCAATCCGCAAATTCGATGTCGCAAATAGCAGTCTCGCTCTCGCCGGTGCCTGGCAAATCAGGCAGAATCGTTCCGATATCCTTTGTTGCGAGATATCGCATGACAGAGACGGTGAACCGCCGCATCCGATTTGATTCTTCAAAAAGCGCTGGCAAAACGAGCAGCGTTATTGGTAATCCAGCCCCGTGGCGCAGCAGGTTTTCGCTACCGCCACGCCAACGATAGCGCTCGTTCATTTCCCCAATTTGCGTGCAGCGTAGTCAGTCAGACTCCCGAACGTGGCAAGCAGATCGCCATCAACGTCGTCATCATCGATGATAATGCCCAAACGATCCTCCATTTCGGTCAGCAGCCCTGCAACGGCCATTGAATCCAGCTCGGGCAATGCACCGAACAGCGGGGTGTCGGCGTTGAAACTGTCGGCACGCAATGCATTGATCGACAACACATCGCGCAGGAGCGCGCGCACAACATCGGATATGGTTTCGGCGTTGATCATCGCCGCGCGGTTAGCGATTGCCCGGGCGACGGACAAGCGCCCTCAGCGATGCCTTTGCGGCACCCCACAGGCCGGCGGGTCGGCGCGGGTTGAAAAGGCATACGGTGTAAAGCGGCGTGCGCGTGTCCATCCAATCGGCTTTATACTGGTCATCGCCGGTCCCGAAATCGATCAGCGAAACCTTGTCCTCGTCAATTACATGCTGAAACATTGCAGCGGACAGCACTGATCCAGAGCTTGTGTCCCGCGCGTTTTCGAGATGTGCAAGTTTATGGATTATCGCGTGGCCGTTCTCCACGGTCCACAATTGTGCCGCAACAGGTTCATCATCGACACTGGCGATACCTAGGCGTAAACAGCCAGCAGCGCTTTCGAAAAGTGCCATGTCGCGCAAAAACTCGGGTGACCCTTCCTCGCTTTTCCAGCTTGCCGCATAAATTGCTTCGTAAGATGACCAAGCATTGCCATCAAAACTTGTGTATATTCTGGTTCTGATGCCAAACTTTGCGGCTTTTCGCTTTACCGTGGCTCGCAGTTCTCCGGGACGGGCTGCCCAATATTCTGCGAACGACATGCCGACAGTCGATATCGTCCACCGCACGGTTGTTTCATGCTTGAAAGTAATCCAGCGAGCACGGTCAAATGCATGGATAACCGTGGAGGCATCATCTCCAGCCATTGGCACTAGCGTTATTGACGTCACGCGTTTTGCAAGGCGCCGAGCCGTTGCAACGATCAACGCAAACTTTGTGGCGATGTCGGGCTGACCTGAAAAGACTGCGCCAAAAGAAAGGCTATACCAACTTACCAGCGCCCGTGCGTGCCCATCATCCTCGGTGAGAAACAGCCAGCTGTTGCTGCCGTCTGAACGCGCGCGCACGATTAAAGGTATACCCACTTGCGAGGTCAGACGCCACGTGCGCTGAAACCAGTCGATACGATCGAACAATGAATGTTGCGCGCCACGATCCAATTCACCACGAGCGCCCGCAGCTACATCGTCGAGGTTACGAAATATTTCACCCTTTACCCACAAAGCGGTACGTCTCTCACTGGCCGCGCACACGCGGTTAACCTAAAGGAGCAGGCGTGTATTTGCCAGACCCGACGCCGCGGCCGATCGATCATCTGCTGCTCGAAGCAAACGCGCATGCCCCGGCTTTGGTTACGAAATCGGTAACATTAAGTTATGCTAAGGCAGAAAAGTGCGTCGGAGCGCTGGCCGCCGCATTGATAGCGTTTGGCTTTGCAAAGGGCGCACGTATCGCGACGTGGCTCCCCAAAACGGTCGAGGCCTGTCTGATGCCGTTGGCGGTTGCCCGCGCAGGTTACGTGCATATTCCCGTGAGTCCCGTTTTACGGCGAGGCCAGGTTGCACATATACTGGCTGACAGCGGCGCATCGGTGCTGTTGACCAGCCGTGAACGCGCCTCGTCGCTGGCGGTCGGCGATGTCCCCGACGGGTGCACAATATGGCTCGAAGCCGATGCGGTTTTGGCCGGACAGGAGCCAACCGCGTGCCTGCCGTCCTCCGCCGCGACCCATGATCTGGCCGCGATTCTTTACACGTCAGGATCCACAGGGCGCCCGAAAGGCGTTATGCTCAGCCATGCCAATCTGTGGCTGGGTGCCGTCAGCGTTGCTCATTTTCTCGGGCTGGACACGGACGATCGCACGCTCGCAATGTTACCGCTCGGCTTCGATTATGGCCAGAACCAGCTTTTTTCGACCTGGAAAGCCGGTGGGTGTGTGATCCCCTTTGACTATCTCATTGCGCGCGACGTCGTGAAGGCAGTGGTCCGTAACGGAATAACCACGCTCGCCGCTGTGCCGCCGCTGTGGCTTCAGCTTGTCGAGGCGGACTGGCAAAGATCAGGGGCTACAGTCCGGCGTGTGACAAATTCAGGTGGCGCACTGACGCCAAAATTAATTGAGCACATGCGTCTCACCTTTCCGAATGCAGACATTTATCCGATGTATGGCCTGACCGAGGCGTTTCGCTCGACTTATTTGGCGCCTGACCTCGTGGCCACCCATCCGACGTCAATTGGCTACGCCATCCCTTTTGCCGAATTGTTCGTCCTCGCGCCCGACGGCTCGCCCAGTGCGCAAGGCGAACTGGTGCACGCAGGCCCACTGGTCGCACAGGGTTATTGGCAAGATCCGCAACGGACAGCAGCACGGTTCAGGGCAGCGCCTGTGAATTCGAATTATGGTGGCATGGCGGTCTGGTCGGGCGACACGGTTCGGCGCGACGAAGACGGGCTGCTGTATTTTGTCGCGCGCAAGGACGAGATGATCAAATCGTCCGGCCACAGGATCAGTCCGCTGGAGATCGAGGAAGCGGCGCTGGCAAGCGGTGGTGTCATCGAAGCCGTCGCCCACGGCGTTGCTGATGCAAGGCTGGGGCAGGCCATCCGACTGGTTGTTCGGGGCAATGGCGACGAAGCAACGCTGCGCGCCTATCTTCAGACCGAATTGCCCAGCCACATGCAACCACGCATCATCGACTGGCGCGATGCACTGCCGAAAAACGCCAATGGCAAAATCGACCGCGCACTATTAAAGGCCGAGATCGCCTCATGAAGCCGCATGGCGTCATACCACATTGGTTTGACCAGCACCGGCTGACCGCCGCTAGTGCGGCCGTGACCACCACGCCTGCGTTCGTCTACGATTTGCAGATTGTAAACGATAAAATCGCGGCGCTGCGCGCGGCGCTTCCTGAAGGCGTCGCCATTCATTATGCGATGAAAGCAAATCCCTTTCCCGAAATGGTTGCCGCCATAGTCCCGCTCGTCGACGGGATCGACATTGCGTCCGGTGGCGAATTAAGAATTGCGCTGAAAGCTGGCGCAAAACGAATTTCATTTGCTGGTCCCGGCAAGCGGGATTCAGAACTTGAAGCTGCTATTGCGGCCAGGATTACAATCAATGTAGAATCGGCAGGCGAAGCCAGGCGCGCGTTGGCAATTGCCGACCGCTTGGGGATCGGGCCTCGACTGGCCGTCCGCGTAAATCCGAATTTCGCCCTGAAGGGTTCGGGTATGAAAATGGGCGGCGGCGCAACGGCATTCGGCGTCGATGCGGAGAACGCAGCCTCGCTTGTCCGGACGATAATTGAGAGCGGCGCAGACTGGCGCGGTTTTCATATCTTCGCTGGCAGCCAGTCGCTGAATAGCGCTGCCATCGCTGCCACACAGGCGGCAACGATTGTACTTGCCGGGCAATTGGCAGACGAGGCGGGAGCCGAGCCCCCTCTCGTAAATGTCGGCGGCGGGTTCGGCATTCCTTATTTTGCCAATGAACTGCCGGTCGATCTTGCAACGATCGGAGAACGGCTCGGCGAGGCAATAAACGATCGACCAGCCAGCTTATCAGGGAGTCGTTTCGCCGTAGAGCTAGGCCGGTGGCTGGTGGGCGAATGCGGTGTTTATTTCACCCGCGTCGTTGACCGCAAAGCGAGCCGCGGGGAGGTCTTTCTGGTAACAGACGGTGGGCTGCACCACCAGCTTGCGGCGAGCGGAAATTTTGGCACTGTCGTCCGACGAAACTACCCGATTGCGATTGTCGGTAAACTCGAGAAACCGGCGACCGAAACAGTCAATGTCGTCGGCTGTTTGTGCACGCCGCTGGACAGGCTGGGCGATCAGGTGCTGCTGCCACGCGCCGATGTCGGCGATATGATTGCGGTCTTCATGGCAGGGGCTTATGGTGCAACGGCGAGTCCCGCGTCTTTTCTTGGCCATGGTCCGGCTGACGAAATTGTCATCGGGCGGTAGCTAAACGCTAAATTCACCTATTTTCCTGTAACGGGGCAAGAACTGCAGGTCAGGTGGGACTACGCCTGACGTTTCGCAGAAAGACAGGGACTAGAATGATGCGCAAGTTGCGTTGGCTAGGGATAAGCATTGTCGCGCTGGCACTTGCCGGGTGTGCTGGCGGGCAGCGCGGGATAACCGAACTACCGCCGGCAGCGTTTGTCGCGTCCGCTGATGTACCCAGTGAGGAATATATCATCGGCCCGCTTGACCAGCTGACGATCTTTGTCTGGCGTAATCCAGAACTCGGTGCAAAAGTGCAAGTCAGGCCCGATGGGCGCATTACGACGCCACTGATCGCCGATTTGCCCGCTGTGGGCAAAACGCCCGCACAGCTTGCAGCCGATCTCACCACCGAACTCAAGCAGTATATCAATGCGCCGCGCGTATCGGTAATCGTCGATAACTTTTCGGGTACTTTCTCGCAACAAGTCCGCATCGTCGGGGCAACCGAGAAACCCGCATCGATCCCGTACCGCGCGAATATGACGCTGCTCGATGCTATGATTGCGGTGGGCGGGTTGTCCGAATTTGCCGCAGGAGATCGCGCTCGTCTTATTCGAGCCGACAGAATCACCGGGAAACAAAAGGAATATGCACTGCGGTTGAACAAGCTGCTGAAACGCGGTGAATCCAACGCGAATGTCCGACTTGAACCCGGCGACGTCATCATCATCCCGTCGAGCATGTTTTGATGCATGGTTTATATGACGAAGCGCTGATTGCTCTGCATAGCATCTGGAAGCGGCGCTGGTTTGCGCTTGCGATCGTGTGGGCAATCGCTTTGCTCGGCTGGCTCGTCATCAGTCTGATCCCGAATAAGTATGAGTCGAACGCAAAATTGCTTGTTCAGGCGTCCACACTTTTACCGGACAAAGTCGGCATCACGGCATCGGATCGCCAGCAAGACGTCGATACCGTCCGTCAGACGCTTATGTCTGCTGTCAATCTTGAAAAGGTTGTGCGCGAGACCGACCTTGCAAAACAGGTGGCAAGCGACCGAAATGTTGCCGAACTTGCAGCGGGGCTTTCTAAATCCGTAAAAGTCGTCGCCGAGCAAGACAATCTCTTCAGGATTTCGGCCGAATCCGGCAACTCCAGAATTTCAGATGCTGAAAACGCACGGCTCGCCAGACAGATTGTCCAAAAAGTCATCGACCTGTTTGTTGATGGCAGTTTGTCCGGCAGTCGGATCGAAACCAACGAAACGATTGAGTTTCTCGATACTCAGCTTGACATTCGCGCCAAGCAACTTGCCGACGCCGAAACAAAACGCAGCGCTTTCGAGCAAAAATATTTGGCCTTGCTGCCCGGAGCAGGGTCGATCGCTGACCGCATCTCGGCGGCGCGGGGTGAAATGTCGCGAATCGATGGTGAACTCGCTGCGTCACAAGCCAGCCTTTCGGCGGTCAGAGGCCAGATGGCTTCCACATCGGCAAACACGCGGACGCCCGGTGCCATGATCGGTAGCAGCGCGGGCGTTATTGACCCAGCTGCTGGCATTCGCGCGCAAATTGCTCAGGGCCGCGCACGCGGCTGGACCGATCAGCATCCGGATATGGTGTCTCTGCGTGATGAATTGAGCCGTACCCCGGCAGGCGCCGGTGGCGGTTCGGGCTCACGTCAAGGACCAGCAATCGTGACGTCTAATCCGATGTATATTTCGCTGCGGTCGATGCTCGCTGAAAAGCAGGCGGTCGCTAGTTCACTGTCATCACGCAAGGCGCAAATTCAGGCCCAGATCAACGCGGTTCTGGCGCAACAGGCGGCCAACTCCGAAGTTTCTGCCGAACAAACCCGGCTGGAGCGCAATTATCAGGTGCTGAAAGTCCAATATGATAAATTGCTGGTAGACCGCGACGATGTGCGTTTGCGTGGCGATGTTCAGTCGCAAACGGCGTCAGCGACGTTTAGCGTGATCGATCCTCCGTCATTGCCTACGTCACCTGCCACACCAAATCGCCCTCTGCTCCTGACCATTGTTTTGATTGCTGCTGTCGGAGGCGGGGTCGGTTCCGCGTTTGCGATAGGCCAACTCCAAGGCAGTTACGCAACGCCTTCGCGCTTGGCGAAAGCTTCAGGTTTGCCCGTGCTGGGATCGATCCACGAGGTTTTGACGCAGGACCAGCAGATTGACCGGATCAAAAAGCTGAAGCTCTTTGCCGGGGCCTCGGCCGCCTTGGTGGGCATTTATGGTCTACAGATGACGGTCGAATTCGTGCAGCGCAGCATGGTGGCATGACGAAATGATCGTGAATCCGAAAATCAGCACGTCATCAGCTTCGCTTATAGAGCGCGCGGCCGAAATTTATAACCTTAGGGCAGCAATCCAAGCACCGGCGCTTTCGTCGGTTGTCGCGACTCCCGCCGCATCTATTGCAGGCATTAAATCGCCGAAACATGTGTCGACGCCTATTTTGCTTGAAGGCCCGCTGCCATTCGAGACCAGCTCCGGTGTTGCTACCATCGATCGCAATCGTCTTCGTGACAACGGGTTTATCGTTCCCGACGCCGCACCGGGGTCACTCGCCGAAGAATTCCGGATCGTGAAACGGCAGCTGCTACTGAATGCAAGCGGTGCTGCGACCGGCAAGCCACTTGAACGCGGTCGCATGATCCTCGTTTGCTCGGCTCAACCCAATGACGGCAAGACATTTTGCGCGGTCAATCTGGCGCTTAGTCTTGCCTCGGAGCGGGATACTGATGTGTTGCTCGTCGATGCCGATGTTGCAAAACCCGAAATCTTGTCGACGCTTGGCATCGAGGGTGGTTCCGGCCTCATGGACGCACTGCAGAATCCGTCGATCGACGTCGAACAATTGATCATCCGGACCAATATCCCGAAACTCTCGGTACTCGCTGCGGGGCGTCAGGCGAATAACGACACGGAGATGCTTGCTTCGGCACGCACGAAACATGTGCTCGACGGCCTTGCCAACAATCACCCGAGCCGTATCATCATTTTTGATTCTGCACCAGCGCTTGCCGCGTCGCCAGCATCGGTTCTCGCGCTGAATGTCGGTCAGGTCATGATGGTCGTGCGTGCCGACCGGACGACCGAGTCAGAACTTCGTGACGCGCTCGCACTCGTCGACGGCTGCCCCAATGTTTGCCTTTTGCTTAATGGTTCGAGCTACTTTGGCGGCAACCACAGCTTTGGCTCTTATTACGGTCATGGGGAATGACCATGCGTCGTGCTTTCATTTTGGCAGCTGCGGGTGTGTTGATCCTTGCGCCACGAGCCCATGCCCAGAAGCATCAACTGCAGGTCGTGCCGTATCTCGAAGTGAGCCAGGCATTCTTTGCCGACCTCAAGAATGGCGGTGACGTGCTGACCTATACGACACTGACCAGCGGCGTCGATGCGTCGGTCCGCACACGGCGGACCGAAGTTCAGGTCAATTATCGCTATGATTATCGTTTCAGCTGGAGCGGCAATGAAGCCCACCAGCAAATCCATAGCGGCATCGCCCGTGTGCGGCAGTTATTGGTGCCAAATCTGCTCAGCCTGGAGGCGGGCGCTCTTGCAACGCGCACCCGCGTGGACATTCGCGGTGAAGCGCCGAACGCATTGGTCAGCAACCTGAACAACACGACACAACTCTATTCAGGTTATGCCGGCCCGTCGCTTGCGACCAATTTTGGCGATCTCCAAGTTGGTGCCAATTATCGTTTTGGGTATGCCAAAGCTGAAAGCCGCACGCGCGTTGGCTTAATCGGCGGTCAGCCGTTGCTCGACCTCTTCGATTCCTCGACCAGCCATATCGCGACTGGCACGATCGGTATGGGGACAGGCTCGCGACCGTTCGCCTGGACAGTTTCGGGCGGCTATGAGCGCGAAGATGCGCGCCAGCTCGACCAGCGCTTCGAAAGCAAATTCGTTCGTGGCGACGTCACGATCCCGCTAACCGAAACCGTCGCGCTGGTTGGCGGTGTCGGCTACGAAGATATTGAAGCGAGCCAGCGTGACGCGCTGCGCGATGGCGCCGGTGATCCGGTGCTCGATGCCAATGGTCGTTTCCAGACAAATCCTGCGTCGCCGCGTCTTCTTGCATTCGATCAAAGCGGCTTCATCTGGGATACCGGCGTTGTCTGGCGCCCGAGCCGCCGCACCTCGGCGGAATTTCGTGTCGGTCATCGTTATGGCAGCGTGACCTATGTCGGCAGCATTTCGTATCAGATGAGCGAAGCGCTCGCTTTTCAAGCCGGGCTTTACGATGGCATTCAGACATTCGGCCGCCAGTTGAACCAGAGCCTCGCCGCTCTGCCCACGCAATTCACGGTCGCGCGCAATCCATTCGGCAATCAGGTCGGGGGCTGCATCTATTCCGTCGCAGGCGGCGGCGGCTGCCTCGATTCGGCGTTGCAGTCTGTTGCCACGGGCACCTATCGCTCGCGCGGCCTGAATGCTGTGGTCAGCTATCAACGCGGACCTGTACGCGCGGGCATTGGCGGCGGCTATGCCCAGCGCAAATTCTTCGCCCCCTCGACCGCGTTTTTCTCGACCAACGGCGTGAAGGATGAAAGTTACTACCTACAGGCGTTTGTTGCACGCCAACTCGACGAAACTTCTAGTATTGATGGCAGTGTTTACGCCAACCTTTTTGACAGCGGGATTTTAGGCGCGCCCGATGTACTCGGCACCGGGGCAACAGCGGCTTACTATCGCCGCTTCGGGAGCCGATTGACCGGCACCGCAGCGCTTGGATTATATTCGTCACGTATCGAAGATGTCGCATCGAGCCTGACTGGCTCGGCGCTGCTTGGCGCGAAATACGCGTTCTAGGGACAAGATAAATGTATACCGACTATTATGGCCTGACTGCCGCCCCGTTCCAGCTTACGCCCGATGCGCGTTTTTGGTTCGAAAGCGGGACGCACAAGAAAGCGATGGCTTATCTTGGCTATGGCCTAGCGCAGAACGAAGGCTTCATCATCATTACTGGCGACATCGGTACCGGCAAGACCACGCTTGTCGGCCACCTGATGGCGTCGATCGATCCCGCGCGGCTCGGGGCATTCAAGATCGTGTCGACGCAGGTTGGCGGCGACGACATGCTGAGATTGGCTGCGCAAGCTTTTGGTCTCTCGACAGAATCTGTCGAAAAAGCACAGATCTTATCGCGGATCGAAACCTACCTGACCGATACGGCGCGCGGCGGACGGCGGACGTTACTGATCGTCGACGAAGCGCAGAATTTGCCGACGGAAAGCCTCGAAGAACTTCGCATGCTGTCGAATTATCAATCTGATGGTCAGGCACTTTTGCAGATTCTCCTGCTCGGTCAGCCCGAGTTTCGCGATCGCTTGGGTAGCACCCCCTCACTCGAACAAATGCGCCAGCGCGTTATTGCTACGCATCACCTCGACCCGATGCGTGCCGACGAGACATTGCCCTATCTCGAACATCGCCTGAACCTTGCCGGATGGGGCGGCAACCCTGGCTTTACAGCGGATGCAGCGATGGCTCTGCATACGGCAAGCGGCGGTGTTCCCCGCAAGCTCAACACACTGGCCACGCGTGTGCTTTTGATGGGAGCTGTCGAGAACGTCAACGTAATCGACGCTGCACTCGTCGACCGAGTTTTGAGCGATCTCGCAGAAGAGACACCGAAAACAGCGCCGGTCACAGCAACATTTGTCGTGTCTCCCGTCGCCGATGACAGCTATGTTCTAGATCACGAAGCGCGGATTGCCATGCTCGAAGCCCAGATCGAAGAACAGGATGCTGCGCTCCGCCGTGTTTTGACGTTGCTGGTCGATTGGGTAGAACGCGAGGAACACGGTCCCCGCGTCGCGTCTGCGTGAACCTTCGACAATGCAAACGCAACGACTTAGACCTACGGCATGCTGAACGCGTTGTCCGTTGATATCGAAGACTGGTTCCAGGTCGGCGCGTTTGAAAAGACGATCCGCCGCGAGGACTGGGACCGCCTCGAATGCCGCGTCGAGAGTAACACAGATGCCGTGCTTGATCTTTTTGCGGCAGCCCAAGTCAAAGCAACTTTTTTCACGCTTGGATGGGTTGCTGCTCGCTACCCGTCGTTGATGCGGCGCATCGTCGATGCAGGGCACGAGGTGGCAAGCCATGGCTGGGATCATGTTCGCGTTTTTACGATGACGGCCGATCGGTTTGCGTGTGATCTCGATCGGACGCGGAAGACCCTTGAAGACACAACGGGAGCCGAGATCACCGGCTATCGCGCGCCGAGCTTTTCTATCGATAAGCGTACGCCTTGGGCGCATCAGGTCCTTGCCGACGCCGGTTACGCTTATTCATCCAGCGTCGCACCGATCGTCCATGATCATTATGGCTGGCCCGAGGCACCACGGTTTGCATTCCGACCTGTTACCGGGTCCGATCTGATCGAATTGCCCGTTACAACGGCGAAGTTTGCGGGACGGACACTCGCAGCCGGCGGCGGCGGTTTTTTCCGGCTATTGCCTTATGCATTTTCGCGCTGGGCTTTCGACCAAGTCAACAGCGCCGGCCAGCCCGGCATCTTTTATTTCCACCCGTGGGAAATCGATTGCGATCAACCTCGCGTCGCCGGTGCCTCGATAAAGTCGAAAATCCGTCATTACACCAATCTTGACGTTATGGCGGCAAAGCTAAACCGGATCATGGCGGCGTTTGAGTGGGGACGGGTCGATGCGGTGGCTCGGCGCGCTGCGGCGAAGCCATGACGATTGTCCGACGCGCGGACCTGACGTCTCATATCGATTGTGCAGCGATCGATATGTTTTTAGAGTCACGTTCAGATGCGACGCCTTTTCACCAGCGAGCGTGGCTTCAGGCAGTTTCGCGCGGCTGCGGCCATAAAGGGCATTATTTGATTGCCGGAGTAGGCGAAGTCACCGGCGTTTTGCCGCTTCATGAAGTCCATTCTGCGTTTTTCGGGCGCGCGCTTGTATCGAGCGGTTTCGCCGTGGGTGGCGGAATATTGGCTGGCGATCTGGCCTCGGTAGAGGCGCTTGGCACGGCCGCTTGGCAGCTTGCCGCCGAGACGTCATGCCCCTCGCTGGAATTACGCGGCGGCGCGGTTCCTGCAGGGTGGGATTCGAATACGACGTCCTACCTGGGCTTTGCACGCGCCCTTTCTGCAGATGACGAAAGCGAACTGCTTGCCATTCCGCGCAAGCAACGCGCCGAGGTGCGCAAGGCTCTGGCGAGCGACTTGACGGTCGATATCGGTGACCAAGCGGCACATTACGCAATTTATGCCGAAAGCGTCCGCAATTTGGGCACGCCGGTTTTCCCGCGTCGCCTGTTTAAGGCTGTACTTGAAGAGTTCGGAACAGACGCCGACGTCCTGACTGTTCGCCAAAACGGCGTTCCGCTGGCCAGCGTGCTCAGCCTGTATCACCGCAGTGTCGTGATGCCCTATTGGGGCGGCGGCACCGCAGCGGCGCGCCCGGCGCGCGCGAATGACATGATGTATTTCGCGCTTATGCGGCACGCCCGCGAACGCGGCTGTACACAGTTCGATTTTGGCAGGTCGAAGGCCGGAACTGGTGCTGCCGCGTTCAAGCAAAATTGGGGTTTTGAGGGCGTTCCGCTTACCTACGCAAAACGCTCGGTCGGCATACCACGCGAAATCAACCCTCTCGACCCGCGCTTTAGTCACAAGGTCAAGCTCTGGAAGAAGTTGCCCTTGGCTGTGGCCAACCGACTGGGGCCGATGATAGCGCGCGGCCTCGGCTGATGGGTGACATCGCCTTTCTGGCGCATCGATTGCCGTATCCGCCGGACCGCGGTGACCGTATCCGGTCGTGGCATATTCTGAATGCACTGGCCAGACTGGCACCGGTCCACGTTTTTGCGATGATCGATCAGGAAGCAGATCGCGTGCATGTCGCAGAGGTTCGAAAGGTCGCGGCTAGCGTCACCGTCATGCGCCGCCAAAAGGCGAAGTTCCAAGCGACGGTCGAAGCTCTGCTAACGGGGCAGTCAGCGTCGGTGCTTGCCTTTACGGATCGACCGTTGATGGCAGCGGTTGCTGCGATTCTGCCGTCGGTTGATACTGTTTATGCGTTCTCCAGCCAGATGGCTGCCTACGTGCCCGACAGCTTTGCTGGTCGTTTCGTAATGGATTTTGTCGACATGGATTCGGCCAAATTTGACTCGATGGGTTTTGCGTGGCGGCAGGAAGCGAAGCGTTTGCGGGCGTGGGAGATTGCCACCGCAAAACGTGCCGATGTATCGCTGTTCGTCAGTGATGCCGAAGCAGCGCTGTTTAACCGCAAAACCGGGCTGGCGGCTCAGGTAATGGGCAACGGCATCGATCTTGCGCACTTTGCCCCCGATGTTGTCGCGCCAACGGATGCGCCCGCGCCCCTCATCGTTTTTACCGGGCAGATGGATTACACACCGAACATCGAGGCGGTTACCGCGTTTACCAAAAACGTGCTGCCGCTGGTCATGAAAGCCGTTCCTGATGCGGTGTTTGCCATTGTCGGTCGTGCGCCCACGATAGCCGTCAAGTCGCTGGAGGCGCACAAGGTTATCGTCACGGGCGAAGTTCCCGACACGCGTCCCTGGCTGGCTGCTGCGTCTGTTTTCGTTGCGCCGCTGCGCATTGCGCGCGGCGTTCAGAACAAGGTTCTGGAAGCAATGGCGATGGGCAAAGCGTGTGTTGTTTCGTCGGGCGCAGCGACGGGAATCGACGCGATCGATGGCGAGGATTTCATTGTTTCGGATGATCCTGCGGCGGCTGTTATCGCTTTCCTGAGAAACCCGGGCTTATCTGAAGCGATCGGCAAAAATGCCCGCACAAAAATGGTCGCACGATATAGTTGGGAAACGCAACTGGCTCACCTCGCCGGGGTTGTCACACGGTGAGAACGCACCTCGGTGCGCTGGTTGCCGCAAGCGTTTGTATTCTCGTCCTTTTTGCGCGTGACGTCACTGACATGGTGAACCAGTGGTGGCACAGTTCGACCTATGGGCATTGCCTGTTCATTCTGCCGCTTGTCGGCTGGTTGATTTGGCAGCGACGGCATGAAGTCGCACTTGTCGAACCGCGCGCATGGCTGCCGGGGCTGGCAGTCGTCGGCATTGCGGCACTCGGCTGGATCCTGGGTGAAGCTGCCGAGGTCGCGGTCGTTCGCCACGTTGCGCTTATCGGGATGATCCAGGCAACGGTACTGACAGTGCTCGGACCTGCGATGGTGCGCGCGCTGTTGTTCCCGCTGTTCTACCTGGTCTTCCTTATCCCCGTCGGCGACGAGATCGTCCCTGCCATGCAAATCCTGACGGCGAAAATGACAATGGCGCTGCTTGCGATGGCGAATGTGCCGGCGCAGATCGATGGCGTCTTCATTACCACACCGACCGGCTGGTTCGAAGTTGCCGAGGCGTGTGCTGGCGTGAAGTTTCTCGTGGCGATGATTGCCTACGGCGCGCTCGTTGCGAACGTCTGCTTTCGCAGTTGGCAGCGGCGCACGGTCTTCATGGCCGTATCTTTTGCCGCACCGATTCTGGCGAACGGCCTGCGCGCTTTCGGAACGATTTTGGTAGCCCATTGGACCTCGATCGACGCGGCAACGGGCTTCGATCATATCATTTACGGGTGGTTTTTCTTCGCCTTCGTCATGGCCATCGTCATGGCCGCTTCTTGGCCGTTTTTCGACAGACGCATCATTGACCGATGGCTCAATCCGGTTCCGGTGGTAGTCGGCAAGCCCCGACCCGCTGCCACACTAGCTGCTGCGGCAATCGGCGTCACAATGTTGCCGCTGCTTTGGAACGGCACAGTGATAGCCGCAGGACACAGTCCGCTACCCCATGCCGTTGCGCTTCCTGATGTGGCTGGCTGGACGCGGGTGCCGCGAACCGACGGCTACCCTTGGGCACCGCGCTTCGACGGGGCGGATCACAAGCTGATCGGGCGCTACCGGAATGCCAATGGCGCAACGGTCGATCTCGCCATTGCGCTTTACGGGTGGCAGGGCGACGGCCGAAAGATCATCGGCTACGCACAGGGAGCGATCGACCCCGACAGCGACTGGTCATGGTCGGCAAACACCGCCGCACCGTCCGGCGGCAAAGCGCAGCGAATGCTTGCGCCGGGCAAGATCGAACGCGAAGCCCTGACCTTTTATGTCATCGGCGGAAACGCTACCGGCGATGCCATGACTGTCAAAGCGCGAACATTGCAGGGGCGTCTGCTGGGCGGCGATCAGGCCGCTGCGGTCGTTATCGTATCTGCCGAAGGCAACCGCCGCACTTCGCTTGACACCTTTTTGACCGATCTCGGCTCGGTGGACGGCCACGCAAATCGACTCATCGCAACCGCGCGGGGACGATAGCCGATGTGCGCGATTGCCGGGCTCTTCCATATCGGGACGGCAAAGCCCGTTGATCCGGTGCGGGTGCGAGCGATGACCGACGCCCAGGCACATCGCGGGCC
Organism: Sphingomonas sp.; assembly: GCA_043737475.1. GTDB lineage: Bacteria > Pseudomonadota > Alphaproteobacteria > Sphingomonadales > Sphingomonadaceae > Sphingomonas_O. The sequence goes on from JAYTAP010000104.1 coordinate 55,716, forward strand.
TGACGGATCGGGCGTGTGGACCGCGCAAGGGGTAGGACTTGGCCACCGGCGGCTAGCAATTATCGATCTGCAAGGCGGCGCGCAACCAATGGCGAGCGCGGACGGGCAGATCGTCGTCACATACAATGGCGAAATCTATAATTTTCGCGATGTCCGCCGCGAACTCGAAGCCAAAGGTGCTATATTTTCGACCAATAGCGATACCGAAGTGCTGATCCACGGCTGGTGCGCGTGGGGTCCGGGATTGCTGACACGTCTCAACGGCATGTTTGCCTTCGCCCTCTACGACAACGCAAAAAAGTGCCTGTTGCTTGCGCGCGACCGCCTCGGCGTCAAGCCACTGCATTACACGCAATTGACCGACGGCAGCATCGCTTTTGCATCCGAGCTTAAGGGCTTGCTTGCAAATCCTGCGATACGACGCGAGGTCAACACCACCGCAATCGAAGACTATTTCACTTACGGCTATGTGCCTGACGATACTTGCATGGTCTCCGATGTCGCCAAGATCCCGGCGGGCACATTTGTGCTGCTGACGCGCGGCAAGCCAGTCCCCGAACCAGTTGTCTGGTGGGACATTGATTTTTCCGGTCGAGCCAGTGGGTCGGCGCGGGCGCTGGAAGACGAGATGCGCGAGCGGCTGCACGACGCAGTCAAATCGCGCATGGTCGCCGATGTGCCGCTTGGCGCGTTCCTGTCGGGCGGTGTCGATTCATCTGCCGTCGTCGCATTGATGGCGGCAGAGAGCACGCGAGCCGTTCAGACCTGCTCGATCGGTTTTGACCGCGCCGATCACGACGAGACGCGCTATGCCCAAATTGTGGCCGACCGTTTCTCGACCGACCATCGGACGCGTATCGTCGCGTCGGACGATTTCGCGGCAATCGACACGCTCGTTACCGCGTTCGATGAACCCTTTGCGGATGCCTCGGCCCTGCCGACGTGGCGGGTCTGTCAGCTGGCACGCGAGACCGTGACCGTTGCGCTATCGGGTGACGGCGCGGATGAAATTTTCGCGGGCTATCGCCGCCACAAGTTTCAGGTCGCCGAGGAAAAGGTGAGGGGTCTGTTGCCGGGCGACCTGCGCCGCTTCGTGTTCGGCAATTTGGCTCGGCATTATCCAAAGGCAGATTGGGCCCCGCAAATCTTTCGCGCAAAATCGACGTTCGAAGCGCTCTCGCGTGATGGTGACGAAGCTTACGCCCTGGCGGTCGGCGTTACCAGCCCCGCGCTGCGCAACACATTGTTTTCTGATGCCCTTAGGCGCGACTTGCAAGGGCACCGCGCCGAGGACCGCTATGTGAAAGCGATGCGCGATGCGCCCGCGCGCCCTGGAGTAGATGGCGCGCTTGACCGCGCGCAATATGCCGATCTTAAAATCTGGTTGCCCGGCGACATTCTGACCAAAGTTGACCGCACGAGCATGGCCGTAAGCCTCGAAGCGCGCGAACCCCTGCTTGATCACCGGCTCGTCGAATTCGGCGCACGATTGCCGGTTTCGATGCGTTTGCGGCGCGGCGAAGGTAAATGGCTGATGAAGCGAGCACTGCGCGGTACGCTGCCCGACGAAATTCTTTACCGGCAGAAAATGGGCTTCGTCAGCCCGATCAGTGCCTGGTTCCGTGGCCCACTTCTCGGAGAAGCCGAGCGCGTTGTGTCTCGGCTGAATAACACCGGCTGGTTCGCACCTAGAGTACTAAACAGCATCGTCAGCACGCATCGATCAGGCGCAAGCGACCATGGACGCCTGCTGTGGCAACTGGTCATGTTCGAAAAAGCAATGGCGCGGCTGTTCGGTCAGTAGTCGGCGCGAATAAAATACAGCCCGTCGGGCGGCGCGTTGAAACCAAGCGCCGCACGGTCCCTTGAGGCAAGTGCATTGGCCAGATCGTGAGCAGACCATCTGCCGTCGCCGACCATCGCCAGGCAGCCGACCATCGAGCGCACCTGATGATGCAAAAACGAACGGGCACTCGCAAATATACTGATCCGGTCGTCGCTGCGGACCACATCAAGTCGGTCGAGCGTCCGCACCGGGCTGTCCGCCTGACAATGGACGGAACGGAACGTCGTAAAATCGTGGCGACCCACAAGCATTTGCGCTGCAACGTGCATGGCAGGTACGTTAAGCGGCGTGGAAATCCGCCATGTTTTGCCTTCATCGAGCGTCAGCCGTGCACGCCGGTTTGTTATGCGATACTCATAGTGACGGGCAACGCACGAAAAACGGGCATGAAAATCATCGTCAACCGGTTCGCAGGATAAGATAGCGATCGGATAGGGACGCATGCAGGCATTAACGCCCTCCATGAAACGAAACGGCGTAATCACGCGCGTCACATCAAGATGGGCAACCATGCCGAGCCCATGAACACCTGCATCGGTGCGTCCTGCTGAATGCACTGTAATGGCTTCCTGACAAATTGTCGTTGCTGCGTTCTCGATCGCAGCCTGAACCGTGGCCCCGTGGGCCTGCCGCTGCCAACCCATGAACGGCTGACCGTTATATTCGACGGTAATCTTGAGCCTCATCTCAAGTGAGACCCGTTAGGAATTGTAAAGCCTCGCAAAAGTTCACCGGGCGTCATAACGCCGCGTCCGGCGCGCTGGACCAGCGTCGGCCGGATTGCGCCAGGATTGCAGGCAATGGTCAGCGCATCGTCGATTATAGTCCCGGGCCGTGCAGTCTGCGCCGTAATCAACGCCTCGGCTTTTAAGATCCGAAACCGCTCGCCCGCAAATTGGAAAAAAGCACCCGGCGTCGGTGCAAACGCGCGTACCTGGCGCTCGACCTGCGTGGCGCTCGTCAAAAAATCGAGATAACTTTCGGATTTGTCGATTTTCGGTGCGTAAAGCGTGCCTTCCTCGGGCTGGACGACCGCCGGAAACGCCTGCAAATCCGCAAGCACTTCAACGAGTCGCGCTGCACCGATTTCTGCCAGATCGGCCGTCAATTCCCCGCACGTCTTCGCCCCGATTTCCGTTTGGATCGTTGCCAGCATCGGACCCGTGTCCAGTCCGGCTTCCATCTGCATGATGGTCACACCAGTCTGCTTGTCGCCCGCAAGAATTGCGCGGTGGATCGGCGCTGCCCCGCGCCATCGCGGCAGCAACGAAGCATGAACGTTGATGCAGCCATGTCGCGGAACATCGAGAATTGCCTGCGGCAAAATCAGACCATACGCAGCAACCACTGCGACATCGGCGTCAAAGGCTGCAAATTCAGCTTGCGCCGCGCCATCGCGCAGCGAAACGGGATGGCGCACTTCGATACCAAGCACCTCGACACGCCGGTGGACAGGTGACGTCATCAATGCCTTGCCCCGCCCGGCACGACGTGGCGGCTGAGTATAAACCGCAAGCACGTCATGCCCTGCAGCAAACAGAGCATTGAGACTCGGAACGGCGAAATCGGGCGTTCCCATGAAGATGATGCGCATTGCCTCTCCGAACGGCTTTTGTTTTGCGGCGTCAAGCCTTAGCACAACGTCATGGCGTCCCCCGAAATCGAAGCTTTGTCTCAAGCACTCGCCCGGTTGCCCGGCTTGGGCCCGCGGTCGGCGCGACGCGCGGTGCTGCATTTGCTCAAAAAACGCGAAGGCGCGCTGGTGCCACTGCTCCGTGCGCTCGAACGCGTCGACGAGCGGCTCGCCGAATGCGCCACGTGCGGGAACATCGACACAACCAATCCCTGCGGCATCTGCGCCGATCCGCGCCGCGACGACCGGTCGATCGCTGTGGTCGAGGAAGTTGCCGACCTGTGGGCACTCGAGCGCTCGCGTCTGTTTCCGGGGCGGTTCCACGTGCTGGGTGGGCGTTTGTCGGCACTCGACGGGGTGCGTCCGGAGGATCTGACAATCGACCGTCTGGTTGCCCGCATAGCCGAAGGCGGGGTGGATGAAGTGGTGCTCGCCATGAATGCCACGCTTGAGGGGCAGACGACGGCGCATTACATCGCCAACCGGCTCGAAACCTATCCGGTGCGCCTGACGCAACTCGCGCACGGGCTTCCGGTCGGCGGTGAGCTCGATTATCTCGACGACGGCACGCTGGCGCAGGCGTTGCGCGCGCGGCGACCCGTGGCTTGACGCAACGGGACGGGCTTCATACCTGAAGGTCACAATGGCAATCCTCCCGATACTTGAAGCACCGGACCCTAGGTTGCGCATTATCTCGACGCCCGTTGACACCATCGACGACGATCTGCGCACGTTGATCGCCGATATGTTCGAAACGATGTACGACGCGCCCGGTATCGGTCTTGCCGCGGTTCAGGTCGGCGTGCCAAGGCGCGTTCTCGTGATCGATCTTCAGGAAGAAGAAAGCGACGACGGCAAACCGGTCCGCGACCCGCGCGTCTTCATCAATCCCAAAATCATCGATCCGGCCGAGGACTGGACCGTCTACAATGAAGGCTGCCTGTCGGTCCCCGATCAATATGCCGAAGTCGAACGCCCCGAGTCGTGCCGTGCGCGCTGGATGGACCTCGACGGCGCACAGCACGACGAACGGATCGAGGGTATGCTCGCGACCTGTTTGCAGCACGAGATGGACCATCTCGAAGGCATATTGTTCATCGATCGCCTCTCGCGCCTGAAACGCGACATGATCCTGCGCAAACTCGCAAAGCTCAAGAAAGCCGCTTAGTAACCGCGCGAAAGATCGACCCGGTGCAGCAGGGGCTCGCCGCGCTGCCACCGCCCAAGATTATCAAGAAATCGCGCTGCCGATCGCACATACATTTTGTCCTGCGCACGGCCCGACAAATGCATCGTGATATGCGCATTCGGCAGTGCCCAAAGCGGATGTTCGGGCGGCAGCGGCTCGGGCATCATCACATCGAGAAACGCATGCGCGATCGATCTTGACGTCAAGGCGTCGATCAGCGCGTCCTGATCGACCACCGAGCCACGCGCGATGTTGATTAGTGTCGCGCTCGATTTCATTGCCGCAAGCTCAGCCACTCCAATCATGCCATCGGTTTCGGTCGTCGCGGGAACAGCAAGGATGACCCAGTCGAATTCGCCGAGCTTCGTGCGCCACTGACCGGGCCCCAGTTCGCCAGCACCCGGCGTCCGGCGCACCGTCGTCACTTCGACATCGAACGCCGCTAGCCGCGTTGCGACTAGCCCACCAATCGCGCCAGCCCCCAGTAAAAGCGCTTTCGCGTCCGCCAGTTCGATCTTGCCCGGCGAATCGGTCAGCCACTCGCGCCGGTCGCGCGCGCGAACGACCTCGTCATAGCCCTTGGCGACGGTCAGCATGCCCATCACGACATATTCGGCGATCGTGATCGCGTTGATGCCCGCGCCGTTCGTGTAGGCGGTCTCTTGCGCGATCAACTGATCAATCGGCATCCCGTCGATCCCGGCATAGATCGAATTGAGCCATTTCAGATCCGTCGCGTTGGCGATGACAACCGCCATGTCGTCCTTGTCATACATGTCGAACCAGCCGATCTCCGCGCCGGGACCGAAAGCCATCGCTTCGTCCTGGGTCGTGAACCAGCGGACGGCGATGTTTTCCGGCAGTCTCGATTCGATCAACGGACGCAGCAACGCGGGCAGGGTGACGATCGTCATATATCGAGCTTCCAGTCCCAACCGAGCAGGTCGCCGTCCATGACTTCGACACCCTGCGCGATGAGGTCGTCGCGAATGCGGTCCGAAGTCGCGAAATCCTTGGCGGCGCGCGCGGCTTTGCGTTCGTTAAGGTGGGCTTCGATTTCGCGTTCGGTGAGTGTGGCGCCGGCGGGAGCCCATCGAAGCTCACTTCGAGTTAACGTCAACAGCTGGAGACCCAGCAACCCGTCCATCTCAGCGAGTGTTGCCACTCTCTCGCTGGGAGCGATGTCCGACCGAGCGATAACAATATCGAGGTAAGCGATGACGTTGCTGGTGTTCAAGTCTTCCGAAATCTCACGGTCAAAAACAGATCGAAAACCGGCAGATTCCGAAGAAATGCCGCTGGGCATCGCGTCTATCAGTTTGCGAAGGCGCTGAATCGCCATCACCAACCGCTTCAACCGCACAAATGCTGCCGCCAGCCCTTCCCAGGTGAATTCCATTTCGCTGCGGTAGTGCGCTTGCAGGCACATCATGCGGTAGGCGAGGGGGTGGAAGCCCTTGTCCACGAGCGTTTGGAGACGCAAAAACTCACCCGAAGACTTCGACATCTTTCCGCGCCTGTCGATCAGAAAATTATTGTGCATCCATATCCGCGCGCCACTGTCCGCACCGCATTCATGCGCCTGATTTTGCGCAATCTCGCACGGATGGTGGATTTCGCGATGATCGATCCCGCCGGTGTGGATATCGAACGGAAAGCCGAGGATCGCGCCTGACATCACCGAACATTCGAGATGCCAGCCCGGCGCACCGCGGCCCCATGGCGAGTCCCATTCCATCTGACGCGTTTCGCCCGGCGGTGTCGTGCGCCAGATCGCAAAATCGGTCGCCTGACGCTTGCCAGCAACCGGATCGATCCGGCTCTGCCCCTCATCGGTTTTCGCGCGGGCCAGCGCACCATAATCCAGCACGGTCGATGTATCGAAATACAAGCCGCCTTCGAGAACATAGCAATGCTTGTCGGCAATCGACTTCGCCCATTCGATCATCGCCGGCACATAATCGGTTGCGCGCGGATGCTCGGTCGGGCGACAGTTCAGCCGCGCGAGGTCGGCCTCAAAATCCGCCTGATAGAATTTGGCGATGTCCCACGCGGTCTTGCCCTGCGCCGCCGCCGCTTTCTCCATCTTGTCGTCGCCCGCATCGGCATCGCTCGTCAGGTGCCCGACATCGGTAATGTTGATCACGTGCTTCAGGTCATAGCCCTTGAAGCGCAGCGCCCGCCCCAGCGTATCGGCAAACACATAGGCTCGCATGTTGCCGATATGCTGGTAATTATAAACGGTGGGGCCGCAGGTGTAGACGCGGGCTTCGTTTCCGGTGATCGGTGCAAAATCTTCGAGTTCGCGAGTCAGGCTGTTGAAGAGGCGTAGGGTCATGCTGTGCCTCTAACGAAGCAACCCGCCGTGGCAAAGCCACGTCGTCGGTCCTCAGCTACGCTGAGGCCGGCCGAGCCATTTTCGAGTCCCGCGCAAGCTTTGCTTGCTTGCTGCCGAAAACGGCTGGAGGCCCGACCGGGAATCGAACCCGGGTGCGAGGATTTGCAGTCCTCTACGTCACCACTCCGCCATCGGGCCCCGGAATTCCTACGGGAAGGCGAGGACGCGAGCCTCTGCGCGGATGGAGCGCGCAAGTCAACAATCATGGCACTTGGCGGCGATGCTGCACCGCGATAGAAGCACAGCACGATCTTTTGCTGTATTGCATAGGCAACACAGCTGTGCGATAGCGGGGCAGATGAGCGCAGTGACACCAACAATGTTTGCAGAAATGCGCCATGCCATGGTGATCAGCCAGTTGCGCCCCGACGGCGTCAGCGACCCGCGCGTCATCGCTGCCATGGAATCCGTGCCGCGCGAGGATTTCGTGCCTGATGACCGCCGCGCAACGGCTTATGCAGATCGCCTGATCCCGATCGGCGATGGTCGCGGCATCAATCCACCGATGGTTACAGGTCGTTTGTTCACCGAAGCGCAGGTGGCCGCAAACGACCGTCTCCTTATTATCGGGGCCGCCAGCGGCTACACAGCGGCAGTGGCCGCGCATCTGACTGGTTCGGTGACCAGTATTGCGACCGACGCCCCCGTGGAGGGCATGTACGATGTCATCTATATCGACGGTGCCGTCGAACATCTGCCTAACGACATGGCCAGTCATCTTACCCCTCGGGGCAGGCTCGTCACCGGCCTCGTCGAAGCGGGCGTGACCCGTCTCGCGATCGGCCGTGCGGCGGGCAACGGTTTTGGCTTGATCGCCTTCATGGATGCCGAAATGGTTGTCCTGCCCGAATACGCCCGCCCTCCCGCATTCGTCTTTTGAAAGTGAACCGAATGAAATTCACCGTACGAACGCTGCTCCTAGCGACGGCTCTTGCGGGGGCATTGCCGGCCAGTGCGGGAACTCTTCGCGAAGCACTACAGAAAACTTATGCGACGAATCCGACGATTACCGGCGCCCGCGCTCAGCAGCGCGCGAACGATGAAAACGCCCCGATCGCGCGGTCGCGCGGATTGCCTGGCCTCGACGCAACGGCGCAGTACACCGAAAATCTGCAACGATCCTCAACCAGCTTTCTGTCTCCCGAGCGGCAAGCGACAGCAGCGCTGACGCTCGCTGTCCCGATCTATCAGGGCGGTGCCGTCAGGAATTCGACCCGCGCTGCTGATGCGCGGATCGAAGCAGGGCGTGCCAACCTGCGCGACACCGAAGCCAGCCTGTTTTCGCAAGTCGTCGGTGCCTACATGGATGTCATCCGTGACGAAGCAATTGTCGGGCTCCAGCGCGCAAATCTCGGCGTTTTGACTGTAAACCTCGAAGCAACCAGAGACCGTTTTCAGGTCGGGGACCTCACGCGCACCGACGTTGCGCAGTCCGAAGCGCGACTGGCACTGGCGAAAAGCCAGCTGGAATCTGCGCAGTCGAACCTGATCAACAGCCGTGAACAATATATCCGCCTCGTCGGAGAGCCTGCCGACGCGCTGCAACCACCGCCGCCGCTCCCTAATCTCCCCGCAACCCCGCAAGTCGCCGTCACGACCGCGCTCGACAATAACCCCGGGCTTCTTGCGGCACAGCGGCAGCGCGAAGCAACCCGGTTCGACGTCGGTGTCGCACGTGCAGGACGACTGCCCCGCCTGCAAGCGGTCGGCACCGCGAATTACACCGATTTCATCGGGTCTATCGGCGGCGGATTTGCTCAGACCTCGCGGTCGGCCGGTGCCGGGCTGCAAGCAACGATCCCCTTGTTCCAAGGCGGATTGCCGAGCGCACAAATTCGACAGGCGCAGGCCCGCGAATCGCAATCGATCGAAGTCGTCACTGAAGTCGAACGCGGCATCGTGGCGCAGACTCGCGCGGCATATGCGAGCTATCAGGCGTCCAACGAAGTCATCGTCTCATCGCAGTCAGCGGTCGATGCAAACACGCTGTCGCTCGAAGGTGTGCGCGCTGAAAACAGCGTCGGTAATCGCACGATCCTCGACATCCTGAACGCCGAACAGGAATTGCTAAATTCGCAAGTTCAACTCGTCTCGGCACGGCGTAATAGCTACGTTTCCGGCTTCTCGCTGCTGGCGGCGATGGGGCAGGCCGAAGCTCGCGATCTGGGGCTTGACGGCGGTGCGCTTTATGATTCCGTCGTGAACTACAGACGCGTCAAAAACAACATCTGGGACTGGAACGATGACCCCAAACCAAGCGCGGTCGCGACGCGAACAGTTGACACGCCGGCGCAAACACCGGCAATCATCGGACCAAGGCTGCCATAAAGCAGCTGTCGGGGGCGCAATGGGCAACGTCAGCAACGAACCATCGATGGAAGAAATCCTGTCTTCCATAAAACGAATCATCGCAGAAGACAGCGATGCCACACTGGCCCCGCCGCGCACGCGCCGGACCGCCGCCGTGCATCCCGTTGCCGACCCCGTGCCGCACGCACATGATTTCGCACACGATGAAGAAATACTCGAGCTGACCGAAGCGGTAGCGCCCGAACCGGCTGTTGAGGAGAGCCCCATGCCCGTCACAGAAATCAAGCCAGCGCTCGTTTCCGATAAAACCGCCGAAGCGAGCCGGTCGTCGTTGGCCGCTCTTTCTGCGCTGATCGTGAAGCCCGAAGTTGCCGGCGGCGATACGCTCGAAGGTCTGGTCCGCGACATGCTCAAGCCCATGCTGGCCGAATGGCTCGAAACGCGTCTGCCCGATATTGTCGAACGGATGGTCGCACAGGAAATCCGGCGGATCACGGAGCGCGGCGCGTAGATTTAGCGCAAGCTAAATCAAGCTTAGTCGCCGCGCGACCGGCCGGCGGCGCTCAAAGCGCCGTCCGACGAAGACATGGGCTTTGCCCATGTGTCTCTAACAGCTAAGCGATTTAACGTATGACTGAACTCCCCAAGACATTCGACCCCGCTGAAATCGAAGCGCGCTGGTATGCGCATTGGGAGGGCACGAACGCTTTCCGCCCCGAACGCACCGATGCGGCCCCGTTCACGATCGTGATGCCGCCGCCCAATGTCACCGGATCGTTGCATATCGGCCATGCGCTGGACGTGACGCTGCAGGACATTCTCGTCCGCCATGCCCGGCTGAAGGGCAAGGACGCGCTATGGGTCGCGGGAACGGACCATGCCGGCATCGCAACGCAGATGGTCGTCGAACGGCAAATGGCTGAACGCGGCGAAAAGCGCAGCGACTTCTCGCGCGACGAATTCATCGCCAAAGTTTGGGACTGGAAAGCCGAAAGCGGCGGCACGATCACGCAACAGTTGCGGCGATTGGGCGCGAGTTGCGACTGGGAAAACGAACGCTTCACCATGGATGAGGGCTTTTCGAGAGCCGTCACCAGAGTGTTCGTCGATCTCTACAATCAGGGGCTGCTTTACCGCGACAAGCGCCTCGTCAACTGGGACCCGGCGTTCAGAACAGCAATTTCGGACCTCGAAGTCGAAACGCGCGAAGTCGACGGTCACATGTGGCATTTCAAATATCCGCTGGTGGGCGGCGAAACCTATAATTATGTCGAGCGCGACGACGAAGGCGTCATCGTGTTCGAAGAAGAGCGCGACTACATCGCCATTGCCACGACGAGGCCCGAAACGATGCTTGGTGATGGCGCCGTGGCAGTTCATCCCAGAGACGAACGGTACCGCGCGATCATTGGCATGCTGTGTGAAATTCCGGTCGGGCCCAGGGCGCACCGTCGGCTGATCCCGATCATCACCGACGAATATCCCGACCCGCATTTCGGATCGGGTGCGGTAAAGATAACCGGAGCGCACGATCAGAACGACTACGGGGTCGCGCAGCGTAACGGCATTCCGCTTTACCGTTTGATGGACGAGGTCGCCGCAATGCGATCCGACGGGACGCCGTATGACAAGGCGGCAGCGCGCGCGAAGGCGATCGCAGCGGGGGAGGGAGCGACGCCTGCCGAAATCGACAAACTCAATCTGGTTCCCGACGTCTATCGCGGCCTTGACCGTTACGAAGCGCGCAAACGCGTGGTGGCGGATATCGACGCAGAAGGGCTCATGTTGCGCGTCGAAGCAAAAAAGATTGCGCAGCCCTTTGGCGATCGTTCGGGCGTCGTAATCGAGCCGATGCTGACTGACCAATGGTATGTCGATGCCAAGACACTGGCCGGGCCTGCGATCGAAGCTGTCCATACGGGCGTGATAAAGGTCGTGCCGCAAAGCTGGGAAAAAACCTGGTTCCAGTGGCTCGAAAATATTCAGCCGTGGTGCGTCTCGCGGCAACTCTGGTGGGGGCACAGGATACCGGCGTGGTTCGGCGACGATGGCCATTGCTACGTCGCTGAAAGCGAAGCCGGCGCGCAGGCTTTGGCAGGTGCCGGCGTCGCGCTTCGGCAAGATGAAGACGTCCTCGACACGTGGTTTTCCTCGGCACTCTGGCCATTTGGCACACTCGGGTGGCCCGACAGCAACTCCAAACTCGCCAAACACTACCCCAATGACGTGCTCATTTCGGGCTTCGACATCCTGTTTTTCTGGGATGCGCGTATGGCAATGCAGGGTCTGCATTTTATGGACGCGGTGCCGTGGAAGACATTGTATCTTCATGGTCTTGTTCGCGCGCCCGACGGCTCGAAGATGTCGAAGTCGAAAGGCAACACAGTCGATCCGCTTGTCCTGATTGACAAATATGGCGCCGACGCGCTGCGTTTCACGCTTGCCGCGATGGAAAGCCAGGGGCGCGACATAAAGCTCGATGAAAAGCGCGTCGAGGGCTACCGCAATTTCGCGACCAAACTCTGGAATGCCGCGCGCTTCCTGCAGGGCAATGGCGTCGGCGCATCAACCGCGATTGCAGCACCCGCGGCAAAACTTGCGGTCAACAAATGGATCATCGGCGAAGTCGTCGAAACGCTGGCCAAACTTGACCAGGCCATCGCCGACCTGCGCTACGACGCAATGGCCGACACCATTTATCATTTCGCGTGGGACACGTTCTTCGACTGGTATATCGAACTCGTCAAGGGCGCGTTCGACGAAGAAACCCGTGCCGTTGCAGCCTGGGCATTCGATCAAATTCTTGTCATGCTCCACCCTTTCATGCCGTTCATCACAGAAGAATTGTGGCAGAAGATGGGTGCGCGGGGGGGGAATCTGCTGATCCATGCGAAGTGGCCGGCACCTGACGCAGCGTTGGAGCCGAGCGCGCGCGATCAGATGCTATGGATCATTGAAACAATCACAGCCGTTCGCTCGGCGAAAACGGATGCGGGTATTGCGCAGGGTTTGAGACTTGATGGTCACTTAATTGATCAAGCACCTATCGTTAGTCGATATATCGATGACGGAGCCGACACCTTGAGCAGAGTCGGTCGCCTGAACATTTCCTACCTTGTTCCGCCTCCAGAGGGCGCCGCCATGCGGGTTGTTGTGCCACAGGGAACAATCGTCATCCCGCTTGACGGCGCGATTGATCTCGATGCCGAACGCACGCGCCTGACCAAGGGGATCGAAGCGGCTGCGAAAGAGGCGGACTCGGTCGGCAAGCGCCTCGAAAATCCAGCTTTCGTTGAAAAGGCCAAGCCCGAGGCCATCGCAAAGGCGCGCGCCGATCATGCCGAGAAATCCGCCGAGGCCGAACGTCTCCGCACGGCTTTGGCTCGTTTAGGGTAGGTTCGGCAGCGCCATCCACATGCCCGCGGCGGCAATATGCGCCGTAACGGGTGTATGCGCCGCGATCTCGCCATCGATCGATATCGGCAGCGGCGGAATGGTTTCGATCCGCATCGACCGCCCGTGAAACTCGCGCGTCGTTGCGTGGCGTTGCGGCAACCGAAATGTCGAGGCAAACCATGACCAGAGCAGCCCGAAGCGCGTCCGCCCGCGTACGGCCTGGATCACGATTTCGCCTGATTGGACGTCGGCATCGTCGACCAGCTCGGTCCCACCCTGAAACGACCCATTGGCGATGCGGACTTCGGTCGCATCCATCCGCTCGCCATCGACGATCAACGTGAATGCGCGAAACCGGAACAGTGAAACCGCCGCCCACATCAGATAGCCGGTGCGTCCGAGCCATCGCTTCAAGCCATGCGGCACGGTTTCTGCGATAAGCGGGGCAAGGCCGATCGCTGCACAATTGGCATAATAATCGCCATCGATCATGCCGAGATCGACTCGCGCGGCTCGTCCATTGGCGATGACATCGATCGCCGCAGACAGGTCGAGCGGGATTCCGGTGGATCGCGCGAAGCTGTTGGCGGTGCCCAGGGGCAGCAACGCAAACACGGTCTTGGTGCCGACGACAAAGTCCACGCTGGACGAAAGCGAACCGTCACCGCCACCGACAATGATCATTTCCGCGCCCGAGGCGACCCCCGCTTTGACGGTCGGCTGCAAATCGTCGGGATCGTCAAGCGCATGCGTTTCGGTCAATTCGACACCGGCAGTTCGGAGTTCGACGCACGCCTGATCAAACGCATCGCGCCCCCGTCGCGACTGGGCATTAACGATCAGAATCGCGGTCCGGGGGAGGCTAACCATGGCGGGCGCTATGGCGGCGATTGCCTTTCGCTGCCATGACTAATGCATGATCGCCCTAACGTGCTCTTGCGGCAGACTGCGTGACAGGGTTTAATGCAGTTATGTCTCATTATCCTGCGCTTCGCCTTCGCCGCACCCGCTTTGCCGCCTGGAGCCGTGCGCTCGTCAGCGAAACATATCTGGCACCCCAGCACCTCATCTGGCCGCTTTTCGTGACCAGCGGGCAGGGCGTCGAGGAGCCGATTGCCAGCCTGCCCGGCGTTTCGCGCTGGTCGGTGGACGGCATCGTCGATCGGGCAAAGGAAGCACGTGATCTGGGCATCGGTTGCATCGCGCTGTTCCCGAATACGCCGCGCAATTTGCGGACCGAGGGCGGCGAAGAAGCGCTTAATCCCGATAATCTGATGTGTCAGGCAATCCGCGCGGTTAAGGCAACTGTGCCCAACATCGGTATCCTGACTGACGTTGCGCTCGACCCTTACACAGCGCACGGGCATGATGGCTTGGTCGACGATAAAGGCTATGTGCTCAACGATCACACGTCGGACATCCTCGTTGCACAAGCACTCAATCAGGCCGCGGCAGGTGCAGACATCATTGCGCCATCGGACATGATGGACGGCCGCATCGGCGCAATCCGCGACGCGCTGGAAGACATGGGCCATCACAATGTCCAGATCATGGCTTATGCCGCCAAATATGCGTCGGCATTTTATGGACCGTTTCGTGATGCAGTAGGGTCTAGCGGTTTGCTCAAGGGCGACAAGAAGACATACCAGATGGACCCAGCCAATGCCGAGGAAGCGCTGCGCGAAGTGGCGCTCGACATCGACGAAGGCGCCGACAGCGTGATGGTCAAGCCTGGCCTTCCATATCTGGACATCGTTCGTCGCGTCAAAGAACGTTTCGAAGTTCCTGTTTTTGCATATCAAGTGTCAGGCGAATACGCGATGATCGAAGCGGCGGCGGCGGCGGGCGCAGGCGATCGTGACGCGCTCGTGCTCGAAACGTTGCTTGCTTTCCGCCGGGCGGGTTGCTCGGGTGTCTTGACATATCATGCTGCCCACGCAGCAAGGTTGTTGGCACGTTAACCATAAGACAATGCCGTCGCGATAAGGCGACAGGTCTGTCACCGGGGAACATGATCGTGGATACCGTCCAGACCAGTCGCGCGCTGCGCCTTCGTTACACGATAACGATCTGCGCGGGCTCGTTTCTGTTGTTTCTTGTCCAGCCGATGATCGCGCGGATGGCGCTGCCACGCCTCGGCGGTGCGCCGACGGTCTGGAATTCGGCGATGCTCGTTTACCAGGCTTTGCTGCTGGGCGGTTATGCCTATGCGCACTGGCTGGGCAAATTCGCGCCGCGACGTCAGGCCATCATCCACCTCGCGCTGTTTGTTGCGGCGGCTGCCATGCTACCGATCGGATTGATTGCGGCGACGCCGGCCGCGACTGCTAATCCGTTCCTGTGGGTGCCGTGGCTGTTCGTTGCATCGATCGGCCCGTTGTTTTTCATGGTCGCAGCACAGGCACCGCTGATGCAGCGCTGGTTTGCCGTGTCGGGTGGTGGCGACCCCTATCCGCTTTATGCCGCTTCGAATTTGGGCAGCTTCGCCGGATTGATTGCCTATCCGCTGATCGTCGAACCGTTATTGCCCTTGAATGGACAAAGCTGGCTGTGGACGGGCGGCTATGTATTGGTGCTCGGACTGATCGCGGTCTGTGGTTTCGGACTTCCAAAAAGTAACACGCATGTCGCGTTGACAAAGACCGGGGCTGCGCCGTCATGGCGCGAAGTCGGCTACTGGATGCTGCTGGCTGCTATCCCGTCGGGGCTGATGCTCTCGACCAGCACGCACCTGACGACCGATATCGTTGCGATGCCCTTGCTGTGGGTTTTGCCGCTGGGGCTCTATCTGCTTAGTTTCTCGGTCGCCTTTTCCGAAAAGCGCGATCTCGCCGACACCATCACATCTGCATCGCCGATCGTCATCCTTGCGGGCGGCGGAACGGCATTTGCAAACAGCGCCAAGTTTCCACTGGTTTTCGCGCTGCTTGGCCTCGTGTTACTGTTCGTCGTCGCGGTCACGCTGCACGCACGGATGTATGATCGCCGCCCCGAACCGGCGCGCCTGACGGGCTTTTATCTTGCCATGTCGGCGGGCGGCGTGATCGGCGGACTTTTTTGTGCGCTGCTGGCCCCGACGATCTTCGACTGGGGCTACGAGCATCCCGTGCTGATCTTGCTGACTGCGGCCGTCGTTATGACGCGGCCGCTTTTTGCGATCGGTGGGCGGATTTGGGCGAGCGCGTCGCACCGGCGCGTTGCCGTCTTGATCAGCGCGACGGCGATCGGCTGCGCAGTGATATCGATCAATTCGGATGCGCCGAAGGGACTTGTCCCGACAGCGGTCATCATCATCGGGCTTGGCCTGCTTGCTGTCGGCAACCGGGCGGTGTTCACGATCTGCGTCGCAGCGCTGATGCTGAATTTCGGCGCATGGCGGGCGATCAGCAATTCACTGACGACTGACAATCAGATCCGAAGTTTTTTTGGGATCTATTCGATCGTTACCAATCCGGGTTTGACACGCGCGCTGGTCCACGGGACGACAGTGCACGGATTGCAGAGCCTGAAGCCAGGATTCGAACGTGATCCCCTGACCTATTATGCGCCGCGTTCGGGTGTGGGTCTGGCGCTTGCCAATCTGCCCGCGCTTTATGGCGCAAATGCGCGTGTCGGTGCAGTGGGGCTGGGGGCAGGGACCGTCGCCTGCTATGCGCGCCCGGGTCAGGACTGGCGCTTTTACGAGATCGATCCCGCCATTGCGAAAATTGCGCGCGATCCGGCGAAGTTTACGTTCCTGTCGCGTTGCTTGCCGGACGTGCCAGTCATCCTCGGTGATGCGCGGATCGTGATTGCCGCTGAACCTGCCAATGGCCTCGACGTGCTGGTCATCGATGCGTTCTCTTCGGACGCCGTGCCGATGCACTTGCTGACTCGCGAGGCGCTGGCGGTCTATCGGCGGCGGTTGACGCCGGACGGATTGCTGATCATGCACATTTCCAACCGCTTCCTTGATCTGGAACCGATATTGGCGGCCGCAAAGGCAGACGGGTGGCACAGTATTTTGCGCGATTACGAAGCCGCGCCCGAGGAGTCCAGGCGCGGCTATGCGACGTCGGCGTGGGTCGCGCTGGCACAAAATCCTGCCGTACTTGACCGCCTCGTCATAGTTTCGGGCAAAGAACCGTGGCGGGCGCTTAACGGTCGAAACGGATTTGCGGGATGGACGGACGACCATGCGAGTATATTGCCCCTATTGAAGCCGCTGCGGAAACCATGATGCGCATCATTTCACTGAACGGCAAAACGCCGATCATCGCGCCAGATGCGTTCGTTGCGCCGGGCACACAGATTATCGGTGACGTCGAAATCGGATCGGAATCGAGCATCTGGTACAATTGCGTTCTGCGCGGCGACGTTAACCATATCCGGATCGGCAAACGGACGAACATTCAGGATGGCACAGTGATCCACGTCGACTCGCCCGGGCCGGGCACTTCCGCCGGGTTACCGACGATAATCGGGAACGATGTCCTAATCGGCCACATGGTAATGCTCCACGGCAGCACGCTTCACGACCGCGCCTTCGTCGGTCTGGGCAGCATCGTGATGGATGGCTGCACGATCGAATCAGACGGCATGCTGGCCGCAGGGGCGATGCTGACGCCGGGCAAAATCATCCGGGCCGGCGAATTGTGGATCGGGCGCCCTGCAAAAAAGGTGCGTGATCTTTCGCCCGAGGAAATTTTTCGAAACGCCGCCGGCGTGGCGCATTACGTTGCAAATGCTAAGGCGCATAAAGCCGCGATCAGCGGTTGAGCGCATCCAGACGGGCGGTTTGTCCGGCAACGATTGCTTCGACTTGCGTTTGAGCCGCCTGTATTTCCGGAAGTCCGCCGACGGTCGCATCGCGAGATGCGCGATCGTTCTGTGTCACCGCGAGCGCATCGATATCGGTCAGCGCGGCAGCACTGCGCTGGCGCGCTACCTGAAGCGCTGAACGGACCAATTCTGCCGCAATCCACGATTCACTGCCAAATGGCGCGCCCTTGCCTACAGCAAGCGCCGTCGCGCCGGATCGTTCTGCACTCGCAAAATCAGCACTTCCGGCGCGCGCTTCAGCGACAAAGGCTGCGAGTTCTTTAGACAATACGGGATCAATTACGGGCAAGACGACGGGCGATGTCGGTTGGCTTTCCGCCGAGGAGCGTGATTCAATCGCGCGCGGCAGCAGCGACGGTGGATTGGCAGGCGCGGCGCAGCTCATGAGCATTACACACATAAGCAGGGAGGCTAGAGACCGTTTCATGACGACGTGCCTAGTGCGCTGCCTATGATACGGCAACGGACTTGCGCCATCGGCAGCTTGCGCCTAGTTGGACCACTCTTGCGCGCCCGTAGCTCAGCTGGATAGAGCATCAGACTACGAATCTGAGGGTCGGACGTTCGAATCGTTCCGGGCGCGCCAAGGTCCAACCTGCCTAGATCAGACCGAGAGCACGCATGCTGCTGTGC
>JAYTAP010000105.1:0-38479 GCA_043737475.1 Sphingomonas sp.
ACTTCAAAGCACGACCCGCTACGAATCGCCTGGCTGAAAGGGCTGCCAAGGCGACTTCAGGGACGTCATTCGAAAGGACGAAAATGCCCAAACTGAAGACCAAGAGCGGTGTGAAGAAGCGCTTCACGCTGACCGCGACCGGTAAGCTGAAGCACGGGGTCGCCGGAAAGCGCCACCGCCTGACGCACCACACCGCAAAATATATTCGCCAGAACCGGGGCACTTCGGTGCTGTCCAAGGCCGACACCTCGACGGTGAAGTCCTGGGCTCCCTACGGCCTGAAATAAGGAGGCCGGATAAATGGCACGGGTAAAACGCGGCGTTACGACGCGCGCAAAGCATAAGAAAATCCTCGAACAGGCGAAGGGCTTTTACGGCCGTCGCAAAAACACCATTCGCGTCGCGCGGCAGGCGGTCGAAAAGGCTGGCCAATATGCGTATCGCGACCGCAAGGTTAAAAAGCGCAACTTCCGCGCGCTTTGGATCCAGCGCATCAACGCGGCGGTCCGCATGGAAGGGCTGAATTACGGCCAGTTCATGCACGGGCTTAAGCTCGCGGGCGTCGAACTCGACCGCAAAGTCCTTGCCGACATGGCGATGAACGAAGGCGTCGTTTTCAGCACCATCATCGCGCAAGCGAAGGCGGCTTTGGGCGATACGCAAGGTGTAGGTGCCGGCTGAGACCCATCGATGGTGTCTTAGTTGTGTCGCATAACGTGCTTAGCGGACATAGACCGGCGGCGGCCTGCGCTGTCGATATCAATCTGCCGGGGATAGTTTATGCTTTCCGAGCCTTTCATCGAGCAAGCGACGCAAGCGGCCGGGGGCCGGGAAGCGCTGTGGCAGAACATCATTTCTGGTCTGAAGATACGCTCGATGGCCGAAATTGGTGTTTGGAAAGGTGCATTTGCGCGGCGCATTTTAGATGAGTGCCCGTCGATCGAGCATTATTATCTTGTCGATCCTTGGCGTAATCTCGAGTCATGGAACAAGCCCTGGAATGTCGATAACGAGACATTCGACGCGGTTTTTCAGGAAGCGCAGGCGAATGTCAGCGCCCACGGCAATCGCTGCACGTTTTTGCGCGGAACGACGATCGAAGTCGCAGGTCAGATACCGGCAGATATTGATTTCGCGTATGTCGACGGCGACCATACCCTGCGCGGGATAGCGATTGACCTGATCAATGTTTATAGCCGACTTTGCGATGGTGGTTATCTTGCCGGCGATGACTTTTCGCCGACGATTTGGCAGCATGACAAGACGTTCGAACCGACAATGGTGTTTCCATTCGTTACCTACTTTGCCGAAGCCGTGGGCGCGGAACTTTATGCATTGCCCTATAATCAGTTCATCATGACAAAGCGCACAAGCGGCACATATCGTTTTCACGATCTGGCAGGAAAATACGCTGACAATTCGGTTTTGTCGCAAGTGAAACGACAGTCGATGGTCGACAAAGCAAAAGCATTTTCGCGCAGAACACTCAGAAGCAGTACGTCTGACCACAGGACTTGATGCTGTCACATCGCAAGCGGAGCATTACTCAAGCGAAATCGAACCGGCAGCGTGCCGCCGTCAGTCTGGCAACGCTTTCGTTATAATGCGCAAATGGGCGTGAGCGGGTTGCCGCTTGCGCCCACTTGCTTATGGGGCTGAGTCGATGACCGACTTAGTAAAGCTCGAAACCGATATTCTTGTCACAATGGCAGAAGCAACAAGTGTGGAAGCCATCGACGGCATTCGCGTTTCAACTCTGGGCAAGCAGGGTAGCGTTACCGCTTTGCTGAAAACTTTGGGGGGGATGACACCAGAGCAGCGTCAGGCGCAAGGTCCGGTAATTCATGGAATACGAGAGCGGGTGACTGCGGCTCTATCAGGCCGAAAGGTCGTAATTGAGTCCGAAGCGCTCAACACCAAACTCGCGACAGAGCGGTTCGACATGACGTTGCCTGCGCCCGAAACGCCACGCGGGACAGTGCACCCTGTCAGCCAAGTGCTGGACGAACTTTCCGAAATCTTCGCCGATATGGGCTTTGCCGTCGCGAGTGGGCCGGAGATCGAGGACGACTGGCATAATTTCACGGCGCTCAACATTCCGGAAAGCCATCCGGCGCGGGCAATGCATGACACTTTCTATTTTCCAGACGGCAAGTTGCTCCGAACGCACACCTCGCCTGTTCAAATCAGGACCATGACGTCACAGGAACCGCCGATCCGCATCATCGCGCCGGGGCGGGTGTATCGGTCGGACAGTGATGCGACGCACACGCCGATGTTTCACCAGATCGAGGGGCTGGTGATCGACAAGGGTATCCACCTCGGCCATCTCAAATGGACGCTCGAGACGTTCCTGCGCGCATTCTTCGAGCGCGACGACGTCACGCTGCGCCTGCGCCCGAGCTATTTCCCGTTCACTGAGCCATCGGTCGAGGTCGATGTCGGCTATACGATGCAAAACGGCAAACGCGTCATCGGCGGGTCGGAAGGCTGGATGGAAGTGCTGGGCAGCGGCATGGTCCACCGGCGAGTTATCGAGGCATGCGGGCTGGATCCCGACGTCTGGCAGGGGTTCGCGTTCGGCACGGGCATCGACCGGTTGGCGATGCTAAAATATGGGATGGACGATCTGCGGCCGTTCTTCGACGGCGATCTGCGCTGGCTGCGTCACTATGGCTTCGGCGCACTTGATGTGCCCACGCTCAGCGGGGGAGTCGGGGCATGAAGTTCACGTTTAGTTGGTTGAAAGAGCATCTCGACACTGACGCAAGCGTCGGTGCAATCGCCGAAAAGCTGAACGCCATCGGTTTTGAAGTCGAAGGCGTCGAGAACAGCGCCGCAAAATTGGCTGCGTTTCGCATCGCCAAGGTCCTGAGCGCCGCGCCGCACCCCCAGGCGGACAAGCTGCAGATATTGTCGGTCGACGCAGGCAACGGCCCCGTCCAAGTCGTCTGCGGTGCGCCCAATGCCCGCGCGGGACTGGTCGGCGTATTCGGTGCGCCGGGTGCGGTCGTACCGTCGAATGGCATGGTCCTGAAAGTCGCGAGCATCCGCGGCATCGAATCGAACGGCATGATGTGTTCGACGCGCGAGCTCGAGCTCGGCGACGATCATGACGGCATTATTGAACTGCCCGCCGACGCGCCGGTGGGCGCGGCCTATGCGGCTTGGGCGGCACTGGACGACGCGGTGTTCGATGTTGCGATCACGCCCAATCGTCAGGATTGCATGGGCGTGCGCGGGATTGCGCGCGATCTGGCGGCGGCGGGGATGGGTGAACTACTGCCCCTCAATAATGCCGTTCGGGCTGAGCCTGTCGAAGCCCTGCCCCTTTCTTCAAGCGATGGCGTAAAGAATGACAACCCTTCGACAAGCTCAGAGCGAACGGTAGATATAAGAACCGACGACCCCGAAGGATGCCCCGCATTCTATGGCCGCGTCATTCGCGGCGTCAGCAACGGTCCGTCACCCGACTGGATGCAGCGCCGTTTGAAAGCAATCGGACAACGGCCAATTTCGGCGCTGGTCGATATTACGAACTATGTCATGTTCGATCTCGGAAGACCAAGCCATGCCTATGATTTGGCTACGCTTTCTGGCGCAGTGGTCGCGCGGCGGGCGAAGGATGGCGAGACCGTCACCGCGCTCAATGGCAAGCAATACACGCTCACGTCCGCGATGACAGTCATTGCCGATGACAATGGCGCGCATGACATTGGTGGGATCATGGGCGGAGAGCATTCGGGCGTCGCCGACATGACCACAGATGTTCTGCTCGAAGTCGCCTATTTTGATCCCGAGCGTATTGCCAAGACCGGGCAGGCGCTGTCACTGACATCGGATGCACGCGCGCGGTTCGAACGCGGCGTCGATCCTGCGTTTCTCGATGATTCCATGGATATCTTGACCGGTATGATCTTGTCGATCTGTGGCGGCAGCGCCTCCGACGTTATTCGCGCGGGCACGCCACCGATTATCGCCAAGTCGATCCATTATGACCCGACGCTTTGCGCACGCCTGGGTGGCATTGATGTGCCCCCACGCGAACAACAAGCCATCCTCGAACGATTGGGCTTTTCTGTGGCCGACAACTGGGCGGTCACCGTGCCAAGCTGGCGGCGTGACGTCGACGGTCCGGCCGATCTGGTCGAGGAAGTCGTACGGATTACGGGGCTCGATCATGTGGTGTCTACGCCGCTACCGCGCGCTGATGGCGTGGCAAAACCAACAGCGACGCCGATCCAGAAGATCGAGCGCAAAGTCCGTCGCAGTGCAGCAGCGCGCGGGCTGAACGAAGCGATCACGTGGAGCTTCCTCAGTGAGGCTCAGGCGGCGGCGTTTGGCGGGAGCGACTGGTCGCTTGCCAATCCGATTTCAGAAGACCTTAAAGTCATGCGACCGTCATTGCTTCCCGGCCTTCTGTCGGCGGCACAGCGCAATGTCGACCGCGGCTGCGACAGCATACGGCTGTTCGAAATCGGGCGGCGCTATCTCACGGACAGCGAACCGTTGACGGTCGGCGTCGTCCTTGCCGGCGAGCGCACGGCGCGCGGTTGGGCGACGAGCAAAGCGCAACAGTTCGACGCGTTCGATGCCAAGGCCGAAGCGCTCGCGCTGCTCGATGCCGCCGGTGCGCCCGTCGACAACCTGCAAGTGTTTGGGCCGGAGGGCGATGAGGCAGGTGCCCACTTCCATCCCGGCCAATCTGGCACGTTGCGCCTTGGCCCGAAAACGGTGCTCGCAAGTTTCGGGACGTTGCATCCTGCGACGGCGAAGGCGTTTGGTCTGACGGGTGCGGTGATGGCCGCCGAAATCTACCTTGATGCCATCGCGCAAAAGCGCGGCGCGGGTTTCATGCGGCCTGCATTCACCCCGCCTTCACTGCAAGTCGTCCAGCGCGACTTTGCGTTTCTCGTGCCAGCGGAATTGCCGGGCGATGCGCTCGTCCGTGCCCTGAAAGGCGCGGATAAGGGCGTGATCACTGCTGCGCGCCTGTTCGACATGTTCGTCGGCGCAGGCGTGCCCGTGGGGCAAGTTTCGCTTGCCGTCGAAGTTACGCTGCAGCCGACAGACAAGAGCTTCACCGATGAAGAATTGTCTGCGATTGCGGTAAAAATCATTGCTGCTGCCGTTAAGCTTGGAGCAACGCTACGCGGCTGATACACGATCGGCGGCGCGGAATATTCATCGGCGCAGGGTGGCGAGGTTGCTTATGTCCCGTGTTCTGGTTGCGCTTGTATCGGCAGTATCGCTGACATTGTCCGCTTGTGGCGGCGGCGGCGGAACCACCGCTATCGTCGGCGGATCCCCGGGCGGAGGCACGACGCCGACAGCGGGATGCTCGCTGGTCGAGCGGCAGAACTGGGCTTTTGCACAACTGAACGAATGGTATCTGTTTCCCGAAACGCTCCCGGCGGCGCTGAGCCCGGTGGCTTATGCAACCGTCGATGATTATGTCGACGCGCTGACAGCGACGGCACGGTCGCAGCGCCGCGACCGGTTTTTCACTTATGTCACGTCGATCCGCGAAGAGGATGCCTTTAATGCATCGGGGTCGAGCGCCGGTATCGGCATTCGCCTGACCACGGATGCAGCGACCAAAAAGGCTTTTGTCTCCGAAGCCTTCGAAGGGGCACCGGGGCTCGCCGTCGGCCTCGACCGCGGCACGGAAATTGTCGCAATTGGTGACAGCGCGGCGTCGTTGCGCACAGTTACGGATATCATCACGGCCGAAGGCACAGCTGGCGTCACGGCGGCGCTGGGGCCGACAACGGCTGGCGTAACGCGGACCTTGCGGATTACGAATGCTAGCGGGACCAGCACGGTCACCGTAACCAAAAGCGATTATTCACTAACCCCCGTTTCCAGCCGATATGGCGCACTGATCATCGACGATGGCGGCAAACGCGTCGGATACCTTAATCTGCGTACGTTCATCTCGTCCGCCGATCCGCAACTGCGCACGGCATTTGCCAATTTCCGCACCGCCGGGATCACAGAATTCATCATCGATTTCCGCTACAATGGTGGCGGCCTCGTTTCGACCGCCGACCTGATGGGCGACTTGCTCGGCGGCGGCCGGTCGAGCTTCGACGTCTTTTCTCAGACGACTTATCGCCCCGAAAAATCGAGCCGCAATTCGACGAAGCGCTTCAGCCCGACATCGCAGTCGGTCTCACCGGTCAAAATCGCGTTCATCGGCACCGGTGCAACCGCGTCGGCAAGCGAGCTCGTCATCAACAGCTTCATTCCCTATCTCGGCGCAAACGTCGCGCTGATCGGGGCGAACACATTCGGCAAGCCAGTCGGCCAGGTCGCGCTCGACCGGGCGGGCTGTGACGACCGGCTCCGTGCCATCGCATTTTCACTTCGGAACTCGGCAAATTCGGATGCTTATTATGACGGGCTGGCGAGTACGGTCCGGTCGAGCTGTGCGGCGACTGACGATGTGACCAAACCACTGGGCAGTGCCGATGAAGCGTCGGTGCGACAGGCGCTTGACTTCCTGGCTGGACGCTCTTGCACGCCGATCGCAACGGGGCAGGCATCGCTGAGTGTGCGCGCCGCCGCACCACAATTGCTGCGCCCCGAAGCACCGACTGTCAGCCAGCGCGAAGTGCCCGGACTGTTCTAACGGCTGAGCAGGAACACCGCATGTTCGGCGAACAGGTTTGCGCCCGCACTCGTCGTCTTGCGTTCGCCGGTTAAAAACCACTGCTGTTCGATGCGAATGTTGCGCGTGGCAATGAAACTGCGGAAGTCATCGACAGTGACATGGTGAATATTGGGCGTGTCATACCAGCGCGACGGCAATTGTTTTGTCACCGGCATTTGCCCCCCGAACATCAGCGCCATGCGGATGCGCCACTGCGCGAAGTTCGGGAAGGAGACGAAAGCGCGCTGACCGATGCGCATCAGCTGATCGATGACAAGATCGGGCCGTCGCGTCGTCTGCAGCGTCTGGCTAAGGATCGCATAGTCGAAACTGGCATCGGGATAGTCGGCCAAGTCGGTATCGGCGTCGCCCTGAATTACCGACAATCCTCGCGCAAGTGCCGCCGTGACGTCAGCACCGTCGATTTCGAGCCCGCGGGCATCGCATCCTTTACCCCGTAATTCCGCCATTAATGAGCCGTCGCCGCAGCCGACGTCGAGCACACGCGCGCCCGTCGGCACATTTGCCGCAATGATGGCGAGATCGGCTCTCAACATGTCGCGCTCAGGAAGCCCGACACGACGGCATCGAAACCCGGCGTATCGAGCAGGAATGCGTCATGGCCATAAGGACTGGCCAGTTCGACAAAGCTCACCGCGGCACCCGCTGCGTTCAGCGCCTGCGCAATCGATTTGGATTCGGCGGTCGGATACAGCCAGTCGGTATCGAAACTGACGATTGCAAAGCGTGTTTTGCTCCCTTTGAACGCGTTCGCCAGATGCCCGCCGAATTCCTCGGCGAGATCGAAATAGTCGATGGCACGCGTGATATA
Organism: Sphingomonas sp.; assembly: GCA_043737475.1. Classification (GTDB taxonomy): domain Bacteria; phylum Pseudomonadota; class Alphaproteobacteria; order Sphingomonadales; family Sphingomonadaceae; genus Sphingomonas_O. The sequence continues at coordinate 7,488 of JAYTAP010000105.1, forward strand.
GAGGTAGCTGTTGGCGTCGAAGCGATCGGTAAAACTCAGGCCCTGATGCCGCAGATAGCTCTCAACCTGAAAATCGGCGTCGAACCCGAATGTTTTCGCCTCACGCGCCTGCAAGCGTCGCCCGAACTTCTCGGTCAGCCCCTGTTCCGAAAGATAAGTGATGTGCGCGGCCATCCGCGCGACGGCGAGGCCCGCATCCGGCGTCTTGGCGTCAGCATAATAATCGCCGCCGCGCCAGTTCGGATCGGCCATGATCGCTTGCCGGCCGACTTCGTGGAAAGCGATATTCTGCGCACTGTGTTTGGCCGTCGATGCGATTATCAGCGCGGCGGCCACGCGGTCGGGAAAATGCGCAGCCCAGCTGAGTGCCTGCATCCCGCCCATCGATCCGCCGACGACTGCATGCAGCCGCGCGATACCGAGATGATCGAGCAGCATGGCCTGGCTGCGCGCCATGTCGCTAATCGTGACGACGGGAAAACGCATTGCATGGGGCTGGCCGTCGGCCGCGTGGGTTTCCGGCCCCGACGATCCCATGCACCCGCCGATTGCGTTGACAGCGATGACGCAGAACCGGTCGGTGTCGATTGGCTTTCCCGGCCCCACCATCCGCGACCACCAGCCGGGCTTGCCCGTGATCGGGTGCGTCGAGGCGACATGCTGATCGCCGGTCAGCGCATGGCAGACAAGCACCGCATTCGATGCATCAGCATTCAGCGTGCCGTAGCTTTCATAGGCCAGCTCAAGCGGGCTCAAGCCACCTCCGCCGTCGAGGACCAGCGGCCCGGGCAAAGTTACGGTGCGGTTGAGTCCGAAGCGATCATCCATATGATACGGGCTTTGCAGGGCTGTGCCCGTGCATGCAACTTTTACAAAAAGTTGTTCGGCCAGATCATCGTCCGCCACATATGCGCGGTCGGCGACCCGTCGAAACCGAGCCCTTCGGCAGGCTGCTTGAAGTTGCGACCGACGATGTCGATCAGCGGCGCGATGTCGGGCGTCGATTCGTCCTCGAAGAAATAGATATCATAAAGCGTCACCAGCCTTGACGACATATACCAGCGATGTTCCTGCGCCGCTGCTGCCTCGCGGCGAATGTAATCGGGCGGCAGATAGTCGGGACCGAAGAAGCGATCATAGCTATCGGGATATTTGTACCCGACCGATTCATCAGCGAAATAACGCAGCGCCTGATGCTTTTCGACGGCCCACGCGACTTCTTCATCGACATAAGGCGCGATCATCTGTGCGCCCCAATAGCCGTGATCGGCGCGAATCAGGCAGGCATTGGAAATATCGTGCAGCAAACAGGCCATGATAACCGCTTCCGACTGGCCGTCGTCCAGCGCGCGCAGGCCGCTCGAAATCAGGTGTCGCTTGGTAATTCCGTCGATCCGGTAGCTGAAAAAGTCGAGCAGGGTCGGCGCGGCAGGCATTTTCGGCAGCACGGGATTATCGCCCATCATCATCACGGTGCCGGGCTTCAGCGCAGCAAGCGCTTCGGTCTCGCCGGTCGAGCTGTCGGTGCCGATATAGCCGACTGGGGCAGGCACGATCAGGCGCTCGAGGCCGGGCTGGTTGGATTCGGGTGGATTGCACATTTGTTTGCCTTAGCCATCAGACCGGCTGCGTGACAATCAGCACCGGCCCGTTAAAGGACGGTACATGAGCCAGCCACAACCCAAACCATGGATCATGGACATCGCGCCCTATCTGCCGGGTCGCTCATCGACCGGTGACGGACGCAAAGTGATCAAATTGTCGTCGAATGAAAACCCGCTCGGCACCAGCGAAGCCGCCCAAGCTGCATTTGCCCACCATGTCACCGATCTGGCACGTTATCCCGATGCGTCGGCCGCGGCATTGCGTGAAGCGATTGCGGCGAAATATGATCTTGATCCGGCGCGCGTAATCTATGGCACGGGGTCCGATGAAATCCTGCACCTGATTACCGGTGTCTATGCAGGTCCGGGCGATGAAGTGATTCAGGTTCGTTACGGATTTGCGGTTTACGAAATCGCAACACGGCGCGTAGGCGCAACGCTGGTCGTTGTGTCCGATACGGATTATGCGACCGACGTCGATGCGATTCTTGCCGCCGTGACGTCGCGGACGCGGATCGTATTCGTTGCCAATCCGAACAACCCGACGAGCACGTTTACGCCGCGTGCCGAGATCGCGCGACTCCATGCGGGCCTTTCGGCGGACGTCATGCTTGTCATCGATCAGGCCTATGCCGAATATCTCGACGCTGGGGACGATGATGCGGCGCTCGAACTTGCCAAGACGCAACCGAACGTCATCGTCACGCGGACGTTTTCGAAAATTTACGGGCTTGCTGCCGAGCGAATCGGCTGGGGATACGGGTCGGCCGAGGCCGTCAGCGCGATGCACCGCATTCGTGCGCCGTTCAACGTGACTTCCGCCGGTCAGCGTGCCGCCATCGCAGCCCTTCACGACGATGCCTTCGTCAAACGCAGCCGTGCGCAGAACGCGCAGTGGCGGGCCTGGCTGGCCGGCGAAATTGCCAAGCTTGGGAATGCCGGCCTCCGCGCCATTCCGTCGAAAACGAACTTCCTGCTTATCCTGTTCGAAGGGGCAGTGAGCGCGGAGACCGCCTATAAGGCACTGATGGAGTGCGGCTTTATCGTGCGCTGGTTGCCAGGTCAGGGGTTGCCCAATGCCCTGCGCATATCGATCGGCACGGAGGAAGAAACGCGCGGCGTCGCGGCGGCATTGCGCGACATCGTCAGCTGATGCTACCGTTTACGCGCGTCTCGATCATCGGGCTGGGTCTGATCGGATCATCGATCGCGCGCGCCGTGCGTGACGCCATGCCGACAGTGGTGCTGACAGGCCATGACGCCGATGCAGACGTTCGCGACACCGCACGCCGGTTGAAACTATGCGACGATGTCACCGACAGCGCGGGGGCGGCTGTTACCGATGCCGACTTGGTCATCCTGTGCGTGCCGCTTGGCGCGATGGCAGGCATTGCCGAGAGCATTGCGGCCGACCTGCCTGCTGAAGCGGTCATCAGCGATGTGGGTTCATCGAAAGCAGCTGTTACGGCGGCCCTTGCGGCAGCGCTGCCCGATCACGCTATCGTGCCCGCCCATCCGGTTGCCGGGACCGAGCGGAGTGGGCCCGAAGCCGGCTTTGCAGCGCTGTTCCACAATCGCTGGTGCATCCTGACGCCGCCTGTTGGAATGCCTGACAGCGCTGTCCAACGAGTTACGGCGTTTTGGGAGCGGCTCGGCGCGCAGGTCGAGGTCATGGATGCGGCGCATCATGATCTCGTACTCGCCGTGACGAGCCACCTGCCGCATCTGATTGCCTATACGATCGTCGGCACGGCTTCCGACCTCGAAGGGGTGACGCAATCCGAAGTCATCAAATATTCGGCCGGGGGCTTTCGCGATTTTACGCGGATTGCCGCGTCGGACCCGACGATGTGGCGCGATGTTTTCCTGACGAACAAGGATGCCGTGCTCGAGATGCTCCAGCGTTTTTCGGAAGACCTGACCGCGCTGCAACGCGCCATCCGGTGGGGCGACGGCGATGCGCTGTTCGACCTGTTTACGCGCACACGCGCGATACGCCAGAGCATCATCGAACAGGGGCAGGACGACGACAGGCCCGATTTCGGACGCTCGGATCATTGATTCAGGCGGTTGATCCCTGAGTGAATGCGTTGCTCGATATCGTCACGCGCTAACCCAGCGGGGATTGGTTCGCCCACGTGCACGGTCACAATGCCGGCATAACGACGGAATTTTCCCTTCGGCCACAGGCGACCGGTGTTTAACGCGACTGGATAAACTGGTAGGCCAAGTGTCTTATACAGACCTGCAATTCCTGGCCGAAGCGCCGGCCGATCACCGGGGGCAACGCGAGTCCCTTCCGGAAAAATGACGATCGGGCGGTCCGCGGCAGCCGCTTCACGCGCGGCTTTCAGCATCATGCGCAGAGCGGCTGAGCCCGCTTCGCGCGAAATCGGAATGACGCCGTGCCGCCGCGCGACCCACCCCCACAGCGGAATGCGAATAAGCTCGGCCTTGAAAACGGTTGCCGGACGATCGATCAGGCGCAGGATCTCGATCGCTTCGAGCATCGATTCATGTTTCATCGCGATGATGCACGCGCCGGTCGGGAATTCGCCCTCGACCACGACGCGGATGCCGAGGATCCAGCGCACGCACCAATAATGATATTGCGCCCAGCGCCGCGACCCCGCGATCACGGCTTCCTGCCCGAACAGCGCGCCGAGCCCTGCGGCACTGACCACCGGAATACTGCCGATGTAAAAAACGATCGTGAACAAGAGCGAGCGTAAAAGCGTCATGGACCGATCAGCACCACCGTCCGGCGGAAAAGATATTTATTATATTCGCGCACCAGAACGACAAGGCTGGCATCGCTGCGCACGGCGTCGGGCAAGACAGTTACGTCGGATCCCAGCGCACGTTCCAGCTCAAACTTGGCACGGCGCATATGCCAGTCGGTCGTGACAAGCCGGACGCTTTTGTAGCTGTTGCGCCTCACCCAGGCGGCGGTTTCGACCCCGTTTGAACGCGTATCACTCGCTTCGCGACCAAGATCGACGCAACAGGCCATGATCCTGAGCGAAACGCCTTGTGCTTCGGCAAGTTCGGCAGGTCTCACTTGCCGGTCCACGCCCGTAATCAGCATGCGCCGTGCGCGCCCCGTCGCGATCATGTCCATGCCGCGAGCGATGCGTCCTTGCGCGCCCGTCGGTACGACGACAGCGTCGGTTGTGACAAGGCTCGCAGGTCGCGGCAGCAAAATTGCAAACAGCGCAAATCCGAGTGTCCAACTGATAATGGCCAACGCAAATATCCGGCGGATCACAGCAATTTCGCCAGCGCGCGAACGACGGTCAATCGTGCCGTGATAATCGACAACAGAACAGCGGCAACCGGCAACAGCGCAATTACCCCCCAGCCCGCCCAGCCGAGCCCGCCGTTATCGAGCAAGGCCGCACCCACATTTTCGATACGGCCTCCGACACCGAATACGACAAGCGCGCCGCAAAGGCAGCCGAGCACACTGCCAAAAAGAGCATCAAGCGCCGCGCGGCGCTGAAACAACCGCGCAACCTGCACGTCTGTAGCCCCCATCAAGTGCATGATGTCGATCGTCGGACGATGCGTTACCAGTGCGGTCCGCGCCGCCAGTACAACTGCTGCGGCCATCGTTGCGCCCATCAGCGCGACGAGTGCCACCGAAAGCCAGCGCATCGTCGACAACAGCTGCTGAAGCGGCCCGAGCCACTGGGCATGGGCATCCACGCGCGCCGTTGGTGCAATTGTTTTTACGGCGCTTGCCACGTCCGTCACGCTGCGCGGATCGTTCGAACGCAGCGTTACATCGATGAGCGATGGCACCGGCAGATCAGCGTCAAGCCCGTCCTGCCCCAGCCAGGGCGCAAGAAGATCGCGCATGCGCGCATCGTCAACACGTTCGGACGACTGAACGAGGCCGAAGTTACCAAGCTCTGTCAGCACAGTCTGCGTCTGGCGCTCGCGAAGTTCGGGGTTCGGCTCGACAATCTGAATCGTCAGCTTGCCGGAAAGTTGATTGCCCAGCCCCCATGCGGCACTGCCCAGCGCCATGCCCGCCCCGGCCGCCAGCACCGTGAGGAATGTCATGATCGCGATTACCCACGGCATCGGCCCTGCAAGACGGCCTTCGGGCAGCAAGCGCCGGTCGGCCGCCGATGCCGTCACAGGTTTTCGCTCAGCGGCGGATATTTAAGCGCCCCTGTCGGATCGGACATTCGCCCGCGATCGAGACGCATCATTTGCGCGGTGCCGACACGGCTGAGCAAATGGAGGTCATGCGTTGCGACGACAACGGTCGTGCCCAACCGGTTGAGCCCGTCAAAAAGATGCAGCAATCGCTGCGCCATTTCCGGATCGACATTGCCGGTCGGTTCGTCGGCGACCAGCAGGTCGGGGCGGCCGATAACCGCACGTGCAATTGCAACGCGCTGCTGCTCGCCGCCCGAAAGTGTTGCCGGCCGGGCATCGGCACGATCCTGCAGGCCGACCCATGCGAGCATCTCGCGCACCGGCGCTGCAATTTCGCGTTCGTCGGTGCCGGCAACGCGCAGTGGCAACGCGACGTTGTCGAATGCAGACAAATGCTGGACGAGGCGGAAATCCTGAAAGACGACGCCAATCCGCCGTCTGAACGCGGGCAGACGTTCACGTGGCGCAGCGACCAGATTTTCGCCGAACATGCTGATTTGCCCCCGGCTCGGTCGCTGCGCCAGATACAGGAGTTTCAGCAGCGACGTTTTTCCGGCACCCGACGGACCGGTCAGGAAGTAGAACGCGCCGCGCGACAGCGAAAAGCTGAGGTCGGAAAGCGTTTCGGCCCCCGTGCCATAGCGAAGCCCGACATTTTCGAACTGGACAATATTACTCACGGTCCCCGCGCCCGAAGCCTGTTACCTGCGTGCCATCGCACGGCAAGTGCGCATCCGTAAAGCACGACAAGCGCGCATCCGTAACGGGAAGCGCTTGCCAGCATGGCGCGCGCGGTGCTTAGGTGATGCCTGACCGCGTTTTCAGAGCATATCGCCAAGTATGATCCTGTCCTGTCCCGAATGCCGCACCCGTTATGTCGTGCCCGATAGCGCGGTTGGTCCATCGGGGCGACAAGTTCGCTGCGCCGCGTGCCGTCACAGCTGGTTTCAGGAACCCGCCCCGCTCGATCTGGTCGAACGCGCCGTTCAAGCGTCGCTACCGACGCCTGAACCGCTGCCGTTCGTGCCCCTGCCAGTCGTTTCCAGGCCGGTAGCTTCGAGGCCAGTCGTGTCGAAGCCAGTCGCCGATCCGAGCGCGGCTGAGCCTGAAGCGGACGATTATGACGCCTTTGCGCCCGAGCCGCCGTTTCGCCCACGTCGCAATCCAGCGAGACGATGGACGTTGGCGGCGACGGCGGTTGCTTTGTTGCTCATGACGGGCGTTGTCGCAGTGCAGTTTTTCGGCACGCCGACTTTTGTGACGAGTCTACTCGCACGGGCAGGTCTTCCCGGCGGGCAAATTGACGTGCCACTGCTCCTCGAAGTGCCGCGCAAGCCCGAACGGCGCGAACTGCCGAGTGGTAATGAGCTATTTGCCTTGACAGGCCGCGTCGTCAATCCGACCGACACCGTCCAGCGCGTGCCCGATATTCTGGCCGAGCTGCGCGATGCTCAGGGCCGCGTCGTTTATGGCTGGACGATCACCCCGCCCAGACGCACGATCGAACCTCGCGGCAAAATGGAATTTGATTCCGCCGAGATCGACGTGCCCAAGGGATCGAAAAAGCTCAATCTCAGCTTTTCCGGGGCCCCGCCCAAGCCAGCCGCGAATTAGGGGCATTGCGGGGTCGCATCGGCTTTGCTAAGCGCCCGCGACTACCCGCTGTCATTACCGACAGCTGATGGCTGTGCGGCCATGGCGGAACTGGTAGACGCGCAACGTTGAGGTCGTTGTGGGCGAAAGCCCGTGGAAGTTCGAGTCTTCTTGGCCGCACCAATCCGACGCGCCAGACGATAACGAAACTATCGACGGCTCTGGCGTCGGACCGGCCAGCATCGCCAAGGCGACGACTGACGGCGTGGCTTCGCCACGGCGGTCGATGGCTACCGCGCCACCATCGCCCCTAACACCCGCGCCGCAACAATCCCCAGATGCACCGACGGCAAGTTTTCTGCGACCATCGCCTGCGCCGCAAGCACCATGTCCAGTTGAAAAGCTTGGGCGGCAAGCTTGGCAATGCGCACCGAATAACGTCCATAAGGCACGCCTTCGAAGAGGAAAAACCCGTCGAAGTCCGATCGCGTTCGCGCAACCGCACGGCCTTCGCCGTCGATCAGTTCGAGATCGATCCCTTCAAGATTGCCGCCGCCTGCGCGAACCAGCGTCCCATCGACGTCGCCTGTCGCGACCAACGGCAGTTCGATCGCAACCGTGACGCCTGGGCGCGGTGTGACGACCGAGCCGGGCGTTGACGGCTGGACCAGAGGATCGGGCAACGCTGAACCATCGACGCTGACAAGCACAGGCTGAAACGGTTCGAGCCCGTCCACGACGACCTCGCCATTGGCATCGGTCAGGTGATCAACAGGAACGCGACCTGCTGCGATCTGAGCGCCTTTCTCGAGCCGCTCGCCCGAATCCCGTCGGCCATTGTTGTTGGCATCGCGGAACACGCGAACGAGCGCCGAGCCCTGCGATGCCAGCTTGTCCGACGTCAGGCGGATGCCACCATCCCGGCGCGGATCGGGGCCAAGGCTGAACGCCACGTTCAACCCCGCCGCAACTGCACCGTCGTTCGCAACTTCACCGCTGGCGCTGAACGAAACACGATCGTAGCGTTTGCTGTAGCCCAAGCCTGCGCGTGCCCGGCCAAGCGACTGATCATAACCAAGTTCCGCACGCCACTGCGCCGGGTAAAGGCGACTGCTGCCTGCGGCCCATTCACCGACAATCGTTGCCGATTGAAACTGTCTTTCGGGCGCGATCCGGAAGCGTGCTTCGCCGCGCAGCCGGATATTGCCAACGCGCGCATTGGCCAGCAGTCCAGCTTCGATCTGAGGCGGCGGGTCGGGTCCGAATTTGCGCCGCTCGTCGCGATAAGCCACTTCGCCGGTGAACGACATCTGGCCGATACTCAGCGAAGATCGCGTGGCAAATTCGAGGGTGCTGTCGCCGCCGCGCCGTGTCGTCAGCCGGGCATCAAGGTGGACCGGAATACTCCGCCGTCCCTTGCCAAAGAAATGGTCGATGCTGGCCACATGCAGGCCGGTGACATTCTGCAGTATCCGGTCGGATCGATACGCGCCGCCCGCCCAGATGGTCTCGACCGCAAAATTGGTGGTCCCGAGTTGTGCGAGCGCTTGCGCCCGAAACGCATGACCGCCGGTTGCATCGATCGCACCTGAAAATTCGGCCAGCGCAGGACCGATGGCGCGCCTCAGCGCAACTTCGCTGAAGTTGCGCCGACCGACGCCGTCGATCAGCAGACTACTCATATTCAACGCAACCGACGTTTTGGGATTCAGACCGCGCTCGAGCCCGAATGAGCCCCGCCAGCCGCGCCGCCCAAACGTCGGCGACTGATAAAGATTGATCAGATCGCGACCCTCTTCGTCGGCGCCTGCCCAATACCAAGTCTTTCGTGGCGGAACGCTGTCGAGCCCCACCGGCACCGACTTCACGTCGCGGCGGATCTGCCCCTGTGGTCCATAGAGCACGACTTCAAATCGGTTCTGGCCATATTGAAGCGCAACATCGAGAAATTCGTAGCGGCCATCCGCACGATCGTTGGCAAAAGCCAGCAGCTGGCCATTGCGATAAAGTTCGGCATCCCAGCCATTGGGCAATTCGCCGCGAAAATCGGTGCGATCGAAGTTCTGGGGGCGATCGACCGGGCGATTGGTTACCACAAATCCGCGCCCGACGCCCGATTGCGAGGCGAGCGGCGTCGAAAGCCCCTGCACGTCCCCGACCGCAATATGCGTTGCGCCCAGTGGGAGCTTGCCGGCAGGGTCTGTACGATAGCCGCGAACACGTAGCGTCGACGGAACGCCACGTCGATCCGACGACAACCGCGCATCATACGCGATCGGCCCCGCTTCGCCAGACGCATAAAGCTCATATTGTGCATCGAGCCGGTTGCCGTTGCGGCGATCAAGCGTGGCGCCGATACTGGCGACGACATCCACCGAAGGAATTTTCACGCCGCGATAGGGCGCACTCGACTTGGGAAGACTGGCAAGATCGAAGACAGGAACACTCGATTGAACGCGCGCACGTCGCTCGGCCGCAAGTTGCGGGGGCAACTTCTTGTCGGCTACCACGGTAAGGATGGCGTTGCCGGTATCGGGCTTAAGCGTGACACCAAGCCAGCGCGAGAGGGCAACCGTCGAAACACACCAGCCTTCGGGTGTGTCGCGAATGTCGTCTGGCGCGACTTTGCGCTTGGAGTTCATGGTTTGTTCTTCACCGCTCGCGCGATCGATCGTCAGCGTCTGACGTTCATGATAGGCCCAGCCGGTTGCGCGGCGCGACTGTTTGTCCAGCCGGACCGAAATATCGAGTGCGATAATGACGTCTGCGAAATCGACGCATACGCCGGTCGGTGTCTGATAGCCACGCACGCCATCGCCTAGGCGATACTGGTTGAGACGGACATCGAACAGGAGGGCATCATCGGCCGTTGGCGTCCATGCGCCTGCTTGCACCGGCTGGGAAATGCCAGCAGATGCAAGAACGGCCAGCGCGGCAATCGCCCGGCCGGTGCGTTTGAAGAGACCGCGCATGATCGTCGACCGGCTCGCAGCCCCTTAGCGGATCACGACCTGCGCTTCGGCAATCACGCCGCCGCCGGTGTCGCTGTCTTCGAGATATTCCACTTTTGTCGGGCCGATAAGTTGCGCCGCGACGTCGGCCGGAATGGGAAGCGTGACGACCCGACTTGAGACTTCGGTATAGACAGCAATGCCGCGCGCTTCGAAAAGCGGTTTGGCAACGCCGGGTTTCGATACGCGGATCCGCCCGAAGGTCGAGCGTTCGCCGCTGCGCGCCAGGGTGAACGAGATCGCATCGATCGGTGCCGTCTTGCCGGGCGGCAGGGACGCCGAAACCACTTCATTGGTGCTCGGGTCGATCTTTACCTTTTGCACGCCCGATATGGCCGCTGTGACTTTCAGGCTGCCTTTGCGAATGATTATCGGGATGGTGACGCCATAAATCGGCGTTAGTGCGATCGACACGCCTTGTGGTGGTCCGGCTATTGCAGGCTGAGGCGCAACAGCATCGGGAATGGCGCGAAACAGGATATGCGCCCGGTATTCGCCATCGGGCAGATCGGCAGGCGGGCGAACGCCGATACGGATGGCTTGCGGCTGGTTGGGTGCCAGTGTCACCCGCCGCGGTGCATAGCTGATCATCGCCAAGGTCGACTTTTCCCTGTCAGTAGCAGCATCGGCAGCGATTTCTTCGACCTGGCCTGACGGCAACATGCGTTTCAGTTCCATCGAAATGCGATAGGTCGCGGGCTGTGCGCCGACATTGTTCAAGAACACCTCGGTGCCGCGCGGTCCGTCGAGGACGACGCGGGTTGGCGCGACGAGCAGGTCGCCCCCGGCAAGTGCAGGCGCGGCAATACCGGCGAGCGAAAGCGCGAAGGTGCGCAGCGCAAAATGTGGCATAGGTTGGTCCCTAATCTGGTCTCCGCCATCATGACCCGACAAGGTTGATTTTCCGATAACCTTCTGTCGAAAACAAAAAACCCGCCGGTGAGGATACACCAGCGGGCCTTTTGCGAAGCCGACGTGTTAAGCGGAGGGCTTACTGGTAGTTGACGGTCACGGTGAAAACACCGGCATAGGCACCATCGGCCTGACTTGCACCAACCGAGAGCGTGCCACCGACCTGGAAATTGTTGACAGCGGCCAATGTCATCAATGCCGTCGACGAAACGAGCGTGGACGACATCGTGTTGCCACCCGAAACGAGCGATACCGTTGCAGGAACCGAAACCGTCGCGACCTGACCGATCGTGCCGACAACGTTGAACGCGGCTGCTGTCGCGGTACCAGTGCAGACGAGACCGACGCCGCATGTCCGCACGCCGCCCGGTGTTACGACAACCGTCGAGGCCGCAGCGCCCGTCACGATCGTTGCATAATCAAGATCGGCCGTACGCGTAACAGTAAGTTGCTGCAGGATTTGCGCACGTGCTGTCGCCGTAGCGGTGGCGGCCTGCGCACCAGTCGATGCAAATGCAGCCGTGGCAAATGTCGCCGCCAGCGCGGCCTTCGTGAAACGATTGGTCATTATAAGTTGGTCCCCAAAAACAAAACAAGCAGAGCGAGAGCACCCATCTGCTCCGCGAGGTTGTGCTTGGACTACCGGGTGTTCACAAACTGCTTCGTGGACTGGTTAATAGCGAGGAAGGGTTTAACGGTAATCGGCAACAACCGTGACCCGTCCCCGGAAATCCCCCGCTTGCCCGCCCGTCACAACGAGCCGCCCGCCGAAAGCGAAACTCAGCTGGCCAAGCCCGTCGAGTCGCGCAGCGGACCCAAGATTCGTGCGAATATCGATGACGTCGGCAGTGCTGCCATCGGGTGCCGTAAGCGAAATGCGGCTTGGCATCGAAATCGACACGGGCGCAAAAGGCGCACCCCGCAGCCGGACGGTCCCTTTCAACGAAAAACCGCCGAGATCGGCCAGTCCGGTGACGCGCCGTTCGCCCGTTGCCGGGTCCAGCGTAATCGTACCGCCGCCGCCCGAGCGAACCTGAGCCGCGCGACCCAGATCGAGCGCGGCTTCGACATCGATGCGCAATGGTATGGTCGGCAGGACTGCGTCTTTGCTCAGTTCAGCCGGGCAGAGTCGGCATTGTGCTTGCGCCGATTGCGAAAACAGCGCGACAGCGAAGAAAAAAAACCGGCCCATGTGCGTAACAATACTCTGTGGCTTTCAATGAAACGTTAACTACGCCATGCACAGCGGACCCAACGCCGCATTCCCGGTGTTGAACGTCAATGCGAAAGTCGCGCGTGCTTAACCGACCCCGGATCAATGCCATCGGCACGGCGACGCCCGATCACGACATCCATCATGCATTTATCGATTGGGCCGGCGCGCGCCTGACCGACCGGCGCGATGCCGCTGTCTTTGCGCGAATGGCGGGCCGGTCGGGTATTGCAAAACGCTGGTCGGTCTTGCCCCGGGGGCCACAAGGGCAATCGCCCGTCGGGTCGGGCGGCTTTTACGCAGGCGCGATGCCGGGTACCTCTGCGCGCATGGCGCTGTATGCCGAGGCAGCACCTGCTCTTGCGCTCGATGCCATCGCAAAGCTCCCAGATGCCGCGGGAATCACCCATCTTGTCGTGGCCAGTTGCACCGGGTTCGTGGCACCTGGTATCGACCAGATCATCGCGTCGCGACTTGGCCTCGACGGCAGCGTCGAACGTATCCTGATCGGTTTCATGGGCTGCTATGCGGCGGTCACGGCATTGAAGACCGCACGGCATATCGTCCGATCCGAACCCAACGCAAAAGTGCTGGTCGTCACCGTCGAACTATCGACGCTGCATTTGCAGGATGACCTGAGCATCGAACCCCTGCTTGCCATGCTGCAATTCGGCGACGGGGCGGCAGCAGCGATCGTGTCGGGTGACGGCGTTGGGCTGGGGCTCGACACACCTTTTGCAGCAACACTGGCTGATTCAGGCGGGCTGATCAGGTGGAATATCGGTGACACGGGCTTTGCCATGCATTTGTCGGGCGAAGTACCGGGGCGGATTGCGGCTGCACTTGCGGTTCCCGAAACCCGCGCGGCACTGACCGGCGGCGTCGAACCCAGATCGGTCGATGCCTGGGCCGTCCACGCCGGCGGGCGATCGATTCTCGATGCCGTCGAGACTGCGCTCGATCTTGCGCCCGATGCACTTTCGGCGTCGCGCGGGGTGTTGAACGATTTTGGTAACATGTCATCATCAACGTTGATGTTCGTGCTCGCGCGCCTCATGGCGGACCAGCCGAGGAGCGGGGTCGCGCTGGCGTTCGGACCCGGCCTTGCTGCCGAGGGCCTGCGCTTCGGCTGGACCGAATGATGCTGGCGACGCGGGCGACGTCCGAAGAATTGATGGATGCCGACGACCTTGATCCTGCGACTTATGCCGCCGTTGTCCACGATCTGGCGAAGGTCAACACGCTGACGATGGCGCGGCGACCGACGATCGACTTTCTCCGCTCGCTCAAAGCAAGCGAGCTGCGCATTCTCGATGTCGGCTATGGCGACGGCGATATGCTGCGCGCAATCAGACGATGGGCAAATGACAATGGCGTGAACGCCACGCTTGTCGGTATCGATCTCAATCCGCGCAGCGCGGCTGCCGCAGGTGAGGCGACAACCGGCACGCTCGACATCGACTATCGCACCGGAGACTATGTCGATCTTGCCGACGAGCCGTGGGATGTCATCATTTCAAGTCTCGTCGCGCACCACATGACGCCTGCGCAACTCATTGCGTTTATCCAATTCATGGACGATCACGCGAAAGTGGGTTGGTTCATCAACGATCTTCATCGTCATAGCTTCGCCTATTATGGTTACCCGTTGCTGGCGACGATCATGCGCTGGCACCCGATTGTCCGCCATGACGGACGATTGTCGATCGCGCGCAGCTATCGGCCCGCCGAATGGCCTGTGATCCTGAAGGAAGCCGGGGTCACAGGTGCCTCGGTAACGCGCAAATTTCCGTTTCGACTATGCGTTTCGAAAACCCGGTAATCATCGGCGGCGGTCCTGCCGGATCGTCGGCAGCGATCATGCTGGCGCGCGGCGGCGCAAGACCGCTGATCCTCGAGCGGCAGCGCGTGATCGGCGACGCGCTTTGTGGCGGTTTCATGAGCTGGCACACGCTCAAAAGCCTGTCGCACCTCGGTGTCGATCCCGGCGGGCATCCGATCGACCGAGTCCGGGTCTTTGCCGGAAAACGACACGCCGAAGCCGGCTTGCCTGCAGGCGCTGTCGGCTTGTCGCGGCATCGCCTCGACACGATGTTGCTGGCGCAAGCGCAGGCGGCGGGCGCGGGGCTCGAAATTGTGACGATCAAGAATGCTGACGACGTCGATGCCGACAGCGTGTTTCTGGCAACCGGCAAGCATGACCTCCGCGGTCTTGCACGGCCGAAATTCGAAACCGCGGACTCGACGCTGGGCTTGCGCGTCAAGATTGACCCGCATCCAAAGCTGAAGGCGCTGATCGGCAGCAGTATCGAACTGCATCTGTTCGATCGCGGCTATGTCGGGCTGTTGCTGCAGGAAGACGGGCGCGCTAATCTGTGTCTTGCCGTCCGAAAGTCACGTCTGGCCGAAGCCGACGGAAAACCCGAAACTCTTCTGCGGCAATTGGGCGACGCGATCCCTGCGCTCAGCGACCGACTGGCGTTTCTTGACGCGCTGCCCGATGCCGATGCGATTGCGTCGGTGCCCTATGGCTGGCGCGCGACTGACACGCTCTCCGGCATTTTTCGGCTTGGGGATCAGGCAGCGGTCATTCCGTCGATCGCGGGCGAGGGCAACGGCATTGCAATTGCCAGCGGAATCGCGGCCGCAGCGGCGTGGGCAAAAGGCGGCCCAGCGGCAGCGCCTGCCTATCAACGCGCCTTTGCCAGCCGGACGCGCCGCCCCGTTGCGTTCGCCAAATGGCTTTGGGAACGCGGCGAAACGCCTTGGACGGCGGCACTTGCTACACGCGTTCTTCCGTTTGCGCCATTCATTGCACGAAGTTTTGCGCGCGCAACGCGGATCGGGGATTGAAGCGGGCCACTGTGCGCGCCATCTTGGCAAAATGGAAAAACTTGTTCTTACCGATGCCGAATGGAAGCAGCGACTTTCGCCCGAACAATATCAGGTTCTTCGGCACCATGGCACCGAGCGCGCATTTGCTGGCATCTACAACGACAACAAGGCGCCGGGCGAGTATCATTGCGCAGGCTGCGCATCTTTGCTGTTCACAAGCGATGCCAAATATGACTCAGGCTCGGGCTGGCCGAGTTTCATCCGGCCGGCCGACAGTGACGCCGTGGTCGAAGTCCGCGATACGACGCATGGCATGACCCGCATCGAAGTGCGGTGCGCGAAATGCGACGGTCATCTCGGCCATGTTTTCCCCGATGGACCGGCAGAAACGGGGCTGCGCTATTGCATGAACAGCGCATCGCTCGACTTCGATCCTTCATGACAATGCTTGGCAGCCGACAGGTTAGCGCGTAACCGCCCGCCTGAATGGCGCCTCGCACTTCATCGTCAGAGCCCCGACGCTCCGGTTGGTTTGGCCGGTTGTTTCGCATCGGCCTCATCACCGGGTTGATCGGCCTGATGGTCATCGCGATTACGGTGGCTGTCGCTTACCAGTCGCTGCCGTCATATACCGAACTCAAATCCTCGCCCAATGGCCAGATGATCCGCGTCCACGCCGCCGACGGCACGGTCATCGTGTCAATCGGGCCAAGCTATGGCGAGTGGCTGTCGATTGACCGGATCCCGACTCCGATGAAGACAGCGATGGTCGCGGTCGAAGACAAGCGTTTTTACGGCCATATCGGTATCGATCCGCGGGGCATCGCACGATCGTTCCAGGTCCGTTACACGCGCGGTCGCTTTGCGCAGGGTGGCTCGACCATCACGCAGCAGCTCGCGCGCAATGTCTTTTTGACCAACGATAAAACCTGGTCGCGCAAGATCCGCGAAATGATCCTTGCGCTTGCCATCGAACGCAAATTCTCGAAGGACCAGGTGCTCGAGCTTTACCTGAACCGCGTCTATTTCGGCGGCGGTGCCTATGGCGTCGATGCTGCCAGCCGGAAATTCTTCGGTCACCCCGGCGACACGCTATCAATCGGTGAAAGCGCAATCATAGCGGGGCTGGTCAAGGCACCGTCCAACTATTCGCCCAGCGCCGACGCCAAGGCTGCTGTCGGACGGGCACGTGTCGTGCTAGACGTCATGGCCAAGCAGGGTCTTCTGACCGCGGCGCAGGTTGCCGCCGCAAATCCCGCAAATGTGACGCTTGCACCCGAGCCGAAACAGAACAGCGTTCGTTATTTCACCGATTGGGCCTTGCCCCAGCTCGATACGCTGATCGATGAAGGCGGGGAACCCATTGACGTCTGGACCACACTCGATCTCACCATGCAGCGCGCGGCCGACGATGCCATCCGCACAAATACGCCCGGCAAAGCGCAAGGCGCGCTTGTGTCACTCGACCGCGACGGCGCGGTGCGCGCCATGGTCGGCGGAAAGGATTATGTCGCATCGATCTATAACCGTGCGACGCAAGCTGTCCGCCAGCCGGGATCGGCGTTCAAGCTGTTTGTTTATCTCGCTGCGATCGAATCCGGTTACACGCCCGGTGACATGGTCGTTGACGAAGCCGTCGACATCAATGGCTGGAAACCGCGCAACGCCTCGCGGCGCTTTTCGGGCGAAATCAGCTTGCGAACGGCATTTGCCTATTCGGTCAATACAATTGCGGCTAAACTCGGGGCCGCGGTCGGCACGTCATCGATTGCCAACATGGCGCGGCGTTTCGGTATTTCGACACCGATCAATACTGAGCCTTCGATGGTGCTGGGGACGTCCGACGTCCGCCTGATCGACATGACACGTGCCTTTGCCAGTGTTGGCAGCAACGGCATTGCCGTTGCGCCGTATGGCATCGTAAAAGTGACGACCGGGCAAGGCGAAGTGCTCTACCAACACCGCCCGAACACGAGCCAGGTTCTTGTTGCGCCAGCGGTGGCGGCACAGATGATCGATCTGCTGCAGACGGCGGTCAATACCGGTACCGCGCGCGCTGCACAGATCGGACGGCCTGTTGCCGGCAAAACCGGCACGACGAGCTCAAATAAAGACGGCTGGTTTCTCGGCTTTTCCAGCGGGATCACAACAGGCGTCTGGATGGGGCGCGACAATGCCGATCCTATCCGCGGCCTTGAAGGCGGGCGAGCGCCGGCGCAGGCATTTGCACAATATATGAAAGTGGCTGTCGCGAAACGGCCCGTCGAACAGTTCATGACCGAAGTAACGCTGCCCGAATGGCAGCTTGAGCCGGACGAGGAAGCTTATTTCGGCAATGCCGACGAACAAATCTATCTTGACGAAAACGGTGTTCCTATCGAACCCGGCCCGAACATGCAGGAGCCCGAGCCGGAGATAAATCCCGATGTTCAGGTTCCCCAGCAATTCGACCAGCGATGGATCGACGGGGTGCTGGGTCGCGAAGCTGCGCCGCCACCAACCAGGCCAACCGTGACACCGCGACCGACTGCGCCGCCACCAAGGTCGAGAACGCCGCAAGACGACGAGGATCAAGTGGCACCGCGCCCGATCCAGTGAAGCGCCGTGCCATTGTCGCGGAGCCAACGGCGCGCGGGGCTGAGATCGCTGCCGTATAACGTCTCTGCTAGACCATGAAAATCGCGGCTGTGATCCATGTGAATGCGATGCGCGACTTCATGCGCGACGGTCGCAAGGCGGACATATGACGGTGTCAAAATGAGCCGCCAGCTATAGCGGATGTCACCCGACGACGCACAGCTGCCCCAGCGTGATTTCGGGTCGCCGATCCCCACTGTGCCAACGGCAATGCCGTGCGCATCGGCAAGTGCCAGCGTTTCGCGCGTTAATGTTTCAAGCGCGTATCGTTTCAGAAATCGCACAACCCGCGCCGGCATTTGTCCGATCGGACCACCAACGCGTAACCTGCCGGGCAGCAGGGTCGGGAGCCTGGGATGATCGGCGGACCAGTCGACGACTACGGCTTCGCCCGCGACATTGAGTGTCATACCCGGCAAGAGCGGAACCGCCTGCGGCATTTTGGCCAGTTGCGCCTCGATCCACAGGCGCTTGGCTGCCGCCCAAGCAAGCGCGGGACGCAATGGCGCACGCAGCGGCAAGCTCAAGCGAACGGTGGCATCGCGCGGATCGATGCTGAGCCGCAGGCCCTTTGCTCCACGTCGGCGAATGATGATCAGCGGCTGTTCACGCCCGCCGCCCGAGAACATCAGGTCAGAGGTCATCGCGTTCGACAAGATGCATTTCGAGATCACCGGCATCGATTTCGGAAATTGTCCATCCACGCACCGACCTGCCCGTCGCATGCACGGTCTCGCGGTCCCCGCTGTTAAGATAATGCCAGTCGGGCAGTGGCTGGCCATCGGCACGCAGCACATAAGCGCAGCTCGGGGGCAGCCAGTCCATCGTTTGAAGTTTTGCGGGCGTCAGCCGGATGCAATCGGGCACGAATGCATGGCGATGCTTGTAATCTGAGCATTGCGCGCTGCGCCGGTCGAGCAATTTGCAGGCGACATTGGTCGGAAAGAATTCGCCCGTTTCGTCATCCTCGAGCTTGTGCAGGCAGCATTTGCCGCACCCGTCGCACAAGGCTTCCCATTGCGCGCGGTCGAGTTGGGCAAGCGGGACGGTTTCCCAGAATTTGTCGGTCACGGGACCCATTTGCCGATCTCGCTTGCGATCGCTTCGGCCGTGCCATCCTGCGGGATCAGCGCGATCGGCTTGTTTTCCGGACTCATCAGATAGGCCGCGCGGCTGTGATCGACGAGATAGCCGTCCTTAGGCTGGTCGGGTGCGATCGAGACCGAAACGCCATAGGCTTTCGTGACGTCATCGATAGCTTGCTCGCTGCCGGTCAGGCCCACCATGTCGGGATGGAATGCCGCCGTAAAATCCTTGAGCACAGCGGGCGTATCGCGCTTCGGGTCGACGCTGACGAAAATCAGTTTCACCTTTTTCGCGCGCGCGGGCTCTGCCTTGGCGAAGGCTTTCAGGCCGCGCGCCAGATTGGCGACATCGGTCGGACAAACGTCTGGACAATAGGCATAGCCGAAATACATGATACGATACTGGCCGCGATAACTGCGGTCGGTGACCACCGCGCCATTCTGATCGATCAGCGAAAAAGCGCCGCCGATACGCGCGCCTTCAAGCGGTGGACGCGGCGCTGGCGCGGGTGACGAGCAAGCCGAAAGGAGCAACGCAATGACGAAAAACAATCTGTTCATGACAGCGCTAGCCTTGCGATGTTAGCGGGTCCGACGCAAGACAGATGCAACGTGAACAGGTGGATTGATATGCGATACGGTGTGTTGGGACTTGCGATCGTCGCCATAACGGCAACGCCCGTGCAGGCGCAGTTTTCGGATAGCTACAACTTTCTGAAAGGCATTCGTGATCGCGATGGCCAGAAAGTCACCGATTTCATCAACAAGCCTGGCTCGGGTGCGGTGCTGATCAACACTCGCGACGTATCGACAGGTGAAGGTGCGCTCCATATCGTCACCAAGCGCCGCGATGTGACCTGGCTTTCGTTCTTGCTGGCAAAGGGTGCCAACGCCGACATGCGGGACACCGACGGCAACACGGCGCTGATGCTGTCGGCGCAGCTTGGCTTTGCCGAGGGCCTGTCATTGCTCATCGATCGCCGTGCGCAAGTCGATCTGGCCAACAGCCGCGGCGAAACACCCCTGATGCGCGCTGTGCAGAACCGCGATATTGCGACAGTACGCACGCTGCTGGCAGCCGGGGCAAACCCGAACAAGGCCGATACGTCATCGGGGCTGACGGCTCGCCAATACGCCGAACGCGACTTGCGATCGGCTGCGATTGTCAAAGCGATGGACGAAACAAAGCCCAAAGCGAAAGCAAGAATTGGCCCCAATTAAGTCGCGGTAACAATGCCGTCGTCGAGATCACCGAGCAACCGCCGCGCCGCACGTCTGGCAAAACGAAGCGTTTCGGCACGACGCCGCGACGGTGCCAGCGCGACGAGCGATGCCTCGCGTACGACGGCCGCGTCATATCGGTTTGCGACAATCAGGCCCGCACGATCGGGTAACTTGTCGGCACGATCGAGCAGTCCGGCATCGAGCGTATCTGGCACCGCCCAGTAAAAACGGTCGCAATAAGCGAGGTAGTCGGTCCATTTCTGATCACCCAGCAAGTCCGCGCGCGATACTTTTACCTCGACAATCGTAACGAGGCCTTTGGGACACAAACCCATCAAATCGGCGCGGCGGCCGTTTCCCAGCGCAACTTCACCAACCGTCAGGCAATCGTGTCGCAGCAACAGCCTTGCTACCCCGCGCACGACGCTTGCGGTCAGTTCTGCAGCAGATAACGGCGTATCAAGCATAGCCGCGACTTAGAACAGTAAGTGAACAAACAAAAGGCTCAACGATAGAAAATATGATTTCCGACCGTTGCCACATGCTTTTTGCCCCAGTTCGGCGAAACCCGACGGGCGTGGAAAAACAGTGCGTTTGGCGCTGTGCTCTCCCACAGACCATTCATGGCAACCTGCGCCACGCCGACAGCCTGTCGCCACATCGCCTGGTTTACAATCGGTGGAAAACCGCCGCCGCGAACGAACGAAAACTGGCTGGGTTGTTTAACGACGCCACATAATGTGCTCGCAAACCGTCCCGATTTGGCACGGTTCAAAATGACTTCAGCCACTGCCAACTGCCCGATCAGCGGCTCGCCTTTCGATTCAAAATACACGGCCCTGGCAAGGCAGTCTGCTTCCCGATTGCCCACCGAATGGGCTGCATGCTGCTGAACCAGCATCGCAAGCGAGGCAGTCGGTGCCGTGCGTGAACGCTTGGGAAACACGATTTCCGGCAGTTGATCGGGTGAGATATCGGTCGCAATGCCGTCACCGGGAAAATTTTCCATGACAGGTTCCGCCGGGAGCGGATCGCTCATCACAGGCGGGAAAAACGGCGCCCCAACCGCCTGGTCCGATGGAAAAGCACCCATCAAAGCCAGCCCACAAAAAGAAGTGGCCACAAAACTTGCGGCACGAAACACGTTCGACATGCAATCTACTATCGTGCGGCTGAACCACCAAAGCCGGGCATTAAACGGTAAACTATGCCCCGGTAACTCATCCGACTGGCGTCCGGATACCCCAACACGATAGGGTGATACCGACTACGCCTGCCTCAATTCTGTCTCAATTGTTGTGCGGCGCAACAATGTCAACAATGCTAGCCTGTATCAGCGGCGAACCGTTCGGCGTTTGCGATGTCCAGTTCCACAAGCCACATATCCGGATCGTGCGCCCGCCGCCTTTCGAGATAAGCAGATTTCGCATCCCGTTCTGCCGGGCCGACCGCAGTCCAGACATAAGCGCCCTTGCGATCAAGCAAGCGTTCGCGCACGGACTGTACGACACCCTTTTCCATACAAATCAACAGGATCGCGCCCGCTGTCGCGTCCCCTTTTGCAAGTACCGCTGCGCTGCCGCCCTCTGCGCCCACGCGACGGATCAAGGCACTCACCAGCATGGCGCTAGTCAGTCGTGCCCTCACCGAGCATCTTCGACGATTTCGCGTCGGGAAGGAAATGCGCGATTGACCGGCCCTGACAGACAGAGCGATTCAAAAGCGCCGTGGTGCACCGACGCACCGCCCGTCGAATCAGGCGGCGTCACGCGCCTCACCAGCTTCCAAAAGCGCATAAAGCGCGTCATCAGTCGCGGCACCACGCAGTTTTGCGACGAATGCACGATCACGCAAAACGCGACTGACTTGCGCCAGCGCCTTCAAATGCGAAGCGCCGGCGTCGGTCGGCGACAAGAGCATGAAAACGAGATCGACTGGCTCATCATCGATCGACGCAAAATCGACCGGGTGCGCGAGGCGGGCAAAG
This sequence comes from Sphingomonas sp., assembly GCA_043737475.1. Taxonomy (GTDB): domain Bacteria; phylum Pseudomonadota; class Alphaproteobacteria; order Sphingomonadales; family Sphingomonadaceae; genus Sphingomonas_O. The sequence goes on from JAYTAP010000105.1 coordinate 29,759, forward strand.
AGGCCGACGACACGATCGAGCCCGTCGATCTTGCCGTGCGGAATTGCAATGCCCCCGCCGAAACCGGTCGAGCCCAGGCGCTCCCGCTCGGTCAAGCGCTCCACCACAAGCGCCGAATCGACGTCATGAATGCGCTCTGCCATCGCGCCCAGTTGCTGAAACAGTGTCTTTTTATTCGGCGCCACAAGAGCGGCCACAACCGCGCCGGGGCGGAGAAATTCGTGCAAATCGTTCATATTGGTTCCGGGTCGAGGCGCGATCGCCCCAGCAAAAGACTCAGGCCGCGCGCTGGGGTTCCACCCAGCCAATCGTGCCGTCGCCGCGCCGATAGACCATATTGAACGCACCTGTCCCGTTATTTTTGAAAAGCAGCGCATTCGTATTGCGAAGGTCAAGCATCATGACAGCATCCGATACGGTCGCGTCGGGGACATCGACCCGGGTTTCGGCCACGATCAAGGGATGGTCGCCAACATCCGCATCGACTTCCTCGCTGACCGGCTCGAACACAGTATAGCCTGCTTCGATCGGGACGACCCCGTTTGGCCCTTTATGATCTTTCAGGCGGCGCATGTAGCGCCGCAACTGACGCTCGATCTTTTCGGCGGCACCATCAAAAGCGGGATGCGCCTCCATTGCACTGCTTGCGGCTTTCAGGATCACACCCTGCATTACATGCGCGACGATATCACAGGAAAATCCATTGTCATGCGGTCCGCGCCCGAACGTCACATGTGCCGAAATCGCACGCGAGAAATATTTGTCGGCAACGCCCTGAAGGCGGTCGGAGACATGGGTTCGCAGCGCATCGCCGGTTGCAACCTGATGGCCTGAAACGCGGATGTCCATAATATTCTCCTCGGTTTTTCAGTCTTGATCACGCATCGACAAGTTCCGCCCAATCTTTGTTCGTTGCCCACAATGGATCCGTGAGTGTGGCTACAAACGCGCGATGGCGCGTGACTTCGTCTGCTGTTGCATGATGCGTCCGCGGCTGGCGGAAGTGATCATGCCCGGGTGTAACCAGACGCCGCGGCATTGGTTCAATCACGGGCGCACTGCCGATATCAAGACCAATCTGGCGCCCACCGGTGAGCTCGATATATACCTGCGACAAAAGCGCCGCATCGAGCAAGGCACCGTGGTTGACACGGTGGCTGCGGTCCACGCCATAACGCGTGCAAAGCGCATCAAGGCTGTGTTTTGCACCCGGGTGACGCGCTTTTGACATCGCCAGCGTATCGATCATCCGCGACATCGAAATGTGCAGCCGTCCGCAATTGCCCAGTTCAGCGTTCAAAAAACCGAAGTCGAACATGGCATTGTGCGCAACCAACGGACTTTCGCCCAGAAAATCAAGCAGATCCTCGACGGTATCTTCGAAATACGGCTTGTCGGACAAGAAAATATCGCTGAGCCCGTGCACTTGTTCGGCAATGCTCGGCATTGCCATGCCGGGATTGAAATAAGCGTGATACATATTGCCGGTTTCGACCCGGTTGATCAGCTCGATGCAGCCGATTTCCACGATCCGGTCCCCCTGTTTGGGGTCAAGGCCGGTGGTTTCGGTATCGAAAACAATCTCACGCATGAGTCGTCAGGATGGACGCGACCGTGAAATTAAACAAGCGATCACTTCGCGAACCTGCGCGCGTGTTGCAGCAATCGTTGTTCCGGTGTCGATGACATGATCTGCGCGCGCCCGTTTGTCGGCATCGGGCATCTGACGGCCCAATATTTGTTCGAATTTTTCAACCGTCATTCCCGGGCGCGCCAGGACGCGTTCACGCTGAACGTCAGAAGCCGCTGAAACGACGACAACAACGTCGATGTCGGGCAGTGGGTCTTTTTCCAGCAGCAGGGGAATGTCGAGCAGAACCATCGACGCCGCGTGATGATCCTCGAGAAAAACGGCCCTTGCGGCATGGACTGCGGGATGCACAAGGGATTCCAGTTTCTTGAGCTTGGCCGGATCACCGAAGACTTGGGCGGCAAGCTTCACACGATCGACCCCATCAGCTGTCGTGCTGCCCGGAAACGCAATTTCAATTGCCTGGACCAATGCCCCGCCCGGGCCCTGCAGCACGTGAACGACCGCATCGGCGTCGAAAACCGGTATGCCCGAGTCAGCAAACATGGCAGCAACGGTCGTTTTCCCCATACCGATCGATCCCGTAAGGCCGACCACAATCATGACGTCAGAAGCGCACGTAGGTCGGGATCCTTTTCGCGCGGCGGTGCGGTCCCGAAGAACAGTTCAAATGCCACTGCCGCCTGACCGATAAGCATTTCCAGACCGTCCACTGTCGCGAGCTGCCGCGCCTGTGCTGCCGCCAGCAATCCGGTGACGAGCGGCGCATAGACAATATCGTAGACAACAGCATCATCGGGCAACGGAGAAAGATCGAACGCCAGCGGCATCTGGCCCGTCATCCCGAGCTGCGTTGCATTCACGAGCAACGCAACCGGCGGCAACGGTTTATCGAGACCTTGGACACTGCCTGACAGCCCGAACCGGGCCAGCAGCGCGGCACCTTGCAACGCATTGCGCGCAACCATCGTGACCGGCCCGACATCGGCGCGGGCTAACGCAAACAAAATGGCGCGTGCCGCACCGCCTGTGCCGACGACCGCCACTGACAGTCCCCTTAATGTCAGATCGGCAATCGGCGCATAAAAGCCGCCGGCGTCAGTATTTGTGCCCATCACCACGCCATCGGGCTGGCGGATGACCGTGTTCATCGCACCAATGGTCCCGCGGACGTCGCCAGGATCGGTGACATGATCCATTACACTTAGTTTATGCGGAATCGTGACGTTGCAGCCACGCCACTCGGGGTCAACCGAACGATCCGCGAAGTATTCCGCAAGCTTATCGGGGGTGACGTGACACGCGCGATACCCGCCTTCAACGCCCAGCGCTTTCAGCCAATATCCATGAATAAGCGGCGATTTCGAATGGGCAATCGGATCGCCGATGACTTCGGCATAGGGCATCATGACGTCAATTCGCCGCGCACCCGCAGCCAGGCAAGCAAGGGCAACAATGGCAAGCCGAGTATCGTGAAGTGGCTGCCTTCGATCCGTGAAAAAAGCTGCACACCCAAGCCTTCGATGCGGTAGCCACCGACGCAGCCAGCGACATTTTCTGCTTCTCTGGCGACATACGCCTCGATAAATATCGCGGACAAGGTCCGCATCGTCAGTGTTGCCTTCTCAATGCAGCGCCAGACCGGCTGTCCGTTTTCGACTGCGACCACTGCACTATAAAGATGGTGCGTCTTGCCCGATAGCATATGCAAATGCGCGGCGACATCATTGCCGGGCTTATCGAGCATCACGCCGTTGTCGATCATCAGCGTCTGATCACACCCCAGCACGATATCGCCGGGCCGCGACATCGAGACGCGCACTGCTTTTAATTCGGCCAATGCATCCGCCAGATCACGCGCGTTTAAACCCCGCGCCACGAATGCGCCTTTGGCGGCATCCTCATCGACGCGCGGCGCTTCGACTTCAAATGGCACGCCAGCAGCCGTTAACATCGCCTGCCGCGCCGCGCTCGATGACGCCAATACCAGCATCAAGCAGCTTCGCGGTCGTTGACAAGACCGATGATGGCCGCCGCAGCTTCCTCGATTGACCGTCGTGTCATATCGATCACTGGCCAGTCGTTGTCGGCAAACATCCGTCGGGCAAAAGAGATTTCGCGGGCAACGGCTTCGGGATCGACATAATCGGTTTCAGGTGCTTGATTAAGCGAAAGCAGCCTGTTGCGCCGAACCTGGATAAGCCGATCCGCGCTGGTTACCAATCCGACGACAAGCGGTCGCTTCAAGGAAAAAAGGCTTTCTGGTGGCGGTGATTCGATGACGATCGGAATATTCGCGGTTTTGTAGCCGCGGTTGGCAAGGTAAATCGACGTCGGCGTTTTCGACGTCCGCGACACGCCCGCAAGAACGATATCGGCTTCTTCCCAGTTTTCCCACGCGATCCCGTCATCGTGCGCGATCGTAAACTGGATCGCTTCGACCCGGGCAAAATAGGCATCGTCGAGAACATGCTGTCGACCCGGCCGTGCTTTTGCTGTCTGTCCGAGCATATCAGACAAGGCATCAGTGACCTTATCGAGCGGCGCAACTGCCGGTATACCAAGCGCGCGGCACGCCGCTTCAACGCGCTGTCGCGTCTGAGCATTGACCAGCGTAAACAGCACAAGCCCCGGATTTTGGCCAATCTCGTTCAATATCCGCGTCAAATGCCCCTCGCCACGAACCATCGGCCAGAAATGCTTCATGGTCTCGACGCCGTCGAATTGCGCGAGCGCGGCTTTTGCCATCATGTCGAGTGTTTCGCCGGTCGAGTCCGAAAGCAAGTGCAGGTGCAGTTTCGCCATTACTGTCCTGTGCATAACCCCGTGGAATTTTGCTAGGCGAATCGCGCGGATGATTCACGGCGGAATTAAAGACCCCGATGCCTTGGATTCGACGCCCAGGCTTATCAACATCGCATATGGTTCCGGCTGAGCCTGTGGATAATGGGGACCGTGACTTCGAATCCGCGCGCTTTTGCGAGTCTGCTTACGTCAATCTGTTGGCAATATTGCACGAGGTCGATAAGCCCCGCCAAACGGCACACTACATCTTACATCAGCCTCTTTATTAATATCTCTTAAAGGATAAGAATTGACCAAGCTTTTGCTTAACGTACTTCGGGGAGAGCGTCAGGAACGTCCGCCGGTCTGGTTCATGCGTCAGGCGGGGCGGTATTTGTCCGAATATCGCGAACTGCGTGCGCAAAAGGGCGGATTTCTCGAGCTGGTGCATGACAGTGACGCTGCCGCCGAAGTCACGCTCCAGCCGATCCGGCGGTTCGGTTTCGACGGCGCGATCCTGTTCTCCGACATTCTCGTCATTCCCAATGCGCTGGGGCAGGACTTGTGGTTCGAAGAAGGCGAGGGGCCGCGCCTGGCACCCAAGCTCGTCGATCACGCGCTCAGCGGGCTTGTGGCGGCGCCCGAACGACTGTCGGCGATTTACCAGACCGTCGCCAAGGTGAAAGCGGCACTCCCGCCCGAAACGACACTGCTCGGCTTTGCGGGCAGCCCATGGACCGTCGCGACGTATATGATCGCTGGACAGGGCAGCAAGGAACAGGCCGAAGCGCGGCGCTATGCCTACCGCGACCCGCGAGCGTTCGGCGAAATTATCGATGCGATCGTCGCGATGACCGTCGATTATCTGGCGAAACAGATCGAAGCGGGCGCGGATGCGGTGCAGTTGTTCGACAGCTGGTCGGGAAGCCTCAGCCCCGCACAATTCGACGACTGGGTCATCGCACCGACCATCCGCATCGTCACCGAACTGCGCGCGAGGCATCCCGATACGCCGATCATCGGCTTTCCGAAGGGCGCGGGCGGTAAACTGATAGCCTATGCCAGGGCGACCGGCGTCGATGCGCTTGGTATTGACGAAACAGTCGATCCGGTCTGGGCGTCGACGTATCTGCCCGCCGGATTGCCGGTTCAGGGCAATCTCGACCCGCTCGCGCTCATCGCGGGCGGCGCGACGCTTTCCAAAGCCATATCGCATATCCTCGAAGCCTTTGCCGACCGCCCGCATATCTTCAATCTCGGCCACGGCATCCTCCCCGACACGCCGATTTCGCATGTCGAGGTGGCCCTGAAACAGGTGCGCGGCGGATGATCGGGTTTTTGGGGGCTGCCTATCTCTGGGTGCAATCCGCGCACGTGATTTTCGTGATTTTCTGGATGGCGGGACTATTCATGCTGCCGCGTTTCTTTGCCTATCATCAGGAGACAGCGGCGGGATCGCCCGAGATCGCTAAATGGATCGAACGCGAGGCGCGGCTGGTAAAGATCATCCTCAACCCCGCGATGATCATCGTCTGGGTGCTCGGCCTGATCCTGGTAATCAACATCGGCGCCTGGGCCGAAGGCTGGTTCCACGCCAAATTCGCCGCCGTGATCGCGCTGTCGGGCTATCACGGCTGGATGGCAGGCTATGCCAAAAAACTGGCCCGCGGCGAAGCGGGGGTGTCGTCCAAGAGCATGCGCCTGTTGAACGAAGTCCCCGGCGTGGCGACGGCGGTGATCGTGATCCTGGTGATCGTGAAACCGTTTTAGGGAACAAGCCGGCTTGCAGGATATGTCTTGCGATACATGTATCGCAATGCTAGAGACTTGCCATGCCAATGTCGCTCCGCCTGCCCACCGATGTTGAAGATCGCCTAGCCGCGTTATCAACGCTGACCGGACGATCGAAAACTTTTTATGCCACGGAAGCGATTCTCGAGCATATCGATGATCTTGAGGACGCTCATTTATCATCGGAAATTCGTGCACGCGTGCGAGCTGGGGCCGAGGCTCGCATACTCTTGAGTGAATTGCTGTCCGAATATGGCCTGGCGCGTTGAATTTGCCGACAGCGCGGCAAGGCAGCTCAAGAAACTCGACCCACAAATCGCCAAGCGCATCCTGACATTCCTGCGCGACCGTATTGCCCCGCTCGATGACCCGCATACCATCGGCGAAGCGTTGCGCGGCAAGGAACTCGGCGATTTCTGGAAATATCGGGTCGGAGATTGGCGGATCATTGCTGACCTCGACGACGGCGTGATGCTGATCACCGTCGTCCGCATCGGCAACCGCCGCGAGATTTATCGGCGCTGAGGGGTGGTGGCGAAGTCCGGGCCTGATGACGCCGGTGATCGCGATTTTAGTTATTGTGAAGCCGTTTTAGAAGCTATCGAGGCAGCTCCAAAAATTGCTGAAACCACTGTGATCGACGGGAGCCATCTTTACTGTTGTTTTGACAGGCGCCAACGCTCAATATTCATCAATGAGCGCAGAGCCGGAAGAAGTCGAAAAGTTTTTCAGGCAGGGCGCTCCGTTAGCGGCCAAGATGATAGGTAGCAGTGCTGGCGCCTTAATCGGTGCCATGGTGGCTGGTCCACCTGGCGCAATAATAGGCAGCCTTCTGTCTCCAGTTTTTGAACACCACATAAATCGTGCTGTGGGTGAGATTATCACACGAAATCTTGGAGAACGACAGCGCGTCCGAGCGGCAGCGGGCACGGTCTTGATGTCCGCCACTATCGACAACCGCCTTCAACTAGGTCAAACACTCCGGGGCGATAATTTCGATCAAGCCGATGAGACTGGGCGAAAGCCGTTTGACGAGCTGACTGAGCAAGCAGTGTTAGACATGATGAATTCAGTCGAAGAACGACGTTTACCCTATCTCGCAAACTTTTATGCATCACTGTATTTCGATACGCAAATCCCTCGCGCATCGATTGCGACATTTGTCTCGATAGCTAGCTCCTTAAACTTTAGAGCTATGTGCATCTTAAGCATCGTAGGGCAAAACTTGATATACACGGGCAGTGAACGAGTTGATGGTCAGCCAAGTCATTGGCCTGACCTTGACCATATGATTGCAAAAGAGGCCTTCAATTTGATTGCTTCAGGTGTGCTCGTTAATAAAGCGGACGATAGCAATAGTTTTGCTGCTACACTTGGATATACCGACATTGAGCCCGGCACTCTTCGGCTCGGACCGATTGGGAAAATGATATACGAAAAAATGGCACTTTCTTTAATGCAGATGGATGCGCCCGATCTGATCGAAACGAAAGAATGCCTGCAGCGCATTGGTCAATCCCCTTCAGGAGACCTCAATTTTGCTGAGCAGTATGAGAAGATTATGAAGCCGTATGAACTTGTTTTTGATCTTAGCAATTGGTCCCCGTCGGGCGACGAGTTCGTGATCAAAATCCCTATTGCTGACCACAGGAATGCCGGAAGTCCGGTGGTTCAGGTCGAAAAGCTGAACGAAGATCGGAGTTACTCGCAAGTTGGCTTGGGGGTCCAAACAACCATCGATGGCACTGTTGAATTGCAAGCTAGGTTGCCTTTTGCGGGTAGAGCAGTTGTTTCCTGACCACTTCCCCTCCCTTGACGCCACCGCCCAACCCGCCTAATTTCCCCCCAACTCATGACCACTCGGTCCTGCGTCCCCAGCATCAGTCCTTGATCCGCTGTTTTGGCTTTCGCGCCCAATAACTCCCCGAAAGACTATCCCATGCATCTGAAAGATTTGAAGAAAACAGCGCCGGCCGATCTGGTCGCCATGGCCGAGGAGCTCGGGATCGAGGGCGCGTCGACGCTGCGCAAGCAGGATCTGATGTTCGCGATCTTGAAAGTGAAGGCCGAGAATGGCGAGCAGATCATGGGTGTCGGCACGATCGAAGTGCTGCAGGACGGCTTCGGCTTCTTGCGCAGCCCAGAAGCCAATTATCTCGCCGGCCCCGACGACATCTATGTCTCGCCCAATCTCGTCCGCAAACATGGCCTGCGCACCGGTGACACGGTCGAATGCGAAGTCAAAGGGCCGCGTGACGGCGAGCGCTATTTTGCGCTGACCCGCGTGACGCTCGTCAATTTCGACGATCCCGAAGCGGTGCGCCACCGCGTCAACTTCGACAATCTGACGCCGCTTTATCCGGATGAAAAGCTCAGCCTCGACACGCTCGACCCCACGGTCAAGGACAAGTCGGCGCGCGTCATCGACATCATCTCGCCACAGGGCAAGGGCCAACGCACGCTGATCGTCGCCCCGCCGCGTGTCGGCAAGACGGTCATGCTCCAGAACATGGCGAAGGCGATCACCGACAATCACCCCGAAGTGTTCCTGATCG
>JAYTAP010000106.1:0-5990 GCA_043737475.1 Sphingomonas sp.
GGGATGAAGGCCATGGGCGTGATCTCGACAATCACAGCGCCCGTGGTCTTCGCGTTTCTGAATATGGTAAGTCATACGGCTAGCCGCTGCTGCGCGGGCACCCAGCCCTTGCCGTCGTGTGCAATCTTTCCCTCTTGCTTGAGGGGGGAAACTCGAGAGCGCACTGAATTTAACGTCGTTTGAATGTTGAGATCGTCCTGGAGATATTGCAGTATCGCCACGGGGGTTTTTCGTCCCGCATCAACCGCCTTCACGATCGCCTCATTGACTGGCATTGCGTGACGAATCTGAAAGCGGTTTACCATTGAAAGCTTCGCCACTGACTCGCTTGGTGCGCTGCTCATTGCATTTAACGCCAGATCAATGTCGTTCAGTTCTGCCTCAACCGCAGCAATGCTGGCCTTCAATTCCTCGCGGCGTTGCGTCAGCAATTCCCGGACATGCATGTTCCCGACTCCGTTATGTGCTCCCTGTAGCCTGCCATATAGGGTAGCGCAATACCCACAAGGGTTGAGGAAAGAAACTGGGTGAAGCGTCACAGGCGATGGCTTCACGGCGCGGCGCTATGCAAGGATAAACCTTATGAAGCGCTATGCCTATCTTCTGATTGGAACATAGAAAGGGCGAATCAAGAACAAAAGGGTTCTATTCACCCCTTCCGCTCTTCCTCCGCTACATGCTTGCGCAGCGCGGCATTGATCGCGGTCTGATAGCCGCGTGCGCCGCTTTGTTTGGCTTTGAACCAGTCGAGCAGATCGGCATCGACGCGTAGCGTCACCTGCTTTTTGATCGGGCGATAATATTTGCCGCGCGACCAGCCGGACCAGTCGGTGACTTCGGGCATGTCGGACAAGTCGATCGTGTCATCGGGCATTGCGGCCAATGCTTCGAGCTCGGCCATGATTTCGGGCGTCATCTTGGGCTTATGAATAACCAGCGTCATATCGTTTTCTCTCACTTGGCGTTGCCCGCCGTGCGCTGACGATGCGCGCAAGGCCATCGTCATCGACGACAGTGTGCACGACGAACAATGTCTGATGCACGACCCGCCCGATGATGCGCCAGCGGTCGCCGTCCGGATGCGGGTCGGCTTCGCTGAGCAACATGGGATCGTCAAACACCAACGTCGCTGTCTCGAACGAAACACGATGCTTCTCCCAATTGGCTTTCGCCTTGTCGGCGTCCCATGCCCATTCCATCGATGTAACTACAAATATGGCGTTATAAAGTGCATGTCAAGCTTGCCCTTAAAACGGCACATCGTCATCCAAATCCGAGTCAAACGCCCCCGGCCGTGACGCGCCGCCCCCACGCGCTGCACCGCCACCGCCGCCGTAGCTGCCTTCGTCCTGATTATAGCCGCCGCTGCCCCCGCCGCGCTGGCCGCCGCCGCCGCCGCCTTCGGCTTTATCCAAGAGCACTAGCGTGCCGTTGAAATTCTGGAGGACGACTTCGGTGGTGAATTTGTCGGCGCCGGCCTGATCCTGCCATTTGCGGGTCTGGAGGCTGCCCTCGATATAAACTTTCGAGCCTTTTTTCAGATATTGTTCGGCGATGCGGACGAGGTTTTCGTTGAAGATCGCGATGTTGTGCCAATCGGTCTTTTCGCGGCGTTCGCCCGAATTCTTGTCTTTCCAGTTTTCGGACGTGGCCAGCGAAAAATTGCAGACCTTGCCGCCGTTCTGGAACGAGCGGACTTCGGGATCCTTGCCCAGATTGCCGATCAACATGACCTTGTTCAGACTGCCTGCCACGATATTCTCCTAAAGCCCGGCAGCGCGCGCTACCCAATATGTTGCACCCGCCGCGAGATAGGCGAGCGTGAAAAGATACAGTAACATGAAGCCCGGCCATTTCCAGCCGTTGGTCTCTCGCCGGACGACAGCGATCGTCGAAATGCACTGCGGCGCGAACACGAACCACGCGAGAAAAGCAAGCGCGGTGGCCAGACTCCATTTGCTGCGCAGCGACTGGGCAAGCGATTGATCGCGTTCGCCTTCGTCGGTCGTCTCGATGGCGTTGACAGTGGCGAGTGCGGCAACGGCGACTTCGCGCGCGGCCATGGCCGGGATCAGCGCCAGCGCGATGTCGCGGTCGAATCCGATCGGTTTGACGACAACGGCGAGGCCGTCGGCGATGCGACCGGCGATGCTATAATCGGTCTGGCTTTGCCCGATGGGTGCGCGCGGGAAGCTGAGCAGCGCCCAGAGGATGACGGTGGTAAGCGCGATGATCGTGCCCGCGCGTTTGAGGAAGACCCAGGCGCGCTGCCACAGGCCGAGCAGGAGATCGCCCATGCGCGGCCATTGATATTTGGGCATTTCCATCATGAAGCCCTGCGCGGGGCCTTTCGTCACGGTGCGGCGGAGGAGAAGCGCGGCGAGGAGCGCGCCGACGATGCCGCTGGCGTAGAGGCCGAAGAGGACGAGGCCTTGGAGCCCGATGCCCGGACCGATGCTGGTCGCCGGGATGAAAGCGGCAATAATAACGGCATAGACGGGGAGGCGCGCGGAGCAGGTCATCAGCGGCGCGATGAGGATCGTGGTCAAGCGGTCGCGCGGATCCTCGATCGTCCGCGTCGCCATGATGCCGGGGATGGCGCAGGCAAAGCTCGACAGCAGCGGGATAAAAGCGCGGCCCGACAGGCCGACGCTGGCCATGAGCCGGTCCATCAGGAAAGCGGCGCGGACCATATAGCCCGACGCTTCGAGGATGAGGATGAAAGCGAACAGGATGATGATCTGCGGGAGGAACACGACGACCGCGCCGACGCCGGCGAGGATGCCGTCGGTGAGCAGCGAGCGCAGGATGGTTTCGGGGAGCGCGGCTTTGACGGCGTCCTGAACGCTGCCGATGCCGCTGTCGATGAGGTCTGCAGGAACGGCGGCTAGGCTGAAGACCGCCTGGAACATGGCGAACATGATCGCGGCAAGGATCAGCGGTCCGGCCAGCGGGTGGAGCACAACGCGGTCGATGCTTTCGGTCCAGCGGCGCGCGGGGCTGGTTTCGACAGTGACCGATCGAGCGATGCGGCGGGCGTGACGCTGGCGCTCGGTGAGCGTGGGTTCGGAAAGTGTGATGCCTGCGCGAGGCTGAATAAGGCTTCCCGTAACCAGCTGGTCGAGCGCGGCGCGTAGTTCGTCGAGCCCGCGCTTGCGGACGGCGACAGTGGGTATGACCGGCACGCCAAGCGTCTGTGCCAGCGCGGGCACATCGATGGTCAGGCCGTCGCGGATGGCAAGATCATGCATGTTGAGCGCGACGACAGCGGGCCGCCCGAGCGCGATCAGTTCCATCGCAAAGCGCAAGTGATTGTCGAGGTTCGAGGCGTCGACGACGATGATGAGTGCCGACGGGACGCGCTCGCCCGCCTGTGTGCCCATGATCACATCGCGCGTGACTTGCTCGTCGGGGCTCGATGGAGTGAGACTATAGGTGCCGGGGAGGTCGACAAGTTCGAGCGGGCGGCCGTCGCCGAGCGTCAGGCGCCCCGCGTGGCGCTCGACCGTCACGCCGGGGTAATTGCCGACCTTTTGCCGCGCGCCGGTCAGCGCGTTGAACAGTGCCGATTTGCCCGAGTTGGGATTGCCAGCCAGCGCGACCATCGGTGTCGTTGTGATTGCGGCGGGTGCATTCATGAAATGGGATCAACCTCGATCGCATGAGCATGCGCCCGGCGGATCGCGACTGTCATACGCCCGATACGCACGGCAAGCGGATCGCGCGTGACGAACCCCGCGCCATGCAGCGGTTCGACAGCGACGCCTTCATCGAACCCGAGTTCGCGCAACCGGCGACCATCGCGTTCCGAAAGCGCGGCCCAGTCAATCGTTGTAATCGTTGCTTCACTGGATAACGGGAGATCGGCAAGCGTCATTGCGAGCCATTATCAATAGCGCGCGCGAAACGCCAGCATAAAGCGGGTCAGCGCACGGGATCAAAGCAGACGGATCGCTTACCGCTCGAACGCGCCAACATCGATTGCACCGCCGACGGGGCGGGCAATGCCGCTAAAATCGGTCTTGACGCGCAAAATGTTCCGACCGCCGTTTATACCAAGCGCGCCAAGCGATAATTGATAATTCAAGGCTGCAAATCCAGTCCCGACCGTGAAGCCGGGAATACCGAATAGATTTTGCGCCTGTGTTGCGTTTCCGAATATTTCGATCCCGGCGCGATCCTTTACCAGATTATTCGCAGCGGTGACTTGGCCAATCGCGGTTGTTCCCACGCGGATGCGTTGCGGATAACTGATGTTATTAATCACGCTTACATTTTGCCCGACGGAAATGTTAATCCCTGTCTGAAACGTCCCTTGCCCGGTGGTCGTATTGATCACGGTATTGTTGGCAATCAACGAATTGATCAAACCGCTTTTCCCGGTGACGCCGCGCTCGTTTGCGTAAGGGTAGGACATGATGCCGTCCCCGGTTCCGATAATGACATTGTTTGTGACCACGACATTGTTCACGAGCGGCGTCACGTCGCCGAGATCGAAATCGGCAATTTCATTCGCAATGCGGATGCCATCGGAAAACTGTGCTTTCGAAGACCCAAATGCCCCGGGCGCGGTATATTTGCCGGTCAAGTAAATAAGGTTCCGGTCGACAATCACATTGCCTTCGTCCGTATCGACATAAACATTGACCGAATAGTTATCGTAAATTTCGTTGTTGCGAATGACCCAGAACGATGACTTGAAATAGGGGCCGACACCTTCACCGTGATTATCATGGATTTTGCGGCGATTATGTAGCTGTTTGGACCAACTAACGCGTTTCCGCCTTCGCTTTTCCAAGTTTAAATCCGTGATCATAGGCTGTTTTGCCCGCAGGAATTGCATGTGCAGGAATGCCGGGAGGATTGCTTCCGGGCTTGAGCGACTGCCATCCAGCTAAATACCCGCGCTCAAAATCAATCATCATTTTTACCTTCTTGTTCAAGCTTCGTTTTCTTGCCCTTCGCCTTTGGTTTTGTAGCCTCTAGATCTGGAGTTTGGAAAAGGCCGCAAATCGCCTCTTGCGTCGTTAGCGGCGACAGGCTGATTGGCCTCTCACGGTTCAAGGTTGTGGTAGTCTCACGTTTTTTCATCACGTCATCCTGAAGGCTTGCGGTTATCTCATGTGCCGTGTATGGGAGCGTTTCCCGGCACGGAGAAAACGCGATGAATATTATCCAACAAGCTCAGGCAAAGCGTGAGCAGTTGCACCGCGAACTTACTCGCATTGAGGCGTTCTTGGCAACGGCGTTTGAATTGCAACAAGAATTTGATCGTCCGGCCTCACAGCCGATGAGTGATGCCGCAAAGGCAGATGCTCCACTGAAGCGTGTGCGGTCAGCCGCGACTGGGAGTGGAAGTGAAACCCTTCAAGCGGTGGTCGATATTCTGCGCACTCGCAATGAGCCGACATCCACACGCGACCTTCTCCCCTTAGTTTTAGCCAAAGGGATCGCGGTCGGAGGCAAAAGCGCCCTTGCCACGCTTTCTGCGCGGATAAGCCAAAAAGGACCGATTGCCGTTAATGACGGCAAATGGTGGTTCGTAAATGAAGATCATAAAACTTCAGGCGCGGAAGCGTCAGGAGATGAGGCGGCGGAGCAATCCGGCACGGAGCAATCCGCCGCCTCATTGTTTGGCTCTAACACAGGAGAACGGCAAAATGCCCCCGCCTTAGCTAGCTAGCTGCCATAAGCAGCACGGCGTCTGGGGTGATCCCAATTTGGGCACCCTGGACGCCACCCTGTGCCGGTGTGGCGAAATAGGTAAACGCACCCGCTTTGGAAGCGGGTTGGGGAAGGGTTCTCAAGGCCACCACCCCTGCGGGTTCAAATCCCGTCACCGGCACCACCCTTGTATATCGCACTTATTACTAAATTGGAATCACCAATTTAGCACACTTTTGCGCCATTTTGTGATAATCACTCGACGACCGACTTATACGTAAGGCGTTTATCAAAAGCTGCGGTGATAACGTTGACAGCCCTAACAC
>JAYTAP010000107.1:0-5979 GCA_043737475.1 Sphingomonas sp.
CGCTGCCTTTGCCGGTTCGACATAAGCGCGTCCCGCCGACCAGCGTTCGCCCCCCTTTTGCGTCACCTGATACAGTCCGACACCTTCGAACTTTGCGCCATTGAAGTCGTCGGTGCGCGGCATCTGGAGCGAGGCGGCGGATTCGACAAACGCCGCGCTGCCGGGATGTGCGTATTTCTGGTCCATCACATTTAGCGGGCCACCGACGCCATGAAAATCGTCCGCGCCGCGCTCGTTATGTTCGGCGCGTTTGAACCAAGGCAGCACGTTGGCATATCCCCATCCGGTCGCGCCCAGCGCCGCCCAGTTGTCATAATCCCACGCGCACCCGCGTATGTAGACCATCGCATTGATGGCACTCGACCCCCCAAGGCCGCGCCCACGCGGCTGATACCCGGTGCGCCCGTTCAGCCCCTTTTGCGGGACCGTCTCGTACCGGTAATTCGACTTGTCGGAGATGAACGGCATCATCCCCGGCGCTTTGACCGCAAAGTTGTTATTGTCGCCACCCGCTTCGATCAGGCAGACGCTGTATTTGCCGCCTTCACTAAGCCGCCCTGCGGCAGCACTTCCGCCGGATCCGCCGCCGACGACGACAATATCATATTCCTGCAAGTCTCACTCTCCTGCCAGCGCTGTCGGATCATGTCCGACGTGTCGCGTGATCCGTCATGGCTCCACCCGGGTGGGGCAAGCAGATAGTGCAGCTTGTAACGCATCGGCGCGCGCCACAAGTCCTGCCCGATGCCGACCCACTCGTGGAACACGCTCCACAACAGGTTGAACGACCCCAGGTTTTTGACAATGCCGTAACGGCATTTCTCACTTTCAATCTCGGGCGTGAAGCTGCCGAATAATTTATCCCACACGATAAATACTCCCGCATAATTGCGGTCGAGGTAACGCGGGTTGGTCGCATGGTGCACGCGGTGGTGCGACGGCGTGTTCATCACTGCTTCGAACCAGCGCGGGCAGCGGTCGATCACTTCGGTGTGTATCCAGAACTGGTAGATCAGGTTGAGGCCGCCGCAGAACGCCAGCATCAGCGGATGAAAACCGATCAGCAGCAGTGGCAGGCGGAACATGAACGATCCGGCAAAGAAACCCGTCCACGTCTGGCGCAGTGCGGTCGACAGATTATAATGCTGGCTCGAGTGGTGATTGACATGGCTCGCCCAGAACCAGCGGACACGGTGCGCGCTGCGATGGAACGCGTAATAGGCCAGATCGTCGAGAACAAAGCATAGCGGCCATGCCCACCACGCAAAGGGAATGGTGACCAGCCGATACTGGTAAACGGCGAAGGTCATTCCGATCAGCAAGCCGCCCGTCAGCAACCCCGCCACCGAACTACCAAAACCGAACAGCAGCGACGTCAGCGTATCCATCGGTTCATAGCGCGCGCGGTTGCGTGTCCGCGCGACAACCATTTCGATGAGGATCAGCAGGACAAAGCCGGGCACGGCATAATCGACCGGATTGGGAAGGTCGCTCATCGCACTTGTCGCAATCCGGCGGCCCAGATTGCCGCCTTGTCGCCCAGATCAAGCGTAATCCGCCCGAACGCACGCTCGCCGGCGCCAATCGTAAGCAATTTCTGGTCGAGCCGCGCATCGAGCGGGGGGCGGAGCAGGCGCGTCACGAAATGAACCCCGTGCCGCCGGATAAGCATATGCCGCCCGCCCGCATCGCGCGCAATCGCAGCAATGCCGGCGCGGTCGACGATGATGTCGGCAGGTGTGAACCCTTCGGCCTCGGCCAATCCGACCGCAACGTCGTGGTCGAGCCGGACGTCACCGCCCAGCCCCATCCACTTGCTCGCCAGCGCCAGCAAAAGCACCGCAATCAGCGAACCCGCAGGCAACAGCCAGTTCATCGGTCGGCGGCCACGAAGTCCATGAGGTGTGCGATCAGCGACAGGTCATAACCACCCACCGCTGCTTTGGCTTGCAGACTGAGCTTCTCATCGCCCATCTGCGTCCGCGCCAGCGCCCACAACAGCGTCGATCTTGTCCCCGACCGGCAGTAAGCCAACACCGGCCCTGTCGCATTTTCCAGCGCGGCGGCCATCGCCGCAATCTGTGGTCCTGAAAAACCCGCATGCGTCACCGGAATGGCGACATAATCAAGACCCGCGGCATGCGCAGCCGCTTCAATGTCGGCACCCTGCGGCTCGAAGGGTGCTTCGCCATCGGGCCGGTTGTTGATGATGGTCGTAATGCCCAGCGCCTTGGCGTCGGCGATATGGTCGACCGTGATTTGCGGCGATGCGAAAAACCGGTCGTCTAACTTGTGAAACATGGGGCCCTCCGCTCAATGTCCTGCAATAACACGCAGAAACGCATCGCCATAGGCCTCTAACTTGCGCGCTCCGACTCCGGTGATACGCCCCAGTGCGCCGGCCGTGGCGGGGCGGACGCTCGCCATTTCGCGCAAAGTCGAATCGTGGAAAATCACATAAGGCGGCAGTCCCGCAGCACTCGCCAGCGTCCGGCGACAGTCGCGCAATGCCTCGAACAACGGATCGCCGACCGGGTTGCCCCCTCCGCCTGCGCGTTTCGACCGCCGTTCGCGCTTGGGCGGCAGGATCAGGTCAACGGCGGCTTCGCCTTTCAGGATCGCGCGCGCATCAGGGCCGAACATCAGGCCGCCATGCTTGTTCGTCTCGAGCGCCCCGCGCAACAACAATGCCCGTGCGACCGGCTTGATCATCGCCACATCGTCGCCCTCGACAATCCCGAACACCGACAACCGGTCATGCCCCAGCTTCAGCGTACGCTCGTTCGCATCGCCGGTCAGCACGGCTTCGAGGTGCGTCACGCCGAAACTTTGCCCCGTGCGATACACCGCCGACAGGAACTTGCGCGCCATCTCGGTCGCATCGACCGACGCGGGCGGGTTCAGGCAATTGTCGCAATTCCTGCAACTGGCGGGGGCATCGTCGCCGAAATGGCGCAGCAGAATAGCGCGGCGGCACCCCGGCGTTTCAACCAGCGCGCCCAGCGCTTGAAGCCGCAGCTTCTCGCCTGCTGCGCGCGACGGCTCGACCTCGGACAGCCTTTGCCGCGCCTTGGCAAAATCATCCGCACCCCAGAACAGATACGCCCCCGCCGGATCGCCGTCGCGCCCCGCACGGCCGGTTTCCTGATAATAGGCTTCGATCGATTTGGGCAGGCCGGCATGCGCCACGAACCGCACGTCGGGCTTGTCGATGCCCATCCCGAACGCGATCGTGGCGACCATCACCATGTCTTCGCTATTGACGAAATCGGCTTGGTTCCGGCGGCGGACATCGGCGTCGAGACCCGCATGATAAGCGCGCACAGCCCGCCCCGTGCTGGCCAGTTGCGCCGCCAGTTTCTCGGTCCCCATCCGCGACTGGACATAGACGATACCCGGCCCCGGATGCGTAGCGACGACGTCTGCGACCTGCTGTGTCGTACCTGCACGCGGTGTCATGTGGTATCTTATATTAGGCCGGTCGAATCCCGCCACGATCAACCCTTCGCGAGGGATTCCGAGCTGATCGCAGATATCCTCGCGCGTGTGGGCGTCGGCGGTGGCAGTAAGCGCAAGGCGCGGCACTTGCGCAAAATCATCGAGCAACGGCCGCAACAGACGGTAGTCGGGGCGAAAATCATGCCCCCACTCGCTGACGCAATGCGCTTCGTCGATGGCGAACAGGCACAGTGGCGCTTCGCGCAACAGCCCGCGGAAACTATCCTGCGAAGCGCGTTCGGGCGCGATATAGAGCAGGTCGAGCGCGCCCGCACGAAACCGCGCGATGCTTTCGATCTGGTTGTAGTCGGCCGAGGTAAGCGTAGCCGCGCGGATCCCTACGGCCTCCGCCGCGCGCAACTGGTCATGCATCAGCGCGATCAGCGGCGAAATGACCACGCATGTCCCCGGCAACGCGACCGCCGGCAACTGGTAACACAGCGATTTCCCCGCCCCCGTCGGCATGATCGCTGCCGTCCGCTGCCCCGACAGGACGCGCGCAACAACATCGGCCTGCACTCCGCGAAACGCCGGAAAACCGAAAGTGGTGTTGAGAATGTCGAGGGCTTGTTGCATTGGTTCCGCGCTAGAATGCTTACGGCACCCATAGCAACCCATCGCATCGACGGAGACTGACTTTGCACCGCTTGAACGGAAAAATTGCCCTGGTGACGGGCGCTGCACGCGGTATCGGTGCCGCCATCGTGCGCATGTTTGCCGCAGAAGGGGCCATTGTCTGGCTGACCGATATTGACGTCGATACTGGTGACGCACTGGTAAACGAACTCGGTGACAACGTCCGCTTTGCCAAACTCGACGTCGGTGAGGAAGCTGATTGGGAAGCTGCCATTGCCGCACTCCTTGCCCGCGATCATCGCCTCGACATCGTCGTCAACAATGCTGGAATAACCGGCTTCGAGAATGGCGCAGGGCAGCATGATCCTGAACATGCGAGTCTGGAGGAATGGCATGCCGTCCACCGCGTCAATCTCGATGGCGTCTTCCTCGGCTGTAAGCACGCCATACGGGCGATGCGGCCAACGGGGACGGGCGCGATCATCAATATGTCGTCGCGCTCAGGGTTGGTCGGCATCCCCGGCGCGGCGGCCTATGCCTCGTCAAAGGCCGCCGTGCGAAATCACAGCAAATCAGTTGCGCTATGGTGCGCGCAACAGGGCATGCTTATCCGCTGCAACTCGGTGCACCCCGCCGCCATATTGACGCCAATTTGGGAAGGGATGATCGGCGACGGCAGTGACCGCGAGGCCAAGATGGCGGCGCTGGTCAAAGACACGCCGCTGAAGCGCTTTGGAACGGTCGAGGAAGTCGCAGCACTCTGCGTCTTTCTCGCGTCGGACGAAGCACCCTATATTACAGGGTCCGAGCTTGATATTGACGGCGGGCTGCTCGCTGGATCAGCGGCGTCGCCCGGGTAGCACATTATTCTGCAACCGCCACGGCCTCTGCGGCTTCGGCCGCCTGCCGCGTCCACATCTCGGCGTAAAGACCGTCTTTCGCCAGCAGGCCCGCGTGCGTCCCGCGCTCGACCACCTGTCCTGCATCAAGCACCACGATTTCATCGGCATCGACAATGGTCGACAGCCGGTGTGCGATCACGATGGTCGTGCGGCGTTCAGCGATGGCGTTCAGCGTTGTTTGGATCTCCGCTTCGGTCCGGCTGTCGAGCGCGCTGGTCGCCTCGTCCAGAATAAGGATCGGCGGGTTCTTGAGCAGCGTACGCGCAATCGCCACGCGCTGCTTCTCACCCCCTGACAGCTTCAGGCCGCGCTCGCCGACCTTGGTTTCATACCGGTCTGGAGTCGAGGCAATGAAATTGTGAATTGCCGCGCCCCGCGCCGCCATCTCGACCGCCG
This sequence comes from Sphingomonas sp., assembly GCA_043737475.1. Classification (GTDB taxonomy): domain Bacteria; phylum Pseudomonadota; class Alphaproteobacteria; order Sphingomonadales; family Sphingomonadaceae; genus Sphingomonas_O. Next base: position 5,373 of record JAYTAP010000107.1, read on the forward strand.
CCTGGTCCGCCCCTTCGCGGCCATAAGCGATGTTGTAGCCGATGGTGTCGTTGAACAGCACGGTATCCTGCGGGACGATGCCGATCTGCCCGCGTAAGGACGATTGCGTGACGTCGCGAATGTCCTGCCCGTCGATGGTGATCCGCCCGCCGGTCACATCATAAAAGCGGTAAAGCAACCGCGCCAGCGTCGACTTGCCCGCGCCCGACGGCCCCACCACCGCCAGCGTCCCGCCCGCCGGAATGTCGAAACTGACGCCTTTCAGGATCACCCGTTCGGGGTCGTAGGCGAAAGCGACATTTTCAAACCGGACGACGCCCAATCCGACATTCAGGCCAGCGGCGCCCGGCGCATCGACAATTTCCGACGGCGTATCGACCAGCGCGAACATCGCCGCCATGTCGATCAACCCCTGGCGAATGGTGCGATAGACCATGCCGAGCATGTCGAGCGGGCGGAACAGCTGCGCGAGATATGTGCTGACGAACACGACATCGCCCGTCGTGAAGCGCCCGCCCGACCAGCCCCAGACGATATAGGCCATCGCACCCGCCATCATCAGGTTGGTGATCAGCGACTGACCGATGTTGAGCGAGGCCAGCGAGTT
>JAYTAP010000108.1:0-37601 GCA_043737475.1 Sphingomonas sp.
TTCTTCGGCTACAGAGGACCCCTTGTCTTGGTAGCTTGGCTCGGAGCGGCAGTGCTGGTTAGTCTGATGTATTTTCCAAATCGCAACGGCCTGATTCTAGCGATCCCGCTTGCCATAGTGGGGTTTGGTGCTGCTGCGATTATCTCCATGGTGATGGGTATCGGGTGGGATTAAGTTGCGTCTGCTTACCACGCCGGTCGACCGGTAGCCGCCATACCGCTTTCCCTCCAACCCCGCCGTTGCTGCGTCGTTTCGCGAGGCTGGATTGCGGACATGCGTCCAGCCTGCCAGGGTGACGGAACCACAGGGGAGAAAAAAATGACATCGAACATGCGTCGCTTGGCCATCATCACTGCCGTCATTGCTGTCGTTCTCGGGACGGTCGTGGCGTTGGGCCTGTTCAGATAGTCACTTTGCCGCTCGGGCGGAGACCAAGACAGCCGGACCGCCACGACCAGATCAACTTCGCCCGAGCGAATCCAGCGACCGCGTCGCAAGGTAATCGAGAATACGCTTCAGTGCTGCGATATTATGCTCGTCCTCGGCGCTGTCGAGCGCGTCCTGGAGCACGTCGCGGATGTCGTCGGCACCGACCCGCTCCATCTGCCAATTCGAATACAGGCGCTCGCGCCTTTCCTCGCTCTGGTCCAGCGGGACGATATCGTAATGGCGCGGATCGCCATGCAGGCTCGTCATCAGCTTCCGCACCTCGGCTACCGGCCCCTCGATCCATTGGAAGAAGACGCCGCTGCCGAACACGAGCACCCCGGTGATGCCGCAGGTGAGGTTGTGGCGTTGCGCCGCGTCGATCAGGCGGTCGACCTCGGCGTCGTCCACGCCCTCGGCGGCACGACTACAATAAACGAAAGTGTACAGCGTGGGCGCGTTGGCGTCCAAGTCAGGGTCGCTTGGAAAACCGAATTCGTCGAACATGGGTTGGCTCGCTCTGTGTAGGTCAAGGCAGGCCGTACCACCGGAGAGTGAAGGTCACACTTCATCTCTCACTTCCTTCGCAGCCGATCGACAAGCAGCCTTGCCGCGTCTTTTTTGAGGTCATGAATATTCGGTCCGTCGAACCAGCCGCCGCCAGCGGTGTCAACTAAGACTGTGGCGAGCCCCATGCGCCGCTGGAGCCAGCTTTGACGTAGCGACACAACGTTCATCCGTGACACGGGCGTAATCCAAGTCGTTCGGCTCAATACTCCACGCTGCACTTGAAGGAGACCTGAGGTAAGTCCGTAGCGATGGTGATGTCTATCAAGCAGCGTCATACCGATCAGCGGGAGCAAAAGCGGTGTCGCAAGTATCGCAAGCGGAGTGGCCAATGAAGCGCCGAGGATTAGTAGTACTGGCGTCCCGACCTTCCGTAGCAATCCACGGAACGTGTGCCCCTGCGCTACGGCTTCGAGTTCGGTGGACGGCAATCGCTGCAACCTCAGCACCTGAAGTATCCGGTCAACTTCATTCGAGCGTGCAAATGGCGCAAGGTCTTGACGGCCGCTCGCTCCTTCCCCGCCGAGCACTTGAGCGCGCAGGCGCGACCAGCCGAACCGGCGGCGAATGGGACCATCGTCAATCGCCGAGAGCTGGATGCGGGGCAGCGAAATGATCGTCTCGCTGCGGGTTAACAGGCCACGGTTGCGTCGCAAGCGCCCGACCTCTTCGGCCAAAGTGAAGTTGTGCTCTCGCAACGTGGTCCTGACCAGCCCTGCAGCGATACCGGCGCCCAGTATCACGGCGGCAGTCAGGGCCACGGCACCCACAAAAGCGCTTAACGACAGCGAACGAACAGCTCCGCTTTGCGCTCGGACTTCATCCCAAACAATGCGAGCATCCACGCCGAATGCATTATCCAGATACTGTACCGCACCGAACGCTACTGCGATCCAGACCAACGAGAAGTTGAACAACCCCCAGATCAGCACGCGTCGCAAGCTCATGGCAAAGAGCGGAGCACGCAGTTCGGGCTCGGTCGCGCTTTTTGAAGACGCCTCGCCTACAGGTGTAGGCTGGTTAGCATCGACGCGGCGGTTGCGCAGAAAGCGACGCAGGCGTTCGGCCTCGGCAATCGAGACGCTATCGAGGGCACCCTCGTTTGCACTTGCGCCTCCAGTCTCCAAATTAACTTTGGCCAAACCGAAAAGGCGTTGCAAAGGGCGGCGCTCAATGCCGATGTCTGCGAGGCGTTCATATGGGATCGTGCGGCGGTTGCGGCTGAACACGCCGCTTTCGATCACCACCGCATCGGAGGTTAGCGCATAAGTGAACCGCGACCACGCAAGCCAGCGGAACGCGCCGGCCACGAGGAACGCAGTAGATGTGCCTGCCAACACGAGCCACAGGTCAGCACGTGCGCCAATGGCGAGGAGGGCAGGGATGCCAAGCAGCGTCGAAGGTGCCTGCCGAACGAGGGCAAGCAGCATCGTAGCAGGATGTAGCCGGCGGGGCTCCGTATCTTCAGCGGAGAAGCCCGATGCAGATTCTGCCGCGCTTACCACGCTTCGGCGCGCACGTGGGTGCGAATTGTGTCACGTAAGTCCTCCGCGGCGGCCCGCGTCAAGCCAGGCAAAACGACGACGGCATAGGCCGTGCCGGCCGTGTGCAGCACCAATCGCGCTACGCCGCACGCCCTTTCTACAGGGCCTTGCGCTAGGTCGATGTGTTGGACGCGTCCGAGCGGGACAACGGTGTGTACCTGCGTCCAGACTCCGCGCGCGACATGAAGCTCATCAGCGGCTAACGCCCAGCCCCACGCTGCCCAGCGTCTCCGAGGCGAAATTACCAGCATCCAGAATGCGATAACGCACGTCCCCACGACGAACGGCCAACTCTGCCATCCCAGCCGATTCTGCAACATAACGCCAGCGCCGACGCCAGCCGCCATGATCATTACGGCCGGAATGATAGCGCTGATATGCAGTACGGTCCGCTGACCGGGTTCGAGTGGGGTCAGCGTGATTGAAGCAAGTTCCATGGCGCTCACTTGTACTTGGGCAGCCCGCCCGGGGCCAGTGGAATGACATAAACCGACGGCGGCTGTCGGCGATTGCTTGCCAAGGCTCTTATGACTCCTACGTTAGCGATGGTAGATGACCTGACTATGAGCGTACCGACCAGCTGACCGACGTTCCATGTTGCAAAGGTCGCTAATTGAAAACCACCGCTATCGTAGCTGGCTATCCTTGCTGCCCCGTCGATTGAATGCCGATCGGGCAGCACTGGCATCTCGGGTTGTTTGGCAGGGCACGCAGGTTCGTGCGCCCGGCAACGCCATCCGCCGCGCTTCCGCGATTTCCTCGCCACATAAATCGCAGTGAGTCCCCCCGTCGCCCACCGGCATCCGAGTTCGCGCGAACTTTACCGCATCGGCAATTGTGTCATCAATCTGATCCTGCACAGCACCGTCGCGTGTCCAACCGCCAGCCATCGCCCGAATTCTTTCCACTGTTGTGGTAGTTAATTCTCCAGACGCAGTACGAGTTCCGCGCCGATATGACGGTGTGCAAATATTTGTTCCTTTTTCGTTCTCGTTTCCTTAGAGACGCATCATGGCCGATCCCATGGTTCGCAAGATCATACATGTCGATATGGATGCGTTCTTTGCTTCCGTCGAACAGCGCGACAATCCGACGCTTCAGGGCAAGCCGGTTGCGGTCGGACATGCCGCAGCGCGCGGCGTCGTCGCGGCGGCCAGCTACGAAGCACGGCTGTTTGGTGTGCGTTCGGCCTTACCCTCAATTACGGCTACACGGCGCTGCCCCGACCTCATTTTCGTGCCGCCACGGTTCGACGTATATCGCAGCGTGTCGCGCCAGATCCGCGAAATCTTCGCCGAGTTCACGGCCCTCGTTCAGCCGCTGTCGCTTGACGAGGCTTATCTCGACGTCACCGAGAACCGGCAGAACTTTCCCACCGCGTGGGAAACGGCAAAGCAAATACGATCACGTATCATGGTCGAAACCGGGCTGACTGCGTCAGCGGGCGTTTCCTACAACAAGTTTCTGGCCAAACTTGCCTCCGATCAGCGCAAACCCAATGGTCAGTTCGCGGTCATGCCCAACATGGCGCTTGGCTGGATCGACACCTTGCCGGTTGCGCGCTTTCATGGTGTCGGACCGGTTACAGCCGCGAAGATGAAACGGCTCGGCATCGAGACCGGCGCGGATCTTCGGGCCCAATCACTCGACTCTCTTCGCAAGCATTTCGGAAGTTCGGCCGAATGGTATCATGCCATCGCAAGGGGCATAGACGAGCGACCGGTAAACCCCAACCAAGTGAGAAAGTCATCCGGGTCGGAGACAACCTTCGACTGCGACGTAACGGATACGTCGCGGATCGAAGCCGGCGTCTTGCGGATGGCTGATGACGTTTGGTCATGGTGTAAAAACGCACAATGCTTCGGGCGGACTGTCACGGTCAAAATCAAGTTTGGTGATTTCCGCCAGATCACGCGCAGTCGAAGTTTCCCCACCCCGGTCAACAATCAAGCTCTGTTGCACAAATTGGGTCTTGAGCTGGTACGCTCGGTCTACCCACTAGCGCTCGGGATACGCCTGGTCGGTGTGACCGTCTCAAACTTCGTCGCTGCCGACAGCGACGTTGGCGCGCTTCCGTTGTTTGAGGTGAGTTGACGCACGATTTTGCTGACGACCGAACTTCCGTCTCCAGTTACACGTTCGCATCCGCGGCCAGTCCGGCGAACCAGTCGGCGTATGGCGAGTTGCGCGCCATTCGGCGGTTGTAGTCGAGCGTGCCGTCCGTCCACCACGGCGGGCCGCGCTCGCCAAGCCCGACTTTTGCCGCGTTAACCTCGGCGCGTGCGGCCGACAGGGCGGCTGAGTCACCCGCCCGCAACGCCAAGCCAACTGCACGGCGTGCCCGCATCAGCTTCGCAACAAACTGCTGCCGAGTCACGTCTTCGAGTGCGGGGTTGGCACAGCGCCACAGCCGCCCGCGCACAACAAAATAGCGGCCGTCGGGCGTCGCGGGATAACGGGGTTCGCGCGCGGTCAGCCCTTTTTTGCCTTTGCGCCCCACTTCCCAAGCTCGCTTTGCGCGGCGGACGATTTGCGCGGGTTCGCCTTGCCTTCGTTGGCGGCCTTGGCGTTTGCCTTCTTTGCGGTGACGCTGCCCTTGCCTTTCTTTTCAGCCATGTCAGTTCCCTTCATAACGGAACTATAAATATTGCATCGACCGCGATGGTTCCGCCTGCCCTGGACCCGCACCGGGCATCTTGACGTTAGGCCCTTCAACCCGAAGGAATATTCATATGTCCGCCCCGATCGTAACGGCCGACCCTATCAGCACGCTTTGAACCGACTGGAGCTTTGAATGCCGTCATAGTCGGGGCCGGCTGGGAACGATTTTCGCGAACCCTGCAACGAGATTGCGGGATCATTTTGCCAGCCCCATCGGCATTTCAATGGCGATAAGTGCCGGTGGAAGTATCCCTGAACCGATTATCTGCTTAAAGGATGCGCTTATATCAAATGCCATATTTTCCCGGTCTGCTTTTTGCGATGCCTGTGCAAATAACTGATCGAGCTGCAGTTTTCCGATAATATAGCTTGGACCATAGCCGGGTTGGCGCAGATAAAGAAGTTGCTCAAAGCCAACAAGCGGGCTTTCTGGATTTGACCAATGCCGCGGCGTCCATTCGGCGTGAAACTTCCCTGCGTCTGCCAGGTCAATCTCGTTGGCTTGGACGCGGAGCGAAGCGAGGCCCCGCGCGGCCCGGTTTGCCAGCATGATCCACACAAGTTCCTTGCTTCTCGGCGTGTCATCATAGAGCCCGGCCTGCATGACGAGTTCTTCCATTGCCGTTGCAAGCCCTTCCGATCGGTCTGCAAAAATGTTGTACAATGACGCGACGCGGCGGATGGGGCTCGGGTGCGGCTCGTGCTTCAGGCGCGCCAGCTCTATCCAGTGCGTTGAATGAGAAAGCAGAGGCAGCGTGTCGAGTGCTGTGACATGCGAGAAGAAATTACGACTGGCCGGTGGGACGTAGCGGCTCGTTTGCGCGATCAGCGCTGCTTTGAAATATGGCTTATCCGGAACAAGCCCCGTTTCGACGAGAAATTCATTGAATTTTGCGGTTTGCGCGTCCGCCATTCTTTGATAGGCAGCCGGATCGCTGATCGCCTCTGACGGTGGAAGCTTGCGATTACGAAGTTCTTCGAGCCGAAGCGATGCCAGAGCACGATCAAGTTCGCGTTGCAGCAGCACAATTTGCTGATCCCACGAATAAGGCGTGAGGCTGACGTTGGCGAGATACCAGTCGTAATTGGCTTTGCCGATCCCCGACGCACCCGTCTTCCGCGGTGCTTCGGCAGCGACCCACGCGGCAAATTGGTCGGTTGCCAGTCTCGCGGCTTTGACGGCCCGGCTAAGGCCCGCGCTCGCGCCAGACAGGGTTGCCAAGCGCTCCCCCTCGAGCGTGCGCATTTTCAGATCGCCCCGCTCGAGAGCTGCGAGAACTTCGCTCTGTTCTTTGAAAGCCCGATCACCGTATCGCCAGAGATCAGCGGCGTTGCTTCCTGCCAGATTGGTCCGTGCCGCCTGCAGCATCGCGGGCACTGCACCAATGAACGTCGTCAGCTGGCGGTCGTCGGCTGCAGAAAGCGGATAACGCATCTTGAAAAGATCGACTGTCGGGCTGGCGGACGGTCCTTCATGCGCTGGCACATCACTCTCTTCACCGAACACGGTCTGATAATAGCCGGGGTCGCGAGCCCACGGCTTGAGGACGCGAAGCATGAAATCGAGGCCATTCATTTCAGCTTGGACGAGCTTGTGATCGTTTTGTGCAGCAGGCGACCAGCCACGCGTGTCGATCGACTTCAGCCGCGCATGGTACTTTGGTAATTCAGCGGCTTTCCGCGCCATCGCGGCGGCGCTGTAATCGGGTACGCCGCTTTCGATCGTGGGCTGTTCGAAGGCACGCCATTCGCTGAAAAGCGCAACAAGTGCGTCGTAGTTTGCCGGCTGAACAAATGGTTTCACTGGCGCATCCAATCCTGCAGTTTGTGCAACACCCGCCGCTGGCACCATGAACGCTGCCCAGAGCGCACACGGCAATATATGGCCGAAAATTCGCATCGTATATTCCCGCAAAGGTTGCGGCTTCTATTCTGGCGCGCAGGGTTCGCGCGCGTCAAGCCATTCGATTTGTCGAACCAGTGTGGCCAAGTAACAACACTATGGCGTCAATCGGCGTTGCAATGGCGCTCAGAAAGCGTTTCGGGCTTGGCAATCCCGACAAATGGGAGAAGTTTCGCCAAATCTTTGGGAGATCGATCATGACCAGAACAGCTCTTTTATCGACATGTGCCGTTCTTGCTTCAATGATGGTGTGCGTAAACGGGGAAGCGCTGGCCCAGACAGTTGATGCGACTGCGGCAACCGACGCGCCGGCTGGCGAGGAAATCATTGTTACGGGGTCTCGTATTCGTCGCGATCCGCTCAACCAGACGTCGCCGGTCGTGACGCTGGATCAGACGTCGCTTGCCCAAACCGGGCTTTCGGCAGTTGCAGATATTCTCCAGAGATTGCCTAGCGCGGGTGGCAGTCTGAACACCAAAGTGAATAACAGCGGCAATATCGGCAGTCCGCCAGACGGTGGTGGCGTTGGCGCGGGATCGGCAGAAATCAACTTGCGCTATCTGGGTGCGAAACGGACGCTCGTGCTGGTGGACGGTTTGCGCTTTGTGAACGGGGCAAGCGCAAGTGGCATCCCGGGGACGGTCGACCTGAACACCATTCCAGCAAACATGATCGAACGCATCGAAGTCCTTCAGTCGGGCCAGTCGCCGCTTTACGGTTCCGATGCCCTTGCAGGCGTTGTCAACGTCATCACGAAATCTACCCAGAAAGGTCTCCAGGCATCGGCGCAGTTCGGCACGTTCCGTCAGGGTGATGGCCACACGCAGGATTATAACGCAAGCTATGGCATCAACGCGGCCGCAACGTCAGTTGTGTTCGGCGCAAGCTATGTGAAACAAGATGCAGTAAGAACACGCGACCGGGCAATCTCGCAATTTCCCAATCCGGGTCAGACCAGCTGCACCGATCCGATCGGCGGTTGCAGCAGCGCACCCCTGTTGGGACGTTACGACGTCAATGGTCAAAGCCTGACACTTCGAGCGCCGGTAATCGGAAGGCCTCCGGTTTACGATCCAACGTTAGTCGGTGGCGATTTTACACGCTTCACTTCTGCTGCCCGTTTCAACTTTGCACCGTTCAATTACTTCCTCACACCATCGGAACGCTATGGCGGCTTCGTCAACATCAAACAGGAACTGTCGCCCGACGTAAACTTTCGCGTGAAGGCCGTTTATTCGCACCGCAAATCGCAAAATCAGGCGGCGTTTCTGCCGCTTTTCATCGGGCCCGATGCAGGGAACGGCAATTTGCTCGACACGATCACCATCGACGGCTCCAACCCCTTCAATCCGTTCGGAACATTGTCGGCCGGCAATGCGGGTGATCCGCCCGCGAACTATTCGACCGTGCGCCGCCGGCTCATCGAAGCAGGCCAGCGCACGTACACGCAAAATGTCGATACAATGTCCGTGACGGGTGGATTTGATGGGTCGTTTCAGGCTGGCACCCACAAATGGTATTGGGACGTGGGCGTGGTTTTGGGGTTCAACGATGCCAAGCAATCCTTCACTGGCAACGTCAATGCTGCCAACTTGACTCGCGCTCTGGGACCCGTGACGGCCTGCGTCGCGCCCTGCGTCCCCGTCAATATCTTTGGCGGCGCTGGTTCGATCACAGCCGAACAGCTTGCTTACATTACCTATACCGAACGAAATCGCAGTGCGCAGGAACTGCAGGATTACACGGCCAACCTGAGCGGCGATCTTTTCGATCTGCCTGCCGGGCCCGTCGGCTTCGCTGTCGGGTACGAGCATCGTTATCAGAAAGGCAGCTTCGACCCCGACCCGATTACAGCGGCGGGGCTGAGTGCTGATATTCCGTTGCTGCCGGCAAGAGGCAGCTATAATTCAGACGAAATCTATGGCGAACTTCGCGTACCACTTCTGAAGGAAGTGCCGTTTTTCTACTCGCTCGAAATCGGTGGCGCGGTGCGTCATTCCAATTTCTCTCGCAGCGGCAGCAGCACGACTTACACGGGCAGCGGTTCGTGGAAACCGGTTCAGGATCTTCTATTCCGCGCTTCTTATGCGACAGGCTTCCGTGCCCCGGCGATCGGTGAATTGTTCGGTGCTGCGTCGCGCGCCGACGCGCCCATCGATGATCCGTGCACCAACGTGCCCGGCTCGCCATGGGCACTGAACACCGGAAATGTTCGCGCAAACTGCACCGCCAATGGTGTGCCTGCGAGCGGCAGTTATCAGGAACCCAACGGCGGGCAATTGAGCGTCCTGACCGGCGGTAACGAGAACCTGCGGCCGGAAACATCGCGCACGTTGTTGTTCGGCGGCGTTTATGCGCCGCAGTGGGCACGCAGCGGCGGATTTGCCAGTCAGCTGAGCCTCGAAGTCAATTACTATGATATCAGCGTCAACAACGCAGTTGCTCCGGTCGACGCACAGCTGACACTCAATCGTTGTGCCTTTGGTGCCGACGCGCTCAGCTGCGGATCGATTACGCGAACACCTGCAGGGCTCATCTCGCGTATCGACGCTCAGCTCCAAAATATCGGTAGCATCCGCACGCGCGGTATCGATGTCACGGCAAATTACCGCACGCCGGAAACCGGACTCGGTCGCTTCGGACTTCAGGTCAATGGCAACTTTCTCATGAAATATAGCGAGACATTCCCGGCTGCCGTCGGCTTTACAACGACCGATTATTTGGGGCTAACGCGCGGGTTTCCCGACCAGTCCTATCCTCGTTTCAAGGGCAACGGCACACTCGACTGGGTGTTCGACGCCGTCACGGCTTCGTTTACGGGTCGGTATATCGACGCTGTTCGCGAAGCGGACGGCAAGAAACTGAACAGCCGGTTCTATGGCGACGTGCAACTCGGGTACGCATTCTTCGACAAGCGTATGGCGCTGACCGTTGGCGTCAACAATGTCTTCAATCAGGATCCGCCACCCTGCTTCAGCTGCACAGGCCCGAATTACGACCCGACAACGTACGACGTCCCCGGGCAGTTCGGTTATGTGCGGTTGTCCTACAAGATGTAGAAATGTCGACGATGGGTACGCGATGAAGTCGCATAGCTAGACCCATTCCTCGTACGGGGATGGGCTTGGTGCGTTGTATCGTCGGCCGCCAACGTGAAAACTTTCTCTAAAAATCTAACGGCAGACCGAGCCGCCTTGTCACTAAATGCGAAATTCGCCAAATTGCCCTGTGTTCGAAAACGCAAGCCAAAGTGCCCGTAGCACATCCGCTGCCGCAGACGCGCAGATGTCGCGGCGATCCATGGTCGTTGCCGCCCTTTCGACAATTGTCGAATGGTATGATTTTACACTTTACCTCTATTTTTCGACCGTGCTGGCGCGAGTGTTTTTCGGTACCGGTCCGCAATCGATGACGGAAATACTCGGCGGTTTTGCGATCGCTTACCTGATGCGGCCCGTCGGAGCGCTGGTTTTCGGTCATTTTGGTGACCGGCTGGGCCGGCGGGTGACGATGCTCAGTTCGATGGCCCTGATGACTGTCGCAATGCTCGCAACCGCAATGCTGCCGACGTTTGCTGAGATTGGCCCACTTGCCGGCGTGTTGCTGATCGCGCTGCGCTGTCTAATGTCGTTTTCGGTTGGTGGCGAATATACCGGTGTCGTCGCTTACCTGATGGAAGGTGCCAAAGACAGTCGACGCGGATTGATCACCAGCTGCGCATCGGCGGCAAGCGAAGTCGGCGCGCTGCTGGCGGCCGGTGCTGCGGCGCTGACCGTTTGGGCTATTCCGGAAGAGTCGCTCGTATCGTGGGGATGGCGCCTTCCTTTCCTGTTCGGCGCAGCGCTTGCGGGGCTCGTACTGGTCGCCCGCGCGACGCTTGAAGAAACGCCTGAGTTCCTGCGACAGCGCGATGCTGGGACCGTGCCGAAAAATCCTATTCAGCAGACTCTAACGCGACACCGAGCCGCCATTGCCCGCGGCTTTGCGATCTCTGCGCTGGGTTCGATTACCTATTATGTCGGTATTACCTACGTACCGGCGTTCCTTGATACCACTGGCACCATGCCGGAGATGCGCGCGCTGTCGATCTCGATCGTTGCAGCGCTGACGGTCATCCTGGTAACGCCCCTGATCGGCCTTGCATCCGACCGTTATGGTCGTCGCCTCATACTGCTGGCGTTGGCACTTGGTGGCATACTCCTGCCAACGGGCATGTTTGCAGCAATGGCTGGTGGGGGTGCTGCGACCTGGGTTGGTGCGGTTGTGATGGCCGCGCTTGGCGGAGCCGTGAGCGCAGTCGGCGCCGTCACGACGGCCGAGCAATTTCCCGGCGAGGGAAGACTTAGCGGCCTTGCATTAGGCGCTACAACGGCAACGGCTTTTTTTGGTGGTCTTACGCCTTTGGTTGCACATCTGCTGGTTACGAACAGCGGATGGGCTGCTGCACCCGGCGCAATGATTGCATTTGTCGCATTATGTGTGATCTTCGTGTTTTGGCGAATGCCCGAGACGGCGCCAGCGCTTGTCAGGCATTAGGCTAAGTTCGCTCGCGGCAGATTTGTCAAAGCTGGCCGGATGTGCGTTTTTGAGTTCATGATACCCTTTGGGTTCACTCCAAGTGAACGAAACTATCGGTTTTCCCTGTTGAACATATGGCAGTTATAAAGCCGTCGTCCGAACTGGCTGAGCGGCTCTAATGTTTAGCTTTCTGGCACCGGTCGAGGGTGCAAAGGTGCGCGAGCGGTCTGTGACGTTTTCCGATCATTACAGTCAGGCGCGGCAGTTCTTTATGAGCCAAACCGAACCTGAGCAGGACCATATTGTTGCTGCCCTGATTGTCGAGTTGAGCAAGGTCGAAACGCCAATCGTTCGCGCCGCGATGCTGGGTCATCTCGTGAAGATCGAGGAAAGTCTTGGCAATCGTGTTGCGAACGGGCTCGGTCATGACGCACCGATCGTGCCCGCCCGGGCAGCGGTGGCTACCCGCACCGACGTGAAGCCTTCGCCAAAACTGAGTATTCTTGCCAACGGGCTGCCGACGATGGTCGGAAGGCTTGTCGGAATTCTGGTCACTGATGGGGCGTCGTCCGAACTTATGGATTCGTTGATCGAAGCCGTTAAGGCGGCCGAGGCTTCAGTGAAGATTGTCGCTCCGAAGCTTGACGGCGTTACTCTCGACAACGGCAGCAAGCTCAAGGGCGATTTTCTACTCGTCGGCGGTCCTTCGGTGTTGTTCGATACGGTTGCAATCGTGGCGTCGGAGGCCGGCGTTGATACCTTGCTTGGCGAAGCTGCAGCCGTTGCATGGGTGCACGATGCATTTTTGCATCTGAAGGTCATTGCGCACTCGCCCGAAGTCGCCGACTTACTCGATGTCGCGAGCGTAGAAGCCGATGAGGGTATCGTTGCCCTAGTGAGCAACGACGCCACCGCCTATCTTGATATTGCGGGCAGAGGCCCCATGTGAAACTGTAAGCGGCGAGCCGTGAGCCGCGCGTCCGCACTGTGTACTGAAGCCGGCGACATTCATTTGAAACCCGCTTTCGATACCTGGTCTGGTGACGCGTCGGCATCGTCTACATGGATATAGACTTCATCCCATGGGTCGGTTGCACGTCCGTTTCGGCGTTACGATATCGGTATCGCCATTCCGGCTCGCAACGAAGCGGCGGGCATCATCACGTCTATGGGCGCGCTCGCTGGCGGCGGAAACAGCTGCGTCAAGCCCGACTGGCTTACGGCAAATCTCGCCGAGATCGAAGCCAGTGCCGATGCCGTCGCTGGGGTCGTAACCGTCGCACCCAAGGCGCAAATTCAGGTTGCAGCGTCTCGTCATTCCGAATTGAGATTAGCCCAACTTCATGGGCGGCTGCACTCGCTGCGAGCGCGAACCGTTCTAACTGCCCACGTGCCTGATCGACGTAAGCATCGATCGCAGCCGGGTCGAGGGCGTGGTCCTCTGCACGGCGACCTGCCTCCTCGACGAGCAACCGGGCACATTCGTAATCAGCGGCGGCTCCCGAAAAGTGCGCACGAACTACCGGGTCGTCTGCACGCCCACTTGCGACGAGCCGCTCTGCATGGAGGCGCAGAATGTTTTGCAGCCCGCCAAGCTGGACAGCCAATACACGCCCTGCACCACCTGAAAATAAGGGCGAACGGTAATAATCACCCGGGTCGCCCAGTTTTGCAGTATCAGGTATGAACACGTCATTGAAATAACCAGCACCTGAGCAATACACCTTTCGACCCGATAGCCTCCAGCCGCCAGGGCAGGCGTCCCACGCGGGCCGCCCTCACGCTCAGCATTCCAAACGCCGAGCAGGCGCCCTTGGTCGATCTCTTCGGCCAGCACGAAGTGCAAGCTTGCCCCGCCATAGTGACCGATCAGCCGGGCCGCATTCACATGCCTTCGTAAAGCCGACCGACGGTCAGGCTAGCCGCCTCAATCGCCGTCAGCACTTGCCCTAGTCGATCCGAAGTAATCTTGATCCTGCCACCTATGACGCGCGCCACGAAAAGTTCAGCGAGGACGACTTTCGTCGGTACATCGGAAAGCAGAAGATCTTTCCGACGCTCAGGATGGTGATGCGATCCCTCGACGCAAACTGGCCAAGCCTGCCCATCCCTAACGCATTATCACGACTGGTGTTGGCCACGCCCGTCGTCAGGTCGCCGATAAACGAAGAGCGGCTTTTAGAACGCAGAATTTGAAGCATCAATGTCCGAAAACTTAGCAGGAAGCGACAATGGCTATCTTGGGGCCTTTAAGTCGGGTCTCGCCACTTAAATACTCAAATTTGCTGTGAAAACTCCAGGTGGCGTACTCTCAAGAATTGGCCGCACAATCGTAAAGCACGCATGTGTAATTGCTATGTCGTAAGCAGCCCGAGTGCGCGCGCCTTGTAAGTGGCATCAGTGCGGTTGGTGGCACCAAGTGCCAAGATGACCGCAGCGATATGTGCCTTTACGGTCGCGGGGGACAGGTTCAGATCCCGGGCAATCTCCTTGTTGGATTTGCCTGTTGCGATGCGGACTAAAACGTCGCGCTGTCGGTCTGTGAGTCTGACATTGGGCACGTCAGCAACGGGGCCACTCCGCCCGGCTGCAAGCTCCACAAGCCGGGGAGGCAGATAGCGTCCACCCGCTAGCACGAGTCGGATCGCTGCCTCGATCACGGCGCTCTTCGATGTCTTCGGTGCGAAGCCCGCGATGCCAAGATCGAACAGTGCTAGTAACGTTGCGTCATCCTCGTTGCCCGTGACGACAAGCAACGGCGTAGCGGGTGCGGCCTCGCGGAGGCGACGGATTCCTTCAACTGGGCCAGCACCGGGCATCACAAGATCACTGATGCACAAATCGGGTGCGAGTGTCGCCATTGCGGCCCACGCGGTATTGTAATCCCCGGCTTGCGTTATCTCTGCATCGGGCCAGCCGAACTGAACCGCACCAGAAATTGCTTCACGCATCATCACATGATCATCGCAAATCAGGCACAATTTCATGCGGAAGCAACCCCTTGGGGCCAGCTAACATTCTTCCCGAAGGCAGTTCAAGCCAGAACGCCGCACCGTTGACCCAGTTTGGCTCAAGACTGGCATCACCGCCCATCAACCTTGCAAGGCGCCTTGTGGTTGCAAGTCCAAGTCCGAATCCGCCCCGGATATCTGAACCATGATCGGACCCCTGAATATAATCGTCGAACAGGCGGGGCTTGTCGATAGCCGGGATCCCGGTACCGTCGTCGATGACCCACAAGCGAACCGCATCACCGCGCTTGCGTGCTCCAATCAGGATGCGTTTTGCTTTGGCGTGGCGAATTGCATTGCCGATCAGGTTGCGCAGTGCGCGGCTGACCAGAGCTGGGTCTGCCCGAACCGCCAGGCCGCACGGCATCGCGTGTAGACTGACACCGCCCAGCGCCGCAGCAGGTTCGTTCATGTCGGCGATTTCGGCGATTAAGGGACCGATAACGAACACGTCCTCTTTTGGCTCTACCACACCCGATTCAAGCTGGAGATGCGCCATCATCTGGCCGAGCAGCTGCTCGGTTGTGTCGAATGCCCAGTGGACACCCCGCACTGCCTTGTCGCGCTTGGAACCAACGTCGCTGCGCATTGCCTGGTCAAAAAACATACGCGCAGCCTGCAAAGGCTGACTGAGGTCGTGTGATGCCGATGCGATGAAGCGGGCCTTTGTATCGCGTTCTGCGGCAACATCGCGCAAGGCCCGGCGCAGAGCTTGCGCAACGGCATCGCTCTGCTCCCTGGCGTGAACCACCTCTCGCACCGAACGGCGCATCAGAGCGGCAAGCATCAGCATGGAAATTGCAAAGATGATCGTAAATCCCGCAACGACACTGGCATAGGGTCCGCCGCGGACAAGCAGGATCGCCGAAATGGATCCTAGGATGGCGACGGTTCCTAATCTGTCCACATTCACATCGTCCGATGTCGACATAATTTGAGATGGTACATGGATCAGGTAGAAAATGACCATGACCAGCCTTTGCTGATCGTCGGCATAAGGCATGAACAACCAGATCGACGATACCGTAACCGCGACGATTCCCCACATGATGATCCTGGCAACCGGCTGCCAGACCCGCCTCGTTTCAGCCTCGTCGGGCTTTCGTCGCATCACGACAATTTGCAGCGAAAACCAGACGATCAGGAACAACCCCGACGGGATGGCCCACGCCAGCATTTGCTCCTGCGGTACCACGAGCCGGAACATCGAAATCGCAAAAATCGCAGCGATCAGGTAAATTGCCATACCGACGAACGCGGCAAGATGAATGATGCGCCATTCGCGCGCGCTCGGTCGTTGTTCGACCGGCTCGTCATTGACGACCGGAATGTCGCTGCCCCAATCCTGCGCTTCAACAATGTTTGCAGCTGTTGTCACGGCTCCATCCCCGACCACCAAAGCGCATCTTGTCCCGAAACAGGAATGGCGCAAGTGATTAGGCCAATGGCCTAAGCCATCTGGCGAATAGCTGCAGTTAGTAGGCTGGCTTAGCAATCATCGTCACCAAGCCATTAACGGCAAGTCAAACACGGGTCGGCATCGCAAAGCGAAAACGCGCTGCGTTCAGAGATTTCTCGGTGCGCAGCGGAAATTCGCGCCCCATCGTCTTGGGTAGCACCCCAGGTCTTGCCGTAAATACCAATAAAAAGGATTGTTCGATGACCAAATTCAAACACGCGCTCATGCTTTCGCTGCTCGCCACCGGCACGGCAATTTCTACGCCGGCGGCAGCGACACTCATCGACACCGGGGAGCCGACGTCGGGAGCCAGCTATTCGATGGTTTCCACGCAGTCGCTGGCGGGGCTTTTCACGCTTAGTGAGCGAACGCTCATTACGTCGGTCCAAGGCTTCATTGGGTCGAATTTCAACGCCAACGGCAGCATCGCAATCTACTCGGGCGGCGTTAACCCCGATTTCGGAAGTCTGCTGTTTAGTGCCAATTACGCAATATTTAGCACCGCGTTCGCAGCCGGTCCTGTGCCGGGTTCATGGCAGGGTGTTTTTGGGGTGAACCAGATTTTGGCTGCGGGGCAATATTGGGCAGTTTTTGGCAGCGATAGCCCCAATGGGCGCATGTTCATCGGCGCGCCCAACCCGTTTTCCCAATATGCGGCTCAGATACCCGGTGGATGGAACCAGCTGGGCTCACAAGCCGCCTTGGGCGTCCGGATCGACGGTATTGCAAGGCCCGTCGTCAACCCACCCGGCGCAGTTCCCGAACCCGGCACGTGGGCCATGATGCTAATCGGCTTTGGCGTAGTTGGCGGCGCGTTGCGCGCGCGGCGGCGGGTGGCGGTCAGCTACGGCTGAATATCACGAAGCGATGCTGCGTCGGCCAGGTCGATTTGGCATCGTTTCAACAAGACGAAGGGACCGTTCGATGAAACTTTCTCGATACACGCTTACGGTTTCGTTGCTTGCAACTGGCGCAGCGCTTGTCACGCCAGCGGTGGCAGCGATCGTCATCGATACCGGCGCCGTCGCAACCGCCGGCGGACGGCCATTGAATGAAGCGGAAGCGCTGGCTGGCTATTTTACGCTTGGCCAAGCAACGGCGATCAGTTCGGTCGAAGGCATGATCGGCGGCGACGGGGCCACCGGAACGATCGCGATCTTCAGCGGCGGAGTCGATCCTGCATCCTCGATCCTCTTGTTCAGTAGTTCTTTTACAATAGTCAATTCGAGGCCAAGTTCTTACCAAGGCGTGTTCGGCCAGAACTGGAACTTGGCGGCAGGCAGCTACTGGGTCGGCTTTTTTACCGATGGCACAAACTTCATTTCATCGTCAGCAACGAACCCGCTGTCTCGACATGCTGTTCGGGGCTTTGATAACCTTTGGGTTCAGCGGGGCTCAGATCTTGCGCTCGGCATCCGGATGATCGGCAACGTGACTCCCGGTGCCGTCCCTGAACCCGGCGCATGGGCGATGATGCTGATTGGCTTCGGGGCAATCGGCGGCACCCTGCGCGCGCGGCGGCGTGTCACCGTCAGCCACGTCATAAAATTATAGTCGAACAGCGGGTTGGCGCCAATTGACCCGCTAACTCACACAAACAGAAGGGGCATTCCGATGATCAAATTCAAAAATTTACTGATACTGGCGACGCTCGCGACCGGCACTGCATTTTCCACGCCGGCGGCGGCGGCCATACTCGTTGATACAGGGGCGCCGATAACCCTTGGGGGCGTGGGTTTGAATTCGGTTCAAAGTCTGGCCGCCGTATTCACTTTGGCATCCGCGACGACTGTCACGTCGGTCGAGGGGTTTGTTCGCGGCGTTGGCGGCATCGGCACTATTTCAATTCTCACCGGAGGGGTTGATCCCGGGTTTTCCGGCTTGCTGTTCACCGCCAATTACACGATGCCCAATAAACCGACCGGAGGGTGGCAGGGCGTGTTTGGCCAAAGCTGGAATTTAGCGGCTGGGCAATATTGGGTCGTTTATTCGACCACTGCGAACGGTGGCAATTTTATGAGTTTCCCCGCTCCTCGTCCGCTTCCTCAATATGCCATCCTTCAGTCATCCGGGCGCTGGTTACAGTCAGGCGCGTTGGGATTGGGCGTTCGAATTACCAACGACAGAGCCGTCGTCACTCCCCCGACACCCGGTGCAGTGCCCGAACCGGCGACTTGGGCGATGATGTTGATCGGCTTTGGCGTTGTCGGCGGCGCACTGCGCGCACGGCGGCGGGTGTCAGTCAGCTACGGCTGACGCGGCCTTTGGGGAGGGTGGTGCGACCCGGCCCTCCCCAATTTCGCGAAAACTCTATTCGGGCGAGGCGGCCGTTAAAGCAGGGCTGGCGTGAAATGCAACTCAGTCGCTTTATGGTTGCAACGAACCCGGAGCATGAACGCACGAAAGATTACAAGGGCCGACTAGCGCTTGCCGCCCCGATTACCAATCGGGTTGACGTGCAGCGGTCGGGTAAATGACATAAATAGACGGCTGCTATTAGCGATTGCTTACTAGTGTTCTCATGTCCGCAACGTTCGCGCAGGCAGACGACCTGCCATGGCTAGAACTGCTGAAGGCAACCTCGCCAACGCTGCTTAACCGCGAGTGGAGCGCGGTCCAGCACAACTGCGGGACTTCGGGTGGGCGGGGATCATAGTCCTAGCCTCCGCGGTGGACTTTGGTTGAGGCGGGTGGCGGTGAGAAATTCGGCTCAATTTCGTTGAGTGCGGCCAAGGCACGGGTACGGTCATCGTCGGTAAAGCTGCCGGTCGTGACGCAGAACTCGACCAGATTGCCATTGGGGTCGCGCGTGTAGATCGACCGGCACCAATTATGGTCGACCTCGAACACGTCGAGGCTCGCCGCCGTCCAGCACGCGCGTCGCGCATCGAGCTCGGCAATGCTATCAGCTCTGAACGCGATATGGTTGATGTGGTCGGGCAATCCCGCCGCGCGGCTCAGGTTCGGTTCGAAATTGTCACTACCGGGCACGCCATGCATTTCCCAAAATGCAATGAAGCTGTCGGTTTTTCCCATCTGGTAGAAATAATGCTTGGCCCATCCGCCACCGGGCGAAGGACCGACTTCGACCTTCACGAGATCGAAACCCATCACGTCTTCGTAAAAAGCATGGATCGCGCGCATGTCTTTCGCCGCAAGCGCAAGATGGTGATAGCTCATGTCTTGTCGACCATTGCCATTACGTCGATCGTTGCGTCCGACGGTGCGGGCACTTCGACGACGCGATCATCCACATCGTCATATTCGAGCCGAAGCGCACGCGCCATCGTCGCGTGCATCACGTAAGTCGCAGTCACATAAGTCAGTTCAAGGATCGTCTCGTCGTCGAGGTGGGCCTTCAGCACTGCAAAAACCGCATCGCCGACACGGCCCCGGTCGAGCGCCAGCGCATCGGCAAGCGCAAGCACCGCGCGTTCGACCGGGCTGTAGCAATCGGCAACCTGCCAATCCGGGATCGCGGCAATCTTCGCTTCGTCGAGGCCGACATCACGCGCCTGTTTGCAGTGCTGCGAAAACACGAATTGCGAGCCCACCGCAAAGCCCGCGCGTAGCTGACCCAGTTCGCGTAATGCCGGGTCGATCTTACGCTTTTTTGAGCGGTAGAATTGAAACCCCTCAGTCGTGTGGCGGAATGCATCGGGCGAATTGGCAAATACGGTCCACCAGTTGCCCGGTGTGCCTGTCGCAGTGCCCGGTTCAGCAACTGGATCGCGGTCACCGAACAACAGGCTGTAAATGCCTTGGGCAAACGGGTCGGCATCGACGCGGGAAACTTGTCTCAGGCGTGGCATCACACCGATTTGTCAGACGACTCCGTTCGCTGCAAGCCCCTTAGCTTCGGCCCCAGTCAGGCAGAGAAAAGCGCCATAAATTTCCGCGTGATGTTGCCCTACCCGTGATGGCGCAGGCGAACGCACCCTGCTCGGCGTCATCGACAGTTTCGAAAATGCACTGGTGAATGCCAGCGAGACATATTTATGAAAAATATGGCAGCCATCGCCGCACGCTCTGCATAGCATGTGGTGGAGGACTGATCGAAATCAATCGTCATGCTGCTAGAGGATTAATTTCGAGAGGGCTGTACACATATTTACCCACATTCCGGAATCGATGACCAACCCGCGGCGTACGACGCTGATGAACAAACGACCGTTGCCAACGGGAAGTTCCAGCGAGCCGAACATCACCTTTGTTGGCGAAAGTGGCCCCGATTGTATAGCTTGGCTGCCGCTGAAGACTTTTCAGACATAACGGTACGATTGCGGCGACCGAGGGAGTTGCCGTCCTGCAATGCAATTTTTGAACGCTATGCACTCAGGAACCTGGTGATCGCGCCGCGCACGCTCTGATGGTGACCGGGTCAAATGCGTGGTACATGAAATGGGGGGGTGCAGCGAGCGTGCGCTGGAGATCAGAATGCACCTTACCGTGAATTCAAGACCGACAATATTGTCGGTTATTTGCTTCCGCGATGCGCCGGGAGCAATCGGATGGTTGGGCCAGACCTGCAGGGTCGAGCAGGACATAGTTGTTTCCCCATGCTCTGGCTGATCGAGCTGCTGCTCCCGCTCGCGTTGTTGCTTTGGCTGGCGTTCCTGCCTGCGCGTCACAAGCTGCCAAGATTATTCCAAAGCGTCGGAACAGCGGCAATTTTGCTGGCGCTGCATCTGGCGGGTTTGTGGATCATGCCACCCTGGTGGACGCCGTGGATCTACTGGGGAATGTTCATGGCCGCGCTGTGGAGTGCGTCGCGCGTCCGGACCCGACCAGGCATCGCTGTTGCTGACTATGTCCTAATCCTGTTTTGGGTGGGCGCGATCGGCTTTGGCGGATGGATTGCGAATCAGGCGTTGTTGGTCAATGGATGCAAAGCCTATTTCAAGGCCTGCTCGGCATCGACAAGCTTCACGTCGGACATCATGTCGAGATAGGCATCGTAATATGCTTTATGCGACGCCCCGACAATGTTGAGCACGCGAGCTCCGGCACTGTTCCCGAACGCTGCGCGTATGTTCGATACCATCCGCAAATTTCGCGTTTCCCACCAGGCGAGATAGGCGCGGCCATAGTTCTCGGGCGACGGCTCCTTCATCGCAGCCTTGTAGTCGAACGTGACAAAGGCACGAACGCTGTCCGGTCGGTTCATGTACCGGTAGAGCTCAAGCACGTCGGCACCTGTACCAACGGTATTTTCCTGCCGGGTCACTTCGGCAGTGATCGGCAATTCTGCACTTGTTGCCCAAAACTTGGTGAGGAAAGCATCAAGTCCTGGCCCTGCCGACCCTTGGATGCTGTCTGCCGTGTGATCGTCGACTGCGTATACCCTTCGAAGACCAAGCCGTGCAGCGAGCACGACCACTATGTCATACACCTCGTTTGGTTTCGCGCCTGTACGTGTTACTATCTTGAGAAGTGCTTCGTTGATCCCATCACCCGTTTTCTGCTCGACGGCAGGCAGCTGGAGCCACTGAACGCGCGCCGAGGGCCTGTCATTAGCTGCGAGAAAAAAGGCAGCCAATTGGCGGCGCCGCGAGGCGCTGGGCCGAACCGGCCAGGATGCCAGTGCTTTTTCAATCTGCTCCATAGCCGCTGGAACGGTTAGACCTGTCGATTTCTCGGCCTCGGCGGTATCAAAGCAGTAGGTGTCGAACATTCCGGGATAACGCGCGCGGTAGCGTTTGAGCACGTCGCATTGCTCACCACTGCGCCCTTCGTGCGTAATAATGTCGGGTTTGAAGGATGCCAGCTTGTCAAGCAATGGTGCCAGCATGTCAGGCGTTACCGGTTTTGCCATCTGGCCAAGATGCGTGCTGCCGATCGTTAGAACTTGCGTAGGCACTCCGACATGTTCGCCTTTCCAACTGCGCGGATCGAACGCTGGAGTTTGTGCGTGAACAATCCCGGTCATCAGGAGCGATAGACCGATTCCGATAAGCAATTTCATAAGCACCTCTTCAAGGTGTGCGCGTATCACACTGCAATGGGGGCGCAAAATGCCAATGAACGAAGGGATGGTTCTAACGACGTTTCTCTACCCATCCAACATCAGCATAGTTAGCAAACTTTGCCATCAAACACTGCTCGCCTTTAGCATCAGCATTCGCGCTCCGTCGAATATGAGCTGCCTGTCCGGAAACTAACAACATAGCAGACAAGGCGCGTGCGGTTCCTAATTGCTTCTTGGCTAGCACGGAGTATCGTCTCTCGACTGAATCGGGCGGAGGCTCATGAAGGCTCGGGGAAACGAACCGACGCTGATGGCGGCGGAGACACTGGAAGACTTCGAAGCCTTTGGAAGCGTTTGCCGCGCTTATGTAGAGTGGTGCCGTGAGCGTTACCAAGACATGCCGTGGTTTGTCGAAGAGATATTCGGCTATCAGGCTCTTGAACAAGAGCTAACGGGACTGGCGCAAAAATACGGTCGACCCGATGGACGCACCATGCTGGCCAAAGGGGACGATAGTGTTGTGGCAGGCGGGGCCTACCGCCGTCTTTCTGACACCGTTTGCGAACTTAAGCGCCTCTATGTCACGGATGGGGCAAGAGGCTCTGGGCTCGGCAGAAAGCTGTCGGATGCCCTGATCAAGGCGGCGATTTCCGACGGCTACGCCACGATGCAGTTGGATACTGGCAACCGCTTAACCGAGGCAATCTCCATGTATGAGTCCATGGGGTTCAAACCCATCAAGCCTTACCAAGAATACCCAGCGCAATTGATGCCCTACTTGGTTTTCATGGAGAAGCCCCTTAATTGAGCGGTCAATATCTGCTCTCCACCAAATTTGCGACATTGACACTACTTGATCTGATCCCCGAAAGCAGTCGTAGGCAGTGAAAAAATGCAAATTGAACGAATGGCTAGTTTCGGGATGCCCGATTAGCTAACTGGACGGTGGCTTTTTTGGCGGGAGCTGCCGTCGAATTAGCTACCAGCTGCGCTAGAAGTTACAAGGCAGTCATGGGTTTTGGCGCTCTAGCAACTTAACCCTGCCGTCCTTCTTCTGCAATCGCGCAGCCCGGGCCAGCAACATTTGCTGCCCTGTCGGCTTTCCACGTGATCCATCCCGCCGGTAATCGGCTGTCATATGTCGGCAAGTCCGCCTGGCTGAAGGCGTCCAGGAAAAAGGCGACGTTCTGCTGGCAAAACACTGTTGCCGATACGCAATGCCATCATCTCGACCGCTGCCTTCGCCATATGTTCGATCGGCTGATCGACCGATGCGATGTCATGGCTGAGCCAGCGCGTCGCCTCGACTCCGTCGAAGCCGGCGACCATGACGTCTGCTGGAACGCGCTTGCCGAGCTTGTGGACAAGAGCGTCCTTTGCGCCGATCGCCATCATGTCGTTGGCAGCGATGACCGCGTCGTAATCCGTGATGTCGCGTCGCGCCCAGTCGAGCACCGCGGCAACCCCGCGGTCGTAGTCAAAGTCGCCGCGGTAATCGGCGACGACTTGTCCGCCTACGCGCGCTAACTCCTCCTCAACCCCGCGCATCCGTTCGTTACCGACGAATGCTTGGGCATAGGACCGGATCAGCGCGAAGCGGCGGGCGCCCGACGCCAGCACGTGACGCGCGATTAGCATACCCGAGGCGTGATGGTCGCAGCTGACGGAGGCGAAGCCATCGACCCCGGGCCGATTGTAGAAAAGCAGCGGCACTTGTGCTTCGGCCAGGTGGTCTAGGTGCTCCTGCGGTATCGGTGCGGCCGCTACGACGCCATCGAGCTGATAGGACAGGATATGGTCGGTGATGGCGCCAATCTCGCTCATGTCCTCGAGCAGGAAAAGCATGACGCGAATGCCAATGGTCGAGAAAGCGCGCGACAAGCCAAGCAGAACACCCGGATGATGACGATTGGTTTCATTGAAAAGGATGAGACCAACGACGTTCGAGCGCCGCGTCGCGACCGCACGCGCCATGACGTTGGGCCGATATCCCAGTTCGCGCGCAGCACGCAGAATGTGCGCGCGCTTGGCCGGAGCGACGCTCGCACCGGGGGTGAAGGCACGCGAAACCGCCGATGTCGAAACACCCGCAACCCGAGCCACGTCCTGCGAGGTCAGTCGGCGCTTCTCTTTTGCTCCGCTTGCTCCGGCGTGCCGCGGACGTCGCCCAACTGCGCTCATTATTACAGCCTTGCACAAACATACCACGGCGACGGGAAGCGCCGCATGGGCCTTATGACCTAGCGCTTGCCGAATAGGCATGCAAATAAGGCATTGCGTGCGGGTAAACGTTTGCGGCGGACTATGCGCCCGATACCGGTTGGCCTTGCGCAGACACAAACAAGTTGGCAAAATGTTGCAAGCGTTTGCAGCGATCCCTGCTCTTACGCTCGAGGGGGTGTCGTGAGCGATTTTCAAGCAGAGAAAGATGTTGTCCTTGCCTGTCACGACGCGCTTGCAGGGGCATCGGCGACCACCGTGGCAGCGACACTCGCACGCTATACGGCACCCGACTGGCACTGGCGCGGGATGCACCCCTTTTACGAGCAGGTCGGGGCTGAGGCTGTAGCCGCGCGTTTTTGGGAACCGCTGCTGACGTCGATGATGCACATCCAGCGGCGACCCGACATCTTCATGGCAGGGCTGAACGATGTCGATTCGGTCGGCGGGCGCTGGGTTGTGCAGATGGGGCATCTGATGGCGCTGTTCGACAAGCCGTTTCTCGCGATCCGGCCAACCGGCAAGATCGTCATGATCCGCTTTGTCGAGTTCAACCGGGTCGAGGACGGGCGGATCGCCGAGACTGCGATGTTTATCGACCTGCTCCACCTGATGCGGCAGGCCGGTCAGTATCCGCTGCCACCACAAACGGGCGCTCACCTGGTGCAGCCCGGCCCGCTGACGCATGACGGGCTAATGTACGACCAGCAAGACGCAGCGACGGGCTTGCGCTCGCTCGCCGCAATCAATGCGCTGCTGACCAACCCAAGATCCGCCGAACTGGGGATCGCCGAGTCGGACCGTCTGCGGCGCGTCTGGCACGACGATATGATCTGGTGGGGTCCTGAGGGAATTGGGGCGACGTACACCATTCCCCGTTATTTGAAGCAGCATTCCGAACCCTTCCACGACGGGCTGCATTCGGGATACAAGTACAACGGCCATATGTGCCGCATGGCCGAGGGCAATTATGGTGGTTTCTTCGGCTGGGCTAATCTCACCGTCTTCAATTCAGGCGGTTATCTTGGCATGACCAGGGGACCCGCGCCATCGGAGATGCGCGTCGTCGACCTTTATCGCATCGCTGACGGCAAGCTGGCGGAAAACTGGATCTTCATCGACCTGCTGCACTATCTTTCGGTGCAGGGGCTCGACGTTCTCGGCCGGATGGAACGCATCACGCAGTACTGAAGCAAGCCATAGCGCGAAGGCAGGTTTGGGCGGCTGGTGTGCAAGGGCTTGCAATCGCCCCGGGAGGCGATAAACCTCCACGTCGGAACAGATGAACGATTGGGGGAAAACGATGCGCAATCCACTGGGGTCGATCGCTAGCCGTGTTATGATGCTTACGAGCGTCGCACTGATGGCGATAGTTGCAAGTAGCCCGGCGATCGCACAGGCACAGGCCCCGACGGCGGACTCTGCAGAGGGTGTCGCCGACATCATCGTGACTGCCCAGCGGCGAGAGGAGTCGCTGCAGAAGGTGCCGCTATCGATTACCGCAATCACGGGAACCGAACTTCGCAACGCTGACATCCGCGACATCACGCGCCTTGAGCAGACCGTGCCAGGCCTCCGTATCGGACGCTCCGGCGCAGCAGCGCGCCCGGCGATCCGCGGCGTCTACACGGAAAACATTGCAGCGAACGGCGATCCGCGCATTGGCTTTTATATCGACGAAATCTATCAGTCGCGCCTTCAGCAAACGACAGGTGCGTTCGTCGATCTCGAGCGGGTTGAAGTGCAAAAGGGGCCGCAGGGCACTTTGTTCGGACGCAACAGTCTCGGTGGCAACATCGCTCTGACCAGCGCCAAGCCTACCGACGGGTTGGATGGCGGCCTCGGCTTGATCTACGGCAGCTTCGATCGCGTGAAAGCCGAGGCGTTCGTCAATCTTCCCATCACCGACGGGATCGCGCTGCGCATCGCGGGAGCGGTCGATCGGCATGACCCGATCTACAAGAGCACCGAGAACAGCCGCGCTGACATCGGCGACCTGAATTATCAGTTCGTTCGCGCCAGCCTGCGGATCGCTCCTCCGGGGATGGACGACCGGTTCGAGATGATCCTGCGCGGCTCTTATTATAGCCAGAACGATCGCGGGCTAAGTTCGTTCAATGCCAAGAACATCGGCGCGATTGTCGATCCCTCGCTGATCCGTGCACCCGGTGGCAGCGTGACGTTCAACGGCGCTACGTATCCGTTCCCGTTCGGCTTCAACGGCGGCAGCTATGCGACAGGCGCACTGGTTCCGTTTACGCCGGTGTTCCGCGACGGGATCGCTGACATAGGCGGCGCCGACATCGGGCTGCCGATTCCATCGACCTATGCCATCCGCCATAACTTCGCGGCGCAGAATCGCGTCAACGCGAAGAACGCGTCGGCGGTGATCAACTTCGACCTAAACGATGCCGTCCGCCTTCGCTCGATTACCGGGTATAGCGATTTCAGCACTTCGAACCGGAGCGATGGCGACGGTAGTCCGATCCCGTTCTCTGAGTTTTATTTTATCACCAAGGCCAAGACCTTCTCGCAGGAGGTCCAGCTCCAGTCCGCCAACTCCACCAGCCCGCTGCAATACACGGTGGGCGCGTTTTACATGCTCGACCGCGTGAACGAGGGCCAGGGAACGGTCTTTTCAGGTAACAATTATACCACGTTGACGGCGGCCGCGAACGGACTGCCTGTGCTGTACAACAACGGTGGGGGTTGCGGTTTCACCTTTTCGCCGCTTAGCGCGCCGTTTTCGTGTAACCTCAACAATACCACCGGGGCCGACAGTGCGGCTCCGGCGGCGGCGCGGACGAAATCCTATGCCGGCTATGCGCAAGCCTCGTACAAGTTTGACAACAAGTTCACGGTCACGCTCGGCGGCCGATACACCGTCGACGAAAAGGGCTACAAGAACGTAGGGCAGGTGACCCCGTTCGTCTCCTTCGTCGGGGGCTATGTCGCAGCGCAAAACCTGGCCGCAACCAATGCCGGGCAGCCGATCCCGTTTCCTAATGCCGCTGGCTACCGTGCGGTGCTTCCATTCAATGAGAATCGCGCCACCTTCTTCAACGCGGCTTGCGGCGGCCTGACGCCCGGCACGTTCGCGGCGGTCGGATCAAACACAATCGTCGGGACTGTGCCGAATTACCTTGTCACGCGCTGCGGACAGCGGACGTTCAAATATTTCACTTACCGAATCGCCGCCGATTATCAGATCTCGCCCGACAGTATTATCTACGCCAGCTATTCGACCGGCGTAAAGTCGGGCGGCTTCGGTGCGCCATTCTTGACGACCACCGTCCCGCAGGGTGAGTTCGGGACCTTCAACCCTGAGCGCGTGCGCGCGATCGAGGTCGGGACGAAGAACAGCTTCTTCAATCGCCGACTGCAGCTCAACGCGGCGGTATTTTATAACAAGTACACCGACAACCAGGTGCAGGGGACGCAGATCGTCCAGACCGGAACTGCTGGCATCGGGATCGCAACGATTGCGAACTCGGGCGACACCGAGGCTCCGGGCGCCGAAGTCTCGTTCATCGTCAAGCCGGTGTCACGGCTGACGCTGCGGGGTGCGCTCACCTATCTGCGTGCGCGCAACACCGTCGCACCGCTCGGCATCTTCACCAGCGGTTTGTGCACAATCTCCACCGGGTCGGGGCCGTGCACCACCAACCTGATCGAAAGCCGCGCGGGGCTGGGCAGCGGGTTCTTCCCGAACCCGTTCACCAATCCCGAGCTGTTCAAGCCGATCCGCAACTCGGCTGGCGCAATCACCGGTTACGACTCGCTGCTGTTCGGGCAGAAGACGCGCGTGCAGAACACGCCCGACTGGTCGGGGACGCTGGGCGCAAGCTATGACATCGATCTGGGTGATGGTGCGTCGTTGACGCCCGAGGTCGATGCGCTCTACTCCGGCGACTTTCTGCTCAGTGCCTCGGCGCCGAACGTCATCCAGACAGCCTATATAAAGGTCGACGCGCGGCTGACATTGCGGACCGCCGACGGCCTGTCATTGCAAGGATTCGTCCAAAACTTGACCAACCGGGCGACGCTGGGGCGCATCACGACGGGTACGCTGTCGGCGCAGGGTACCTATTCGGATCCGCGTACCTATGGCATCCGCCTCGGCTACCGCTTCTAGTCGGATGCCGTCGGGCGGGGTTGGAACGGGAGTTCGAGGGAGCGATGATTGTGCACACTGTTCTTCCTTTCGTCCTTCCGGACCGGCCATCCGTCACGCGCGTCCGTCAGCGCAATGCTGCCGAACTGCTGGTGCCGACCGGTCAGCGGACGCAACCGCTGGCGGGGTTCGAGGACGAATTTACCGATATCGTCGATTATATCATCCGTATCACCGAGCAAATCTGGACCGACCGCGCGGTCGGACGGATCTATGACACCTATGACGCCAGCTGCACGGTCTATACGACGAACGGCGTCGTTCGTTCGGTCGAGGAGGTAATCGCCTCGACAACGATGGGCATACACGCCGGGCCAGATGGCGAAACGCATCACCTGAACGTCGCGTGGAGCGGCGACGATGCCGCGGGATTCTATACTTCGCACCTCGGTTTCGCGCATTCGACCAACCACGCCGCATCCGATTACGGCCCTGCGACGCATCGTCGGCTTGGTCGGTTCTTCGTCGCCGACTGTATCAGCCGCGACAACCGCATCCATACCGAATGGCTTGTCCGCGACAATTCGGTGGCTGTGCGGCAGATGGGATATGATCTGCATGAGGTCGCTCAGCGGTTAGCAGCAGTGCCGGGCAGCGAAACGAAAATCGCTGGTGCTCCAACGCGGCTGAGCGGGCAGGCTCCGCGAAAGGGATACAATGGCCCGACCGATACTGTCGAGGGCTGGGCGGCCCGCCATTTCGACCGCCTTTGGAACGGGCGCCGGTTCGATCATGTGATGCAAAGCTATGCCCCCGACGTCGTTGCGCACTGGGCGGGCGGTCGCGTCGCGCAGGGACAGCGCAATCTGCAGTCGCTGATCATCGCACTTCTGGCGAGCGTCCCCGATGCCGTGCTCCGAGTCGACCATGTCTGCTGGTCCGACGAGACCGACGGCGTCATCGTTGCAGTACGCTGGTCGCTTGAGGGAACAACGCGATCGGGAGGGCTGCTGGGCCCGGTCCCGTCTGGGCGGGCTGTTGTAGTAATGGGTATGACGCACCTTCGTTTTGCCGGGCCAGTCGTGGTCGAGGAGTGGACGATCTTCGACGAACTCGCCGTCCTCGTGCAGGCCTATCGCTAGGCCGGGGCTGCCGCTTCTGCCTGCTTGGCATCGAGCGCGGCGCGTGTTGCAGCGTGCGTCTCACGCGTGACACGCAGAAATGCATAACTGACCGCCGCAAGCAGTCCCGGTATCGTCGACAGTATGATCGCGAGCGCCAGATCGGAAAGAACCCCGGCGTCGACAGCACCCGGGGTGGCCTTGGCAGGAAAGGCAATGAATGCCAGCACCCAGCCTGCAAGCGCGGTTCCCAACGCCTGATCGACCCGCTGAAAGAAGGTGCGCGTCGAATAAAGCACACCCTCCTGACGCAGTCCATAGCGCAGCTCGTTCTCGTCGGCGATGTCGGCGAGCGCGGAATAGACTGTCGTTGTCATCAGGCTGAAGGCGACATGCCCGAGCGCACCGAGCGCCAGGACGATCCACATGATGCCAACGGTTTCGTGACTGATGATCCCCAGCCAGCCGAGCAGCGGCGCGATCGCCGGGCCGGTCGCGTAAAGCGCGACCGCAAAAGCCCCCGTCCAACGCTTGTCGAAGCGGGCATGAACACGCTTCACGACAGTCGCGGCAAAGGCATAGCCGGCAAAACTGCCGATCACGAACAGGCCAATCTGGTCGTTGCTGAGCTGCCAGTAATAACTGAGTGTATAGAGCGACAACCCCGAGCGCACACCAACCATCATCGACAGAAAGAACAGCCCCACGAGCAGCACGACGTAATTGCGGTTTGCAAGCGCCCGCCCGGCATCGCGCATCCATTCGGCGAACCCGAATTTCGGCGCGCCGGTCGCGGGAACCGGCAGATACGGGATGAACTTGCGCGTCGACCAGCTCGAATAGGCAAGCAGCAGCAGGATGAGCGCGCCAAAGCTGATCGAAAACGCCGGCCAGCGTGACGGGTCAAGCGCTCCATTCTTGAACTCGGGTGTGCTTGCGAAAAAGAACCGGAACGAAACGACCCAAGCGATGGTATCGCCCAGCCATAGGCAGACCGTGTTGAACCCCATGATGCTAGTGCGCTCGAGATAGTCGTTTGACATCTCCCCGCCCAGTGCCAGGTGCGGCGTATGGTACAGTGACATCGCCTGCATCAACATGGTGTAGCAGACCGCCAGCCATATCAGCTGTCCGGTCTCGCCCCAATTCGGCGGATTGAACACCGCCCAGAACAAAAGCCCGCACGGAATGATCGCTGCATACATGAACGGATGCCGTCGTCCCAGGCGCGATCGCGTTCGATCCGACCATGATCCGACGAGTGGATCAAAGACGGCGTTGACGAACAACCCAGCCGCAAGCGCGGTCCCAACGTGACCGGCGGGCAGCCCGCGCACCTGATTGTAGAAGATCAGGAGAAACGACGCGGTTGCGGTAAAAGCGATCGCTTCGGCGGTGCTACCCAGGCTGTAGTTTATTTTTTCCGTGCGTGTCAGCTTCGGCATCGTCATGGCTGGTAGGCCTGGACCAGAGCGGCGAGTTCGTCGAACACTGTCCATTCCTCCACCACATGGCCATCGCCGAAGCGCAAGTGCGTGCTGCCCCGCATTGCAATCAAGCGGCCTGCGGGCACATTGCCAAGCATCCCGCCGCCCTTGGTCGTTCCCTGCAGCAGCCAGCGCACCGCGAGAATAACGCCGTCGGTTTCCTCCGACCAGCAAACATGTTCGACTTGAACGACGGCGTCTGGCAGGCTCGTCAACAGCGCAATGATAAGCCCGCCGATCGCACGCGGTCCGACCGCCTCGCGACAGCCGGGCCAATGGGCGACGGCACCCTCGGCATAATGGAATGGCAAGTGCTCGAGCCGCCTTGCATTCCACGTCTCGTCGAAATGATGATGTGCCCAACCCGCCGGGGTTGTGTTCGGCCCCTGGTACCAGCGCCGCGGCGCCTGTCCTGCGAGCCGCGTTGGCAGATCGACGACGTAGGTTGACGGGTTGACGGCCAGCGCCCTGGCCGTCTCGTGCGCATCGATGCCGAGGTGGCGGAGCACCGCGCCGCTATCGTGCATCAGCCATTCGGTGTGGATGCGGTTGTCGCTGCTCACGCAATCTGCAACGAAATAGCTCGACACGGCTTTGCCGGTCGCAGGACCGAACTCCGACGCGCCAAGGTTGGTCGCACGCGACAGCCCAAGGTGCGAGGTATAGAAGCCCGTTGCTTCGTCGCCGCACCAGGCGATGTTGACGTGATCGGTTACCTGATCGGGATAGGCATTAAGCGATGCGATCGTCGCGGCGACAACGGGCTCTACCGAACGGATGACACCGCTCGCGCCGTAAATCGTGCAGCTCGCGTCGTAAGTCTCATAAATACGCCCGATCGCCCGGTCGCGCCAGATTTCTTCGGTGATCCGCACGATATAATCGACGATATCGCCATAATGCGCATCATAGCCAGCAAGTGGCTGCGTGCGTTCGGCCGGTCCGCGGCGAAGCTCGGCCATCTCACGCTGGCGAATACAGGTAACCGCCGGGCGTGCGGGCAGCGCAAAGGGCGCAGTCGCGACCGTCACGCCGCGACGACCAGCATCTCATCGCCCACGCACAGGTCGAGCACGTTGACGGGCGCTGTATCGACCAAGCCTTCAGGCCTGACAAGCCCGCGAGCCACGCGGAACGCAGCGCCGCTGCCGGCCGCGACTAGTGCTCGCTGGCTGTCTGCTCCAGACTTGCTGAAAGTCAACCGCCGGGCCTCGCCCACCGTCCGCACCGCGTCGATATCGGCAGCAACGGTCGGCCCGCCGTCAAAGATGTCGACATAATCTCCTGCGCGAAACCCTTCGGCGATGAGCATGTCGAATGCCGCTTTGCCCTCGTCATGCGGACGCCCGAGCGCAGCTTGCGCGGAACTTGGCAGCAAGGCGAGGTAAAGCGGATACCGCGGCCCCAAATCAGCAATGAACAGGTTCCTCGTCAGTGCACCGGCCCGGTGGGCGTCGCTGAAATCCATGTCGTAAAAATGCCGACCGATCACTTCCCACACCGGCGATCGGCCGTCGGCATCCTGCCAGCCACGCAGCTCTGCCATGACGCGCTGGCCGGACCAGGGCCGGTGCGCCGCGATGAAGAGGTACCGCCCCCGCGCGGCGAGCGCGGCCAGGGCGCTGCCGCGCATCACCAGGTCGACGAACAACATGCCGACCTCGGTCTCGCCGTCGAAGTCGTTGACGAGATTGCGCAGGGTCTGCGCCTTGGCCCGACCGACGGCGCGTGACTTGCCCGCCTGCCGCGTCAGCCGGTAACTGTAGAACGGCCAC
The DNA here is from genome assembly GCA_043737475.1 of Sphingomonas sp. Taxonomy (GTDB): domain Bacteria; phylum Pseudomonadota; class Alphaproteobacteria; order Sphingomonadales; family Sphingomonadaceae; genus Sphingomonas_O. The sequence goes on from JAYTAP010000108.1 coordinate 32,775, forward strand.
TCGGCACCGACGCGTGGAGGTATGCCTGACACCGCCACGATCCGACCTGCAAGCATGCCGCGATCGGGGGGAAGGTTGGTCAATCCGCTCGCCCAGGCCTGCGCGAGCGCAAGGACACCATCGACGTCGTCAACCGTTGCCGTGCGCAGCAGCGCAATCCCAGACTGGTCGCGCCGTGCTGTCTCCTGTCCCATCGTTGCATCAAAGCCGGTATTGCAAGGGGATGCAAGCACCACCGATCGAGCCTGCGTGTTGCAGCCACCGCGGTGCGACGCAGCAACATATATTCAACGCAGAATTTCATACCGCGAAGTAGGTAGGGCCGCAGCGACTGTTGCGGCCAGTCAATTTCACGGACTGTTGGCGGACGTCGTTGGCTTCGTTGGCGGCACAGTCAGCAATACGCATCCCGCCCGTACGTATAGTAGGCGCAAGGCGGAGCCGTTTGCTTGCCGTGCAAAACGGATCGGACAAAGCTCTGTTTGGGCAATCACAACTGGGGACGAGGCATGTCCGGCTCGTCTCCGAGGTCGCGACGGATGAATGAACGGCACATCGTGGTCTAGTTAAACAGGTCCTCGAACGGCCGAAATTTTGGCGCTTACCGACGTTAGTTACGCGTTACACTCACAAAGTTTTGTCAGTTTGTTACCCATCCTGTTCCAGGGTTCAGAGCCGGTTGATCAATCCCGGACACGATGTTGTTGCTCGTCCTGCAACTGGCAGTGCATGCTGATCCGGTTAGCACACCGGTCAAAGTCACAGGTACGGCCCCGCTCGCCCGAATGCGATTGCGCGTAACCGTCAGATTTGCGGTCGTGCCGCCGATTGCTATTCCCGTACGAAGAGTATTACCCGCGCCGACCAGAAACCGGCTGCGTGCGCAATCGCTCAGATCGTTGTCGGCGATTTGGGACAACCCCGCAGGTCCGACGAGCGCAGTGCTCAAAATGCAGGGGCCAATCGCGCCGGCCACCGTGTTGCGCAAGACGTTGAGGCTGGAAACTGCAAGAATATCCTCGACACCGCGCACGCCGATACCGACCGAAAAGCGGTCCGCATCGGCGCGCTCGCCGGAAAATGGCATGAACGTGATTCGATTGTCGAGGATATCGAGCTGGTCGAGCCGCGCCCGCGCGATCGCGGCTTCGAAGTGAATTCCGGCGGCAAGCCCGACGACCATCGCAGACGATCGCCACCAGGCAGCTGCATTGATCGTGATATCGTTGTCGCGGATGATCAGCGCGACGAATGCTGGTCTTGTCGCGGCATCGGCCAAGGGCCAGATGTTGATGCCGACTGCGACATTGATAAAACGGTTCCGCACCATCAATTGTCGCGACGGGTCGCTTGTCCGGCCGACAACATTTACGCCCTGCAGGAAGCCGTCGACGACATTATCGCGCACTTCGACATCGTCGCCGTGCGTCTCGATCGCCGTGCGCGCACCTATTGTGCCTGCTCCGTTGCGCCCACGAAATTCATTGTTCGAAAGACGAATGCGCTTGCCATCGAAGTAAACGCTGGAATGATCATGATCGATCAGTGCGCTGCCGACGTTTAGGAACTTTGAATTCTCAATAATGACATCGCTGGTTGCGTTGCCGTTGAAGCTGACGGTGTTGCCAGCATCCGCATTTAGGAAATTGGTGTCGGCGATCCGTACACGTGATCCAGCAAAACTGCGGATGAAGTATCGCAACGTCGGGTTGGCGGTTTGCGCGGCGGCGTCGCCATTGGTTTCCTCGGCATTGCGCACCGAATTGGCCAAGCCATTGGCATCGAAGGTCATCCCGATGAATTCAGCATCGTCAAGCCGGGTCGGATAGCTGGTCGTTGCCATGACGCTTTCGTAAATTGGCTGATTGTCAGAAAGCCGGATCGCGGCCGCTGCGCCGGGCCGCGCCAACATTCGCAGCTTGGGATACAATGTCAGAGCGCGACGGAGCGCAGGAATGATCGAAACATCATAGCGCCCTGCGGCAAAAACGAGCGTGCCGCCGCCGGTCGCATTCACGGCATCGAGCCCGCGCTGGATCGCCGCGGTATCATCAATGCCATCGTCGGGCACAGCACCGAAACTCGTAACATTCGCTTGGAATGTCGGAATGTTTGGAACCGCAATCGGCGACGGCATAAACGTTGATGGTGACGGTGCAGGCGGGACCGGCTGAGCTATCGGTGGTGTCGGTGTTGGTGAAGCGTTGGGCGCGGCAACAGGGGCGTTCGCCGCACAGCTTGCGGTGCACAATGCAAGAAATAATGCAGCTCGATTCAGAGTCATATCGATACCCTTCGTATAAGCTGAAAGCTCCGATTACTGCCAAAATGTAGCAAACCGTCAGTAAGAGTATATTGAACCAGACATATATTTGCTATCTCCCGATAGTTACCTGCTCATCAGTTTCAATAGTTTAACAAAGAATCTCAATATGCCAACAGATTTGGCCGATATTACCAAATAAAAATAAGACAACTTCGATATAATTTTTCATATAGAACAAATGCGTTTATACCTAACTTTTGCACATTTAATCTTCATAAGTGGATGTTTGATATCTATAATTCAACGTTAAAACACATCAATTGTGTTGAAAAACTCTTACCTCATTGTCTTGTGCCAATCGAATTGGACAAGGCCGGCAGCATCAACTCAAGTGATAAAACTATAAACGGGCAAAATAAACCGGAGGAAATTTGCTACGCTGCGACAGGTCGGTTTTTTGAATGAAATGTCGGGTCCGCCCACGGCTCCAAGCATGACGTAAATCCAGTTGTAATAGCCTATTTTCAAAGTGACATTTCCAACATTTGAGGAAACAAATCCTGCTCTTTTCTTATATCATCGTTGTCAGTTCGGTCAGCCATTCGGGCGATGCCGTGACAAGAACGCCCTCGACGATGCGGTCGACGCCGGTGAAGATCATGATGCCGACCGCGACCAGCAATCCCCCAAGCACGGTTTTTCCCCGTTGGCCGGTTGCCATCATGCGCCCGCGCCAGCGGCCGAGCGCGGACCTCGTTAACGTGGCCAGCACAAGGAGAACCGTGGCGATGCCCATGCCGAATGCCAGCATGACGAGCGCAACCTCACCCAGATCTTCGCCTTGTGCTGCAAGCACGGTTGCTGCGCCAAGCGTCGGGCCGACGCACGGACTCCATACAATGCCGAGCAGGACGCCGATCCCCGCCTGCCCGGCAAGGCCGAAGCGCTCGAAGCTATTCTGGCGCGCATTGCCCCAGTCAGCCAGTGGCGTGGCCGCTCGTGTCGCCAGGGCCTGCGCTTGTGCGGACAATAGAAAGACGCCGGCAGCGACAAGCATAACCGCGCCAAAAATGCGGATGTTCTCGCCATCGAACCCCGACGACGCGCCGAGCGTTGCCACGAGAAACCCGACAATCGTGAATGACAGGACGAGCCCCGTCGTCAGTGCCAGCGGGCCGAAGCGATGGCGCTGTGCAGCGCTGCTCAGCACGATCGGCACGAGCGGCAGCACGCAAGGCGACAGGATGGTGAGCGCCCCTGCACCAAAGGCAAGGACGGGGGACAGACCAGTCGACATCACTTAGCGCGTAGTCGTGGCAAGAAGCGCCTGAATCTTTGCCTTGTCAGTAATGTAGGACACGCGGCCCAGCTCACGGCCGTCCTTGAATGCAATCAGCGTCGATTGCTTTTGAACGCCGAGTGCCTGCCATTCGCTTTTCTGCTTGTCGTAATTGATGCGCAGGACAAGCAGTTTGTCATAAGCAGGTGCGGCTACTGTGTTCTTGATGGTTTTGGATTGCGAGGCGCAGACGGGGCACCACCAAGCATTTACTTCGATCAGAATGGGGCGACCCGCCTTTTGCGCGGCGTCGAATGTCGCGCGGTCGAACGGTTTGAATTCGGCGGCGACTGCGGACTGGACGACGGCGATGGCGGCCGTGAATGCGAAGGCGGCGGAACGGAGGAATGACATCGGCTGATCCTGCTGTTGTTTGACGACAGCCTTTCGCCGGAACCGTGCCGGTGGTTACAAGTCCGACGACTGTTTCCGGCAGGCCCAGAGCGCGAGCAGCAAGACGACCGCCAAAAACGCAATCATCGGCACGCCATGGCCTAGCACCGAGATAAAATCACGTTCGCGCAGCACGGCGTCGTGCGCTGCTCTGATGAAATGCGACAGGGGAAAGATGTTGCCGATGATCTGCGCCCAGTGGGGCAGCGTTTCGAACGGGTAGAGAAAGCCCGAGAGCAGCATTGCGGGCAAGTAAAAAGCAACCGCGCCTTGCAAGGCCGACAGCTGCGTCGTTGCGCGCGCTGAAATGACGAAACCGATCAGATAATGGGCAGCTGAAAAAAACGGCAGCAGCAGGACCAAGGCGACGGTCGCGGCGGGCAGCGGCAATGCAAAAAGCAGACGCGCCGTCACCAAGACCAGCAAACCTTGCAGCGTTCCGATCAGCACATGCGGTGCCAATTTTCCGGCAATGAGTTCGGCAGGGCTGACCGGCAGCGACCGGAACGTTTCCCACGACCCGCCTTCGCGTTCGCGCGCGATGCCGATGCTGCCGAGCATGACCATTGCGATCATCACCGTGACGCCGGCAAGTGCCGGTGCATAAGTCCAGTCGCTCCGCGCATCGGGATTGAACAGGCGCTCGATGTGCAGCCCGGGCCCAGCGTCGGCCATGTCGCTGCGGCTGACGCGGTCAGCGTGATATGCGCTCTCGATGCGAGCGATAGTGGCCATCGTCAGCAGCGGATCAGTCGCATCGACGATGATCCTGATTGGTCCCCCGGGTGCGGTCGGGTCGGCCATGCTGCGCATGCGCGGCACTTCGATG